>NZ_JBSFCF010000016.1:0-182899 GCF_053593335.1 Streptomyces sp. NPDC002324
GTGTACGTGTGGTTCCCCCTCGCCCCGGGGGGGGGGTTCGGGCCGGGGCCGGAGGCGATGTCATCGCCTCCGGCCCCGTCCGTACCCCCGTGCGTGTCCCCGTCGGGCCGACCGGCTCAGGCGGCCGCGGCCATGTCCCCCCGGTCGAAGGAGTCCAGGGTGCGGGTGAAGTCGCGGGTGGAGAGCAGCAGCTTGTAGACGATGGCCAGCTCGAAGACGAGCAGCAGGGCGCCGGAGACGATGGTCGCCATCATCACGGAGTCGATGAACGGGCCGATCATGAAGACGCCCATCTGGAACTCGATGCCGCTGATCAGGTGGGGGCGGACCCGGTGGCGCAGCAGGAAGGACCGGACGCGCAGATAGGCGGGGAAGCGGCGGCGGAACTCCTGGTGCAGGTCGACGACCTGGGTCTGCGGCGCGGCCTGGGTGACCTCGGCGGTGGCCGTGCGCAGGTCCTGCTCGATGTCGGCCTCGGGGTTCTCGCGCAGCAGGTCCTCCATGAAGGCCAGTTCCCGCTCGTTCTCGGCGCGGCGGGCCTCGCGCAGCCGGGCCTTGATCTGCTTGCGCATGGTGTGGCGGACCTTGAAGGTCTCCAGGGAGTTGATGTAGCGCAGGGCGTCGCAGCCGATGACGGCGGCGGCGAGCCAGATGTAGAAGGTCTCGCCGGTGCGGTGGTACTGCCCTGCCATCAGGGCCACCGAGCAGGCTGCGACCCGGACGCGGTCGAAGACGAAGTCGAGCCAGGCCCCGAACACGGACCCCTGGCCGGTGAGCCGTGCGACCTTGCCGTCCATGCAGTCGAGGATGAAGCTCAGGTGGTAGACGACGGCGCCGGCGATCAGCCAGCGCCAGTCGCCGAGCGCGAAGAAGGCGGCGGAGACCAGACCCAGTACGAAGGCACCCCAGGTCAGCTGGTTGGGTGTGATCCTCGTGTACTTCGCGGTCAGCCGCACCAACGGTGTGGCGACCGGGTCGACGAGCAGCACGGTCCACCAGGCGTCCCGCTTCTTCTGCGTGACGCGGCGCACTTCCGCGAGGTCGGGTATGTCTCGGCGCATGGGTCAACTTCCTGGCGTTCGAAATGAATTCACACCCAGCTTGGGTTTCGTTCATCCGAGGAACAAGAAGCGCCGACCACAACCTTTCGCAGGGGGTAACGGTCCAACCCGGCAACAGAGTCAATGCGTCCACCTCGCGGGACCGGCGTTACCCCAACGTTATGAAACGACCGGACCGTTACCTAAAATGTGCCGGGACTTCACGGTAAACGTGGAACCTGATGGCTTGCCCCGCTATCCGCCACTTATCCGCGCCGCCCCGAACCACCGGTCAGCTCCGCCTCGATGAGGTCTGCGGCGCGTCGGGTGCCGCCCTCCGCCGCCATCTCCCGCTGCAGCTCCTTGAGCCGGCGGGCCACGTCGGGGTCGTCGACGAGGGAGAGGACCGCCTCGCGCAGGGCGTCCGCCGTCGCCTCCTCCTTGGGGAGGTGACGGGCGACGCCGAGCGACTGGAGCATGTCGGCGTTGCCGAACTGGTCGACGGCCTGCGGTACGGCGACCATGGGCGTGGCGGTGGCGAGCCCTTCCTGACTGCCGCCGGCGCCCGCGTGGGTGATGAACACGTCGGCCTGCCTGAGGATCGCGAGCTGCGGCACCCAGTCCCGCACCTCCACACCGGCCGGGATCTCACCCAGCTCCGCCGGGTCGACGTGCCTGCCGACCTGGAGCACCGTGTGCCAGCCGGGCAGGTCACCGAAGGCCCGCACGCACGCGCGGTAGAAGTCGGGCTGCTTGGTGAAGGCCGACCCGAGCGAGACGAGCAGCACCTTCTCGGCGTGCGCCGGCCGCGTCCAGTCGCCCTGTGCCGCACGGTCGCCCTGACAGGCACCGACGAAGGTGTGGAGGCTCTCGTCGACCCGGTCGGCATGCGGCTGGAGGGCCTTCGGGATGAGGACCAGCGAGCGGTCCGGGCGGGCGCCGAAGGAGTCGGGGTCCGTGTCCATCCCGTTCTCGTCCAGCCAGGCCTGGAAGCGGGCGTAGTAGGCACGGCCCCGCTCGGTCTTCTTCGGCTCGGCCCACATGGGCGCGGCGACCTCCTCCTCGTAGCCGGTCCAGGCGACCAGGTTCGGGGAGAGCGAGACGGCCCGCACGCCCCAGCGGCGGGCGAGAACGGGCGCGGGGTAGGAGGTGATGTCGTGGAGCACCAGGTCGGGTTCGTCGCCCTCGTACGCCTCGACGAGCTGGGGCAGGGCCTGGATCGCGTCGTCCAGGAAGGGCTCCACGTTGTCGAGGAGGGTGGTGCCCCAGGCCTCGGGGTCGGCGTCGGGGCCGGGCAGTGTCGAGTGCCAGAGCTTCGGCTCGGCACCGGCCTCCGCGACCTTCTCGGCGAAGGCGGGCGGGATCGCGTACGTGACCCGGTGCCCGCGGGCCACCAGCTCGCGGATCACTTCGAGGCTGGGGTTCACGTGACCGTGGGCGGCGATGGAGAACATGGCGATGTGGGAGGGCATGACCATGACCGTATGAGAGACGAGACGTCTCGTGCAAGTTGTTTCCGGCCCACGGCTCATCGCTGGTAGCGGGCCAGCACCAGGTTCCCGTCGTCCTCCAGCCGGTCGCGCAGCTCGTCGAGGCCGATCGCGCCGCTGTAGTACTCCTGGTAGGCGGGGGTGGCGACCTTGTCCTTCCACTCCGGGTAGCCGCGCACGGACTGGGCGGGGGCGGAGCGGAGGTGGGCGGCGAGAGCCGTGCCGACGGCCCAGTCGTGCTCGCTCGTGCGCAGCGCCGGGTCCTTCAGGGCCTCGGTGCCGGTCGGAAGCATCCAGTCGCCGAGGGCGAGGCGGACCATGTTCTCCGGGCGCAGCAGGAAGTCGATGAACTCGGCGGCCTCCTTCTTGTGCGGGCTGTCCTCGGCGACCGAGAGGGTCTGCGGGCTGACGCCCTGGGTGAGGCCGTCGGCGCCGGCCGGGGCGGGCAGCACCTGCCAGTCGAAGCCCTCGGGGGCCTGCTGCACGATCTGCTGGCGGTACGAGAAGCCGAGCGGGACCATCGCGTACCTGCCGCCGAAGAAACCGGGCAGGGTGTCGGAGCCGCCCATGCCCAGCGTGGTGCGGGGCGCGCTCCCGTCGGTGTTCACCTGATCCCGCACGGTCCTCGGGACGACGGCGTCGGCCGCCTCGAAGCGGACCTCGGCCCGGCCGTCCGCGTCCCGGTGGAACAGCCGCCCGCCCGCCGAGAGGGAGAGGTTCAGGGTGGCCGACACCGGCTCCTTCAGCGGCCAGGCGACCCCGTACCCGCCGTCGCCGCTCAGCTTCTCGACGACCTCGCCGAACTCCGCCCAGCTCCACGGGTCCCCGGGGGTCGGAACGCGCACGCCCGACTTCCGCAACCACGTCGCGTTGGCGATCAGCACCCTCGGTTCCTGGAGGAACGGCACCCCGTAGATCCCGTCCCCGAACGTCGTCGTCTCCCAACTGCGCCCCGGAATGTCCGTCCTGAGCCGCTCGGGCAGCAGCTCACGCAGGTCGGCGAGGTAGCCGCCGTACGCGAAGTCCGCGAGGTCGTCGGAGGCGTCGTGGATGATGTCCGGTGCCTCACCGCCCTCGAAGGAGGTGAGCAGCTGGTCGTGGACACTGTCCCAACTCCCCTGGACGTACTCGACCTCGACGCCCGGGTGGGTGGCGTTCCACTCCTTCACCAGCTCCTTGTTGACGGCGACCGACTCCTTCTGCCAGGCCAGGGACTGGAAGCGGAGGGTGACCCGGCCGTCGGCGGGGTCACCGTCGCCGGTCGTGCAGCCGCCTGCCAGGAGGCACAGCAGCAGGGCCGCGACGGGCCATCGGGCGCGCATCAGCTCTTCACCGCCCCGGCGAGCATGCCGCCCGTGATCCGTTTCTGGATGACCGCGAAGACGACCAGCGAGGGGAGCGTCGCGAGGAACGCCGCGGCGGCCAGCGGGCCGAGGTCGGCCGCGCCCTCCGCGCCGATGAAGTGGGTGAGGACGACCGGGAGAGTCTGCTTCTGCGGGGTCTTCAGCAGCACCAGCGCGAAGAAGAACTCGTTCCACGCGGTGATGAACGCGAACAGCGCCGTCGCCACGATGCCCGGGGCCAGCAGCGGCGCCGTCACCGACACCAGCGTCCGCAGCCTCCCGGCCCCGTCCACCGCGGCCGCCTCCTCCAGCTCGACGGGCACGGCCCGGACGTAGCCGACGAGCATCCACAGCGCGAACGGCAGCGCCCACACCACGTAGACCATGACCAGCCCGGGCACGGAGTCGATCAGCCGCAGGTTCTTCAGCACCAGGAACAGCGGGATGATCACCAGCACGAACGGGAACGCCTGGCTGACCACCACCCACCCGGTCGCCATGCGCGACAGCGTCGTGCGGTGCCGGGCCATGACGTAGGCCATCGGGGTGGCGACGAGTACGGCGACGAGCGCCGCGCCGAGCGCCGCGAGGAGTGAGTTCAGCGCGGCCTCCAGCAGCGGCTGTTCGTCGAAGGCCTGGCGGAAGTTGGCGAGGGTCGGGTTCCCCGGGATCCAGGTCGGATGGAGACTTCCCAGCTCGCGCGCCGGTTTGAAGGCGGTGGAGACCAGCCAGAGGAAGGGGAACGCGAGGAAGACGAGATACGCGAGAAGGGCCAGGTACTGGCCGGTGCGCGCGGTCCCGCTGGACCTCATGCCTCACCACCCCGCCTCAGCCGGCCGGCCAGACTGAAGGCGAGGACGGTCGAGATCACCGCGACCATCACGCATCCCATCGCCGCCGCGTACCCGAACTGCCCATAGCGGAACGCCTCCTCGTACGCGAAGAGCATCGGCAGGCGGGTGCGGCCGCCGGGGCCGCCGTTGGTCAGGACGTAGACCAGGGCGAAGGAGTTGAAGTTCCAGATCAGGTTGAGCGCGGAGATGGCGAGGGCGACGGGTCTGAGGGCGGGCCAGGTGACCGTGCGGAAGCGGCGCCAGGCGCCGGCGCCGTCCATGGCGGCAGCCTCGTGCAGTTCGCGCGGGGTGTTCTGCAGCCCGGCGAGCAGGGCGACGGTGGTCTGGGGCAGGCCCGCCCAGACGCCGACCACCATGACGGCGGGGAGCGCCGTGGCCAGTCCGCTCAGCCAGTCGCGGCCGTCGCCGAGGCCCAGGTCGCGGAGGGTCTCGTTGAGAATGCCCGCGTCGGGGTTGTAGACGAGCCGCCACATGATGCCGACGACCACCTCGGGCATCGCCCAGGGGACGATCGCGAGCGCCCGTGCCGCCCAGCGCAGCCGCAGGGGCTGGTTCAGGAGCAGGGCGAGACCGAGGGCCAGCAGGAACTGCGGCACGGTGACACCGAACGCCCATAGCAGGCCGATGCGGAACGACTCCCGGAAGAGGGTGTCGTGCAGCAGGTCCTGGAAGTTGAGGGTGCCGATCCAGCGGGTGGGTGCGGTCCGGCCGGACTGGGCGTCGGTGAACGCCAGCGCGATCCCGTAGAGCAGCGGTCCGACGCTCAGCACCAGGATGGGGATCAGCGCGGGCAGCACCAGGAACCAGGCGCCGTGGTCGATCGGGCGCCGCTCCCGGCCGTCCGCCGGGGTGCGCCGCTTGGCCGGTCGCGTGCGTTTCGGCTTCGCGGTCGCCAAGGTCATGTCCGTCATGGTCCTGAGGGCATGACAGGGCGTCAAGGCAGCGCGCACAGGCTCCGACCTGTGCGAATGCGAGACTGGCTCCGAATGGCGTGAACCCGACGCCCCCGAGGGGAGCGGCGGCCGTACGGACACGGAGGCGACGGATGGACGAGGCACGGGCGCGGGACGTCCTGGACGCGGCCGGTGTGCTGCCCGGTGCGGCCGGGGACGCGCGGCTGCTCGCGCTGGGCGAGAACGCGGTGTTCGCGGCCGGTGACCTGGTGGTCAGGGTGGGCCGCGACGCCGAACTCCTGGACCGGGCCCGCCGCGAACTGGGCATCGCGGCCTGGCTCGCCGAGGCGGGCCTCCCGGCCGTACGGGCCGCCGAGCCGAAGGCGCTGCTCGTCGAGGGGCACCCGGTGACCGTGTGGCACCGCCTGCCCGACTCCGTACGCCCCGCAGGTCCCCGCGATTTGGCCGAACTCCTACGACTGGTCCACGACCTCCCCGCCCCGCCCTTCGCACTTCCCCGCCGTGAACTGCTGGGCGGCGTGGAGCGCTGGCTGCGCCTGGCCGGCGACGCGATCGACCCGGCGGACGCGGCCTACCTCCGCGAGCGGCGCGACGGCTTCGCGGCGGCCGCGGCCGTCCTCACCCCGCGGCTGCCCCCGGGCCCGATCCACGGCGACGCCCTCCCCCGCAACGTGCACGTCGGCCCGGACGGCCCCGTCCTCGTCGACCTGGAGACCTTCTCCGGCGACCTGCGCGAGCACGACCTCGTCGTCATGGCCCTCTCCCACGACCGCTACGGGCTGCCGACGCGGGACTACGAGGCCTTCACGACCACCTACGGCTGGGACGTGCGGGAGTGGGACGGCTGCTCGGTGCTGCGGGGCGCCCGCGAGACGGCGAGCTGCGCCTGGGTGGCGCAGCACGCGCCGGGCAACCCGGCGGCGGCGGCCGAGTTCGCACGCCGTGTCGCCTCGCTGCGCGAGGGGGACGAGACGGTCCGCTGGTATCCGTTCTGAGCGGGGCCCGGTCAGACGGCCCGGAGGATGAGCGCCACCTCGTCGATCTCGGCGTCACGGGCCCGGGCGAAGCCCCGGTCGTGGCCGGTGACGACGAAGCCGCACTTCTCCAGCACGCGGATCGAGCCGGTGTTGTCGGCGGCCGCGTGGGCGTGCAGGGGCCGGGTGGGGACCAGGTCGATCAGGGCGCCGAGCGCGGCCGTGGCGAGGCCCCGGCCCCAGTGGGCGCGGTCGATCCAGTACGTGACCTCGCGTTCGTCCGGCGGCCCGTAGACGGCGGCGGTGCCGACGACCTCGCCGTCGGCGAGCACCGTGCGCGCCAGGACGTCGGGGTCGGCACGGACCTTCGCCCAGTGGGCGTCGAAGAGCGCGCGGTCGTAGTGGTACGCCCCCGTGAAGGCGGCGATCCGCCGGCCCTCCGGATCGGAGGAGAACTCCCAGTACAACGGCAGGTCGCCGTCCCGGACTTCGCGCAGGGAGATCGCGGCGGCCGTCATACCGTCTCCTCGGCCGACTCGCGCAGCGGCCAGGTCGCGTCCACGACCGCCTCGGGGTTGCCCTTGCGGCGCAGGAAGGCCTGGAAGTCGGCGGCCCATTCGGCGTACCACTCGATCTGGCGGCGGTGCAGCTCGGCCGGGCCGAGGGCGGCGACCTTCGGGTGGCGCTGGGCTATCGCGCGGGCGAGCCGGGCGGCGGCCAGGGCGTCGGCGGAGGCGTCGTGCGCGCTGTCGAGCGCGACGCCGTACTCCCCGCAGACCGCTTCGAGGTTGCGCTTGCCGCGGCGGTAGCGGTCGACGGAACGGTCGATCGTGTACGGGTCGATGACCGGCGCCGGGTCGGTGCCGAGCCGGTCGCGCAGGGACGGCAGGGCGTGCCGGCGCAGCTCGGCGGAGAGCAGGGTCAGGTCGAAGGCCGCGTTGTACGCCACGACCGGGACGCCCGTCCTCCAGTAGGAGACGAGGACGTCGGCGATGGCGTCGGCGACCTGGTCGGCGGGTCTGCCCTCGGCGACCGCGCGGGCGTTGGTGATGCCGTGCACCGCCACCGCCTCCTCCGGGATCTCCATGCCCGGATCGGCCAGCCATTCCCGGTGTCCGACCGGCTCCCCGTCCCTGACCTCGATCACCGCGCCCGTGACGATACGCGCCTCGCGCGGGTCCGTCCCGGTGGTCTCCAGGTCGAAGCCGATCAGCAGCTGCCGGTGCCAACCCATGCTGGCCCCCCTTCTTGGTGGTGCTTTCCCCCAGTGACCACCACCATCGCATGGGCCACTGACAATCCGAGGACCGCATTCCGCCTGACGCCGCGCCACCGTGTCACGGCCCGCGTCACGCCCGGCTCACGACACCGGTCGCGAGTCCGCCCACGCCACTTCGAACTCCTCCCGGTAGGTGTCCAAAAGCCCGACTTCGCCGTTGTCGCCGGCTTTGAGCACCCGGCTGCCGCCGCGCAGCACGAGGACCGGCGCCTCCATGCCCCGGGTGCGGCGCAGATACGTCTGGACGACCGCGACCCCGTCCGAGCCGTCGCCGTCCACGAGGTAGGCGGTGAAGCGGGGCGTCTCGTCGAAGACCTGGATCTCGAAGGCGTCGGGGTCGCGCAGCCGCGAGCGGACCCGGCGCATATGGAGGATGTTCATCTCCACCGCCCGGCTCAACTCACCCCTCTTTATGCCCAGTTCGCGCTCACGCCGCTTGACCGCGCTGGACGCCGGGTTGAGGAAGAGCAGCCGCGCCCGGCAGCCCGACTCGGCGAGCCGCACGAGCCGCCGCCCGGAGAAGTTCTGCACGAGCAGGTTCAGGCCTATGCCGATGGCGTCGAGGCGGCGGGCGCCGCCGAAGAGGTCCTCGGCGGGGAACTGCCGCAGCAGCCGCACCCGGTCGGGGTGGACGCCGACGACGTCCGCGTACCGGTCGCCGACCAGCTCCTCGACCGCGTCAACGGGCAGCCGGCGCGCGGAGGGCACGTCACTGCCCGCTCCCAGGATCTCCAGCAGCTTCGCCGAGGCACGCTCGGCCTGGGCGAGGACGGCCTCGGACAGGGCCCGGTTGCGGGAGACGACGTTCCGGGTGACCTCCAATTCGTCCAGGGCCAGTTCCACGTCGCGCCGCTCGTCGATGTAGGGCTCGAAGCAGGGCCAGTGCTGCACCATCAGCTCGCGCAGCTGGGGCAGGGTGAGGAAGCTCAGGGTGTTGTCGTCGGCGGGGTCGAGCAGATAGCCCTTGCGACGGCTGACCTCGCGTACGGCGACGGCACGCTGCACCCACTCCTGACCTGCGGGTCCGGCGGCGGCGACCACCCAGTCGTCGCCGTGGACGGGCTCGTAGACGGGCCGCAGCACGGCGGCCACCACGGCGCGCAGCCGCTGTTCGACGAGGTTCAGCCAGATGTAGGCGCGGCCGGCCCGCTGGGCGCGGGTGCGCACTTCGAGCCAGGCATCGGCGTTCCAGTCCAGTTCCGGGCCGATGGATCCCGTCTCCATCGGCCGTGCCAGGGACACCGCGCCGGGCGGGACATCCGTGGAGTTCCCCTCGTGACCCGTGTCGCCCGTGTCACCAGGAGGCAGCTCCAGCCCTCCCGAGCCCACCCGCGTACCGCCTTCCGCTCCCCTGAGCCGACCCCTACTCAACGATCAAGGAGGGTACTCCGGTAGCGGATGACGATACAGCCGGATGGACAGGTCGTTTCCCAACTACCGCACGTGACGGCCCTGTTCCGCCCCGTCGCCGGGCCGGGAGTGAGCTGATTCATAGGTGGTCGGCGGCGAGGACCCGACACTGGCGGCCTCCGGAGCGTCACGAAGTGTCCCGCACTGGGCAGGAGGGACGTATGTCCTAGGAGGTTCCATCAGTTTGGGGGAGACTCCCCTCGGAGTCGCCCCCAGCGGCGCGCGACAACTGGAAGAGTCGTATCCATGCAGGTCTGGCCTGGACAGGCGTATCCACTCGGTGCCACGTACGACGGCGCCGGTACCAACTTCGCGGTCTTCTCGGAGGCCGCGCATCGAGTCGAGCTGTGTCTGCTGGACGACGACGGCTCCGAGACGGCGGTGGAACTGCGCGAGACGGACGCGTTCGTGCGGCACGCGTACCTGCCCGGCGTGATGCCGGGACAGCGGTACGGCTTCCGCGTGCACGGCCCGTACGCGCCGGAGCGCGGGCTGCGCTCCAACTCCGCGAAGCTGCTCCTCGACCCGTACGCGCGCGCCATCAGCGGCGCGGTCAAGTGGGGCGAGGAGGTGTACGGCTACCGCTTCGGGGCGCCCGAGGAGCGCAACGACCTCGACTCGGCGCCCCACATGATGACGTCCGTCGTGGTCAATCCCTACTTCGACTGGGGCGACGACCGGCGGCCCCGCACCGAGTACCACCACACGGTGATCTACGAGGCCCATGTCAAGGGCCTCACCATGCGCCACCCGGGGCTGCCCGAGGAACTGCGCGGCACGTACGCGGCGCTCGCCCATCCGGCGATCATCGAGCATCTGACCGCGCTGGGCGTCACGGCGCTGGAGCTGATGCCCGTACACCAGTTCGTGAACGACCACCGGCTCGCCGACATGGGCCTCGGCAACTACTGGGGCTACAACACGATCGGCTTCTTCGCCCCGCACAACGCGTACGCCTCCTGGGGCGACCGGGGACAGCAGGTGCTGGAGTTCAAGTCGGCGGTGCGGGCGCTGCACGAGGCGGGGATCGAGGTCATCCTCGACGTGGTCTACAACCACACCGCCGAGGGCAACCACCTGGGGCCGACGCTCTCCTTCAAGGGCCTCGACAACCCGTCGTACTACCGGCTCACGGACGACCCGCGCTACTACATGGACACCACGGGCACGGGCAACTCCCTGCTGATGCGGTCGCCGCACGTCCTGCAGCTGATCATGGACTCGCTGCGGTACTGGGTCACCGAGATGCATGTCGACGGCTTCCGCTTCGACCTCGCGGCGACGCTGGCCCGGCAGTTCCACGAGGTGGACCGGCTGTCGTCGTTCTTCGACCTCGTCCAGCAGGACCCGGTGGTCTCCCAGGTGAAGCTGATCGCCGAGCCCTGGGACGTCGGCGAGGGCGGCTACCAGGTGGGGAACTTCCCGCCGCTGTGGACCGAGTGGAACGGCAAGTACCGCGACACCGTGCGCGACCTGTGGCGGGGCGAGCCGCGCACGCTCGCGGAGTTCGCGTCCCGGCTGACCGGCTCCTCCGACCTGTACCAGGACGACGGGCGACGCCCGCTGGCCTCCATCAACTTCGTGACCTGCCACGACGGATTCACGATGCGGGACCTGGTCTCCTACAACGAGAAGCACAACGACGCCAACGGCGAGGACAACCGGGACGGGGAGAGCCACAACCGGTCCTGGAACTGCGGGGCCGAGGGCGAGACCGACGACCCCGGGGTGACCGCGCTGCGCGTCCGCCAGATGCGGAACTTCATCGCCACCCTCATGCTGTCGCAGGGCGTGCCGATGCTCAGCCACGGGGACGAGTTCGCGCGTACGCAGGGCGGCAACAACAACGCGTACTGCCAGGACAACGAGTTGTCGTGGGTGCCCTGGCCGTCAGACGGCGGCGGCGAGGACGGGGACGGGGACGACGGCGGGGTCTACGGGGACCTGCTGGAGTTCACGCGCGCGATGGTGTGGCTGCGCAAGGACCACCCCGTCTTCCGGCGGCGCCGGTTCTTCCACGGGCGGCCGGTGGAGGGGACGCACGACGAGCTGTCGGACATCGCCTGGTTCACGCCGCAGGGCCAGGAGATGGAGCAGCGGGACTGGGACTCGGCGCAGGCCGGGGCGTTGAGCGTGTTCCTGAACGGCAACGCGATCTCCGAGCCGGGTGCGCGCGGTGAGCGGATCGGCGACGACTCGTTCCTGCTCATGGTGAACGCGTCGGCCGAGCCGCTGGAGTTCGTGGTGCCGGTCAATCACGGGCCGCAGTGGCAGATGGTGGTGGACACGGGGCGCGAGGACGCGGTTCCGGTGGACGGGCCGAAGGTGGCGGCCGGGGAGAGGGTGAGTCTGGTGGACCGGAGTCTGGTGGTCTTCCGAAGGCCGGCCTAGGTGGAGTGCCCCGTGATGCGCGAGGACCCCCGCGTCCCCGGAAGCGATACGTGTCGTCGCGTGTCACGGTGCTCCAAATGTCGTGGGGCGGGTACGTAGGACTGCATGACCTCTGTCGTGCCTGCCGCCACCTACCGCATCCAGCTCCAGCCCGGCTTCCCCTTCGCCGCCGCCGCGGCCGCCGTCCCGTACATCGCCTCCCTCGGCGTCTCCCATCTGCACCTCTCCCCCGTCCTGGAGGCCGTCCCCGGGTCCGCGCACGGCTACGACGTGGTCGACCACGGGCGGGTGCGGGAGGAACTCGGGGGCGAGGAGGGACTGCGGGCGCTGGCCCGCACCGCGCGGGACCACGGACTCGGCCTCGTCGTGGACATCGTGCCGAACCACATGGCCATGGCCCCTCGGCACAACCGGGCGCTGTGGGAGGTGCTGCGGGAGGGGCCGGAGTCGGCGTACGCGCGGTGGTTCGACATCGACTGGGAGGCACAGGGCGGCCGGCTGCTGCTGCCGGTGCTCGGGGGGCCGCTGGGCGCGGAGATCGACCAGTTCGTGGTCGACGGGCGGGAGCTGCGCTACTACGACCATGTGTTCCCGCTGCGGGAGGGCACCGAGAAGCTGCCGCTGCCGCAGCTGCTGGACGCGCAGTGGTACCGGCCGGTGTGGTGGCGGCTGGCCCGGACGGAGCTGAACTACCGGCGCTTCTTCAGCATCTCGGAGCTGATCGGGGTGCGGGTCGAGGAACCGGACGTCTTCGACGCGACCCACGCGAAGATCCTGCGGCTGCTGGCGGAGGGAGTCGTCGACGGGCTGCGGGTCGACCACCCCGACGGGCTCGCCGACCCGGACGCCTATCTGCGGCGGCTGCACGGGGCGACCGGCGGGCGGTGGACCGTCGTCGAGAAGATCCTGGCGGACGGGGAGCCGCTTCCGGCGGCCTGGCCGGTCGCGGGGACGACCGGTTACGACGCGCTGCGGCACGTCGACGGGCTGTTCACGGACCCGGCGGGGGCCGATGAACTGGTGGACCGGTACCGGCGGTTCACGGCCGCGCAGACCGACCGGGGCGGCGACTGGGAGTCGACCGTGCGGCGGGCCGCGTACCGGGTGCTCACGCACGAGCTGGTCGCCGAGGTGGAGCGGCTCACCCGGGTGGCGCACCGGTTGTGCGAGCGCTCCCCTCTGCTCTCGCTGCGCGACCAGGCGCCGTGGGCGCTGCGCACCGCGCTGTGCGAGCTGCTCGCGCGGATGGAGGTGTACCGGCCGTACACCTCCGAGGACGCCTCCCTCGTCCTCACCGAGGAGGCCGCGGCCGAGGCGCGCGCGCTGTTCGTGGTGCCCGAGGAGGCCCGGTCGGTGGACGCCGTACGGGATCTGGTGCTGGGCCGGGTCGGTGACGGGCCGGAGCACGCGGAGTTCCGGGCCCGGTTCGCGCAGACCTCGTCGGCGCTGCGGGCGAAGTCGGTGGAGGACACGGCGTTCTACCGCTACGTGCCGCTGCTCTCGGCGAACGAGGTGGGGGGCGATCCGGGCAGCCCGGCCGTGTCGGCCGAGGACTTCCACGCCTACTGCGCCCGGGTGCAGCGCGACTGGCCGGCGACGGGGACCGTGCTGTCGACGCACGACACCAAGCGCAGCGCGGATGTGCGGGCGGCGATCGCGGTACTCGCGGAGTGCCCGCAGCGGTGGGGTGACGTCCTGGCGGAGGTGACGGGGGCCAAAGACGGCGACGGGGCCGGTGTGCCGGATCCGCAGCTGGCGTGGGCGGCCTGGCAGACGGCGTTCGGGCTCGGGCCCGCGGACGGCGACCGGCTGCGGGACGCCCTGCTGAAGCATGTCCGGGAGGCCGGTCTGCACACCTCCTGGACCGAGCAGAACCCGGCGTACGAAGGGGCGGTGGCGGAGTTCGTCGCGCGGGGCCCCGCCATGGACACCCGGGTCGCCGCGCTGCGGGAGGAGCTGGAGCCGTACGTGCGGGCCAACCGCCTCGGCGCGGCCCTGGTGCAGCTGACCATGCCGGGGGTGCCGGACCTCTACCAGGGAACGGAGGACGAGTACCGGGCGCTGGTGGACCCGGACAACCGCCGGCCCTTCGCGCCGCGCGACGCGGGCCCCGACGCGTCCGAGAAGTTCCGGCTCACCTCGGCCGCGCTGCGGCTGCGCGCGCGGCGGCCGGAGGTGTTCGGGGACTCGGCGACGTACGCGCCGCTGTCGGCGGAGGGGCCCGGGGCCGGGCACTGTGTGGCCTTCGCCCGGTCCGGGGAGGTGGTCACGGCGGTGACACGGCTGTCGCTGCGGCTGGCGGAGGCCGGGGGCTGGCGGGACACCCGGCTGACGCTGCCGAAGGGCCGGTGGGCCGAGGTGCTCGGTGGGGAGCGGGAGTTCACGGGCGACGTGCGGGTGGCGGATCTCTTCGGGACGCTGCCGGTCGCGCTCCTGGAGCGGGTCGGCGCCTGAGGGCGGCTCCCCCGCCGGGGTGACGGGTAAGGCGTCACCCGGTGCCGGGCGGGGAGCGGTGGCTCTCGTGCGGGGAATCGGTGAGTGCGCTCGGGCGCCCCTGGGCGCCGCCCCCCATAAAGGCGGACACTGGGCATATCCCCCACTCGGCCGTGCCGGGTGTGCGGATGCTGATGCCAGGTGGACTGGACGGGGGTGGGTCTGCTGTCGGAGCTCGGTTATCCCACGGTGGCGGAACTGGAGGCGGCGGCACGGACTCTGACGGCGCGCCGGCCGGGGCTGTGCGCGCTGCGGCGGATCGGTGTGTCCCGTGCGGGCCGGCCGCTGCGGCTGCTGTCCGTGGGCCACGCGAGACGGGCGGTCCTGGTCGTCGCGGGCGCCCACGCGAACGAGCCGACCGGCGGCTCCACGGTGCTCGCACTGGCCGAACGGGTCCTGCGGGACCGGGAGTTGCGGGCCGGTGTCTCCTGGCACTTCGTGCTCTGCGCCGACCCGGACGGGGCGAGTCTGCACACGACCCCGGCGCCGCGCACCCTGTTCGACTACCACCTGGGGTTCTTCCGGCCGGCCGGTCCCGAGCAGCCGGAGTGGTCGCCGTCGGTACTGCCGCCGGACCGGCTGCCGCCCGAGACGCACGCCCTGCTCGGTGTGCTGGACGAGCTGCGGCCCTACCTCCAGGTGACCCTGCACGGCACCGATCTCGGCGGCAGCTGGGTGCAGTTGACGAAGGACGTGCCGGGGCTGGCCGAGCCGTTCGCCAAGTCCGCGGCCGAGCTGGGGATACCGGTGGAGAGGGGCGCCTCGGACGCCGCGGGCTGGCCCGTGTCCGGGCCGGGGGTGTTCGTGATGCCCCGGCCCGGCGGCCACGCCGCCTACCCGAGCATGCCGGACGACGCCCGGCACAGCACCTGGTACCACGCCCACCGGTACGGCGGCCTGACGGCGGTCGTCGAGGTACCGATGTGGGCGAGCGACCTGGTGGACGACATCGCCCCGCACCCGGCCCCGGCGGCGGCGCTGCGCCATCTGGCGCGGCGGCTCCTCGCGGACGCGGGCCAGGTGGAGCGGGTGCTCGCTCAGGCGCTGCCCCGGCTGCCGGGCCCCGAGGGGCCGTTGCTGCGGGCCGCCCGGTGGGCGCTGGCCCTGGTGCCGGGGCTGGCCCGGGACTGGACCGACGGGCCGCCGCCGGACCTGTCGACGGCGTATGTGGGCAGTGTGGACGCCTTCGGGCGCCGGCTGCCGCTGCGGGCCGCGGCGATGCTGCGGCGCGCCCTGGTGGAAGCCGAGGCCCCGGGGGCGCCCCTCCTCGAAGGGCTCGTCGCCGAGTGGTGCGAGTCCTTCGCCGACCGGTTCCGCGCCCGGCCGGTGCCGCTGGGTGACCAGGTCGAGCATCAGGTGCGCACGGTGCTGGCGGCCGCGTCCTGTGCGCGGGGGGCCACGGGGACCTGACGGGTCAGTCCGACAGGGCGAACACCGCTCCCGTGCGGGCCGCCATCACGCACGCGTTGGCGAAGGTCCGTTCGTAGGCGACCTGTCGGCCGTTCCACTGGCCCTCGGCGGTGGCGCGGACGGGGGCGTACATCTGGGTGCAGAGGGTGGGCCGGTGGGGGATGCGGGCGATGTCGCCGTCGAAGCGGCGGAGTTCCGCGCAGGCCTCGGCGGCGCGGCCGTGGCCCTGGGGCGGGTCGCACAGGAGCAGGGTGCCCCGGGTGTCGGAGGAGCGGGCGTCGCCGCGGGTGAGGGAGACGTAGAGCCAGTCGCCCTGGACGGCGGTCGCCCGGCCGGGGGCCGAGGCGGCGACGCTGAGGAGGGCGAGGGCGGCGAGCAGGCCGGCGCGTACCGCGCGGGTGGGGTTCGTCATTCCCGGTGCATCGGCACGGCGGGCTCGGAACTCCATCCCGGCTCACCCGAACGGGAGCCGTCCGGGCGCCCGGCCGCCAGGTCGAACGCGGCGAGGACCACGCGGGTCTGGTACTCCGCCTGGCGGGCCACGGGGATCCAGCGCGCCCGGTAGCCGTCGCGGTAGTCGGCGCACCACTCCTCGACGAGCCGGTCCAGCTCGGGCAGCGCGTCCGCCGGGTCGCGTCCGGCGCGGGTCACCAGCTGGTGCAGCAGCCCGGCGGTGCGCAGGGCGACCCGGCGGCCGGAGATGGCGAGGGTGGTGAGGCGGGCGGTGTCGAGCGGGGGCAGCGGCCGGGCGGCGCCGTCGTGGACGTCGGGGTCCCAGGAGTCGGCGAGGCCCGGCCCGACCAGGAGGTAGTCGTCGACCGGGGCGAGGAACCGGGCGGCGTCCGGGCCGCCGCCCACCGAGGTGCGGACGCGGCCGAGGATGCCCTCCAGAAGGCGGGTGTCGCGGCGCAGCGCGCGGCTGACACGGCGCAGCACGGCGTCGGCGTCGGGCGACGGGGAGGCGTCCTCGACGGCGCTCACGCCCCACATGGGTGCCTCGACGACGGCGGTGACCGTGCCGTAGCGGTGGGGGTGGTACCAGGTCGACTCGACGGCGGCCTCGGTGATGGCGGCGGCGAGGTCGCCGCGGCGCGGGGGCGGGATGCGGTAGACGGCGGTGCCGAGGCGGGGCCAGTACAGGGTGTCGTACGGGCTCAGCTCGCGCGGGATGCCGAGACGGGCCGCGGCGCACGCGACGCGCCGGTCGAGGCCCGGCAGGTCACGGGTCAGCTCGACGAAGCCACCGCCGACGTCGACGCCGTGCAGGGAGCACTGGAAGAAGGGCCGCAGTTCGTCCTGGAGGTCGAGCAGGGCGCGGGTCTCGGGCATGACGGCGCCGGCGGCGCCGTCGGGCAGCCATTCGGGCTGCTCCAGGAAACCGGGGCGGAAGAAGTGCCGGAAGTGGTGCCCGAGGGTGTACGGGCCGGACAGCCAGCCCTCGTTGCGGCGGGAGCCGTCGGGGTCGAGGCTCAGCAGCAGGTTCCAGGTGGTGTCGGCGCCCTCGCTCAACCGGGGGTCGGCCAGAACCCGTTCGGCGAGCCGGAGGACGGTGGCCCCGCCCACCGGCTCGTTGGCGTGCGGGCCGGCGACGACGAGGGTGTGGCGGCCGCCCCGTCCGACGGACAGCAGCCACATCGGGGTGCCCGCCCGTGAGGTGCCCACGCGGCGCAGTCGGGCGCGGTGCGGATGCCGGTCGACGAGGGCCGCCGCACGGGCGGACAACTCGTCCACGGTCGGATAGCGGAGGAGTGGCGGCAGGGCACACACCTCCACGAATGTGGTGCCGTCGGTTCACCTGGTGTGCATGGTGTACACACAGTCAGTCACGGCCGAGAACGCACGTCAACACCCTGGAAGGGAAGGGAAGTTGACAAACTCGCTGCGTAAATCCCAGGCCAGAGCTTTGCCGTGGGATCGGTCGGAAGGTCATTCCGAGGAGAGACGGAAGTTCATGCGGCCGAAACTGACCTGATCGCCGTCACGGACGACGGCCGCGCCGATCACCCGACGGCCGTTGACGGTGGTGCCGTTGGTGGAGCCGAGGTCGCGCAGGATCCACAGGCCGCCCTGGCGGCTCAGCTCGGCGTGCACCCGGGAGACCGTCTCGTGGCTGAGCCGAAGACCGCTGCCGGGGTCTCGGCCGATGCGCAGGGCGTGCTCCCTCCCGGGGTGCGGCAGCTGGAGCTTGGGGAGCCGCTCGGCCTGCCAGGCCCGGCGCAGCTTCACACCGAAACCGGAGACCGCTCCGACGGTGCCGAGCACCAGCCGGGACCAGCGCTTCTCGACGGGCAGGTCGGCGACGAGCACG
The DNA here is from genome assembly GCF_053593335.1 of Streptomyces sp. NPDC002324. Taxonomy (NCBI): domain Bacteria; kingdom Bacillati; phylum Actinomycetota; class Actinomycetes; order Kitasatosporales; family Streptomycetaceae; genus Streptomyces; species Streptomyces sp. NPDC002324. The sequence continues at coordinate 17,907 of NZ_JBSFCF010000016.1, forward strand.
GCGAGTTCGTCGGAGCGGCGGGCGGTGAGCGCCAGCTCCATCCGCCGGATGAACGTGTCGTGCGACAGACGGCCGAGGGCGACGCCGTCACGGAGCGCCCTCAGCGCGCGGTCGCGCTCGGCGTCCGACAGTCGCGCGGGGTACGTGTGGAACTCGAAGGACGACGTCACGCGTGTGATTGTCGGTCAGGGGGGCCTGGGGTGTCCAGACAAGCCGTAAACGGTGACCATCCCCGGACACATGCCTGACCGGTGGTGCGACTCACGGGGCGAAAGCGGCGATCCGACCGCGCGGAGATCCCGTTTGGCGCACGATGGAGGCGAGCGGTTCCGGCACGTGTGGGTACGTCCCGGAGCGGCTCGGCCCCTGACTACCCAGAAGGACCACCGGCAGCCGAGGGAGAAGCGTTCCGTGCAGTTCGAGGTGTGGGCACCGCAGGCCGACCGTTCGACGCTCCACCGTGAGGGCGCGACACACGCGATGGAGCGCGATCCCGGGCGGCCGGGGTGGTGGACGGTCGAGGCGGAGGGATCGGACGGCACGCGCTACGGCTTCGCCGTCGACGACGGCCCGGTCCTGCCCGATCCACGCTCGCGCCGGCAGCCCGACGGCCCCGACGGACCGAGCGCGGTCGTCGACCACGGGCGGTACGCGTGGCGCGCCGCGTGGTCCGGGCGCGGGCTGCCGGGCGCGGTGCTGTACGAGCTGCACATCGGCACCTACACCCCCGAGGGCACTCTGGACGCGGCCGCCGGGCGCCTCGCGCATCTGGTCGAACTGGGCGTCACACACGTGGAGTTGATGCCGCTGTGCCCGTTCCCGGGGACGCACGGCTGGGGTTACGAGGGCGTCTCGCTGTGGGCCGTGCACGAGCCGTACGGCGGTCCCGAGGCGCTGAAGCGGTTCGTGGACGCGGCGCACGAGCTGGGCCTCGGGGTCGTGCTCGACGTCGTGCACAACCATCTGGGCCCCTCCGGCAACTACCTGCCCGTCTTCGGCCCGTACTTCACCGAGCGGCACCACACGCCCTGGGGCGCGGCGGTCAACCTGGACGCGCCCGGCTCGGACGAGGTGCGGGCGTACTTCCTGGAGAGCGCGCTCGCCTGGCTGCGCGACTACCGCCTCGACGGACTGCGGCTGGACGCGGTGCACGCGCTCAAGGACACCCGTGCCCTGCACTTCCTGGAGGAGCTGTCGACGGCCGTCGACGCGCTCGCCGAGCAGGTGGACCGCCCGCTGTTCCTGATCGCCGAGTCGGACCTGAACGACCCGCGTCTGGTCACCCCCCGCGCGCAGGGCGGGCTCGGGCTGCACGCCCAGTGGAACGACGACTTCCACCACACCCTGCACACCACCCTGACCGGTGAGGAGCAGGGCTACTACGAGGACTTCGCGCGGGCCGGTCTGGCGGGTCTGGCGAAGACCCTGACGGGCGGCTACTTCCACGACGGCTCGTACTCGTCCTTCCGGGAGCGCCGCCACGGCCGCCCCCTGGACCGTACGAGCCTGTCCGCGCACCGGCTGCTGGGCTACACCCAGACCCACGACCAGATCGGCAACCGCGCCGAGGGGGACCGCCTCGCCGCGACCCTCTCCCCCGGCCTGCTGGCCTGCGCGGCCGCGCTCGTCCTCGCGGGCCCCTTCACCCCCATGCTCTTCATGGGCGAGGAGTGGGCGGCCTCCACCCCCTGGCAGTTCTTCACGGACCACACCGATCCGGAACTCGCGGAGGCGGTACGGCGGGGGCGGCGCCGGGAGTTCGCGGCGCACGGGTGGGCCGAGGAGGACGTGCCCGACCCCCAGGACCCGGCGACCCGCGACCGCTCCTGCCTCGACTGGTCCGAGCCGGCGCGCGAGCCGCACGCCCGGATGCTGGCCTGGTACCGCACCCTCGTCACCCTCCGCCGCACCTTCCCCGACCTGTCCGACCCCGATCTCTCCGACGTCAAGGTCGCCTACGACGAGGAGGCCCGGTGGTTCGGCTTCCGGCGGGGTGACGTGCGCGTGGCACTGAACCTGGGCAAGGAGACCGCCTCGATTCCGGTCGGGGTCCCGCACGCCCGGGTACTGGCGTCCTGGGACCCGGTGGCGGCACCGGGCGCGGACGGGGTGCTGACCCTGGGCGGGGAGTCGTGCGTGGTGCTGACGGTGGCGTGAGCACGGCACCCGGCGGCAGGACAGGGTCCCGTCAGTCCTCGCCCCGCAGATCCGTCACCCTCTCCAGCAGGATCGCCTCCCAGGTGCGCCGCAGGCGGTGGCGGAGGACCGGGAGCGGGGCCCGGCCCCGGCCCCGCAGGCCCTCCGCGAGAGCGATGACCGTGTCGCAGCGGGCCAGCCAGAGACCACGCAGACAGGGCCGGGCACCGTACCCCGCGAGGGTGGCCGCGCGGACGGCGGCCGGGGAACCCACGGCCGTGGCGAGCCCGGCGATGTCCTCGGCGGGGTCACCGACGGCCGTGTCGCTCCAGCCGAGGACCCCACGGACCCGGCCGTCCGCGCTCACCACGAGGTGGTCGCCCGTCAGCCCGTGGTGGACCAGCACCGCCCCCGGCGCCGTCAGCTGCGCGGCGCTCCCGGAGGTCAGCTGCCCGAGCCGCCCCGCGTCGAACTCGTCCGCCTCGGCGAGGACCCGCGCCGCCCGCCCCGCCGCCGTACGCAACGTCTCCAGCGAGCGCGGGGCGAGCCGCGGTACCCCGAGCGCCTCGGCCTGCCGCGGCGGCACCTCGCGCAGACCCGTGAGGAGCGCCGCCAGATCGGCCTCGCCCACCGCGGACACGTCGTGGTCCTCGGCCGAGCCGCCCGGCAGTCTGGTGTCGAGCGTGTAGGTGAGAGCACCGGACCACTCCCCGTGCGCGACGCTCACCGGGACGGCCACGCCGATGTGCGGACGCACCAGGTCCCGCAGCCGCAGCTCGCGCTTCTGCCGTACGACGGCGTGGCGGTCGGTCGTCAGGCGCAGCACATGGCGGGTGCCGACCCACCAGGTGCGGTGCGGGTCGTCCCCGGCGACGGGCCGTACGTCGGGTCCGTCGGAGCGCTCGCCGCCGCTCCGGCCCGCCCCGTTCCGCAGCAGGGAACGGACCAGCAGGCGGACGCTGTCCGCGGTGGGTGTCGGTGCCTGGGTCATGGTCGCGCCGTCGTCCGGGGGCTCAGAGCAGCGAGGGTACGCGCTCGGTCACTCGACCACCGCCATCTCGCGCGCGGTGTTGTTGAGGCGTCGGCCGCCGTCCTCGGTGACCGTCACGATGTCCTCGATCCGGACCCCGAACCGGCCCGGCAGATAGACACCGGGTTCGACCGAGAAGCACATGCCTGGCACGAGGGGGCGCTCCTCCCCCTCGACCATGTACGGCGGTTCATGGGTGGTGACGCCGATGCCGTGCCCGGTGCGGTGGACGAAGCGGTCGCCGTACCCGGCGTCGGTGATGACGGCGCGGGCGGCCCGGTCGACGTCCTGGCAGGCCGCGCCGGGCCGTACCGCGCGGAACCCGGCCTCCTGCGCGGCCCGTACGAGGTCGTGCACCTCACGCTCCTCGGCGGACGGTTCGCCGACGTGGACGGTCCGGGAGGTGTCGGAGCCGTAGCCGTCCTTGAGGCCGCCGAAGTCGAGGACGACCATGTCGCCGTCGCGGATGACGCGGTCGCCGGCCTCGTGGTGCGGGTTGGCGCCGTTCGGGCCGGAGGCGACGATGGTGAAGTTGACCTGGGAGTGCCCGAACCGACGCAGCAGCCCGGCGAGGTCGGCCGCGACCTCGGCCTCCCGGCGCCCGGCGAAGGGCACCTGCTGGATCTCCTCGTACGCCCGGTCCGCGGCCTCGCCCGCCGCCGCCATCCGCCGCAGCTCGGCCGCGTCCTTCACGGCCCGCAGCATCGGCAGGGCCTCGGTGAGCGCGGTGTAAGTCGTCCCGGGCAGCCGCCGTCGCAGACCGAGCAGGTGCAGCGCCCAGGTGTTGTCGCTGACACCGAAGTGGCCGCGCGGCCCCAGGACGGAGTGGACCGCCTCGTAGGGGTCCTTGCCGTCGGTCCAGTCGCGGAGCGTGAGCGCGGCCCCGCCGGGTGCCCCGGCGGCGTCCGGGGCCTCCAGCGTGGGCACCACCAGCACGGGGTCCTCGCCGTCGCGCAGCACCAGCATCGTCAGGCGCTCGGTCTCCGGCGGGCGGTGCCCGGTCAGCCACACCAGGTCCGGGCCGGGCGCGATCAGCAGTCCGTCGAGCCCGGCGTCCGCGGCGGCCCGTGCCGCGCGCCGCATGCGGGCCCGGTGGTCGTCGGCGGTGAAGGGCGGGGGCGGGCCGGTCATCCTTGCCTCCGTCTGCTCGGGGCTCCCTGGACCTACGGGCAGCATCCTGCCCCTCCGCCGCCGCGCACGCGAGCCCGATTGCGTCATGGCGTCCGCTGTCGTTGAGGCCCGGCCTCGGTTCTCGGGCGCGATCCGGCCCCGTGGGCCCCTGTCCGGGCGACGCGCCACGGTCAGGTGGTCACTCCCGGTACGGCCACCAGGTCCTGCCGGGTGCCGTTCGCGTGGCGTACGGCGAGCCTGAGCGCCGTACCGGGGCGGGCGGCGGCGATCGCCCGCGCGAGGTCGGCCGCCGTGCCGGTCCGGGTGCCGCCCAGGGCCAGCACGACATCGCCGCGGACCAGGCCCGCGCGGTGGCCGGCGCCGGGCACATGGACCCCGGCCACGAGCGCCCCTCGGCCGCGGGCGTCCGCGGGGGCGTCGACGACGTCGACACCGAGGGCGGGGCGCACGGCGGCCACGGGGCTCGCGGGCAGCGAACTCCCCTGTCCGGGGGTCGAGGAGACAGGTCCCGGCCGGGACCGGCCGCCGTCGGACCGGGCGGCGGCCTCCTGCGCGTCCGCCCGCAGCTCCGCGAGTCGGCTCATACCGATCACGGTGGCGCCCATCGTGCCGAGCCCCACGCCCGACAGGACGAGGGCCACACAGATGACCAGGGCGAACAGCAGGGTGATCAGTCGTTGCCGGGCGCGGCGGGGTGCGGCGTGCGGGCGCCGGGCGGTGCCGGACGGACGGTCGTCACCGGGCTCCCGGCCCGGCAGGGGTTTGGGTCTCAACGCGGTCTGTTCCATGGTGTCGCCACCTCCGGCCGGACATCTACCCGGGCCGTCCCGGCCCGACGAGCCACGAAAGAGTGAGACTGACACCCCGTCACATCGGCCCCGCAACCGGCTGCGGCCGGGTCAGCTCCCGGACCAGGGCCGCGGCGGCTCCCCCGGGCGTGCCGCCGTACACGATCTCCGTGCGGTGCACGAGGCGCGGTCCGACCAGCGGGACGGCGACCGCGCCGGGGACGTCGGCGGCGAAGCCGCGGGGCAGGACGGTCAGGCCGTGGCCGGCGGCGGCGAGGGTCGTGAGGGTACGCAGGTCGGTGCCCTCGTAGCGCAGGGCGGTGCGGACGCCGCCGGTGCCGCTCGCGGCGCGGAGCCGGTCCAGGGGGAGGCCCGCGGCGGGGGCGTCGAGCCACCGGGCGTCGACGAGGTCGGTGAGGCGGAGTCCGGGGCGGCCGGCGAGGGGGTGACCCGCGGGGAGCAGCACGCAGACGGCCTCCTCGCCGACGCCCCGGGTGGTCAGGGGCGCCACGTCGGGGAGCCGGAGGGGGTCGCTGGGGGCGGCGAGCCCGTCGACCAGGCCGAGGTCGGCCGCGCCGGTGGCGACGGCCGCCGGGATGTCGTCGCGGGCCAGGGTCCGCAGGGTCACCCCGGCGGCGGGCAGCGCGGCGACCGTCCGGGGGCCGAGTGCCGTCGGGGTCGCCGCCAGCGTCAGCCCGTGCTCGGGGGCGGTCGCCATCCGTACGACGTCGGCGCGGGCCGCGTCCAGGCGCAGCAGCAGGGGGCCGGCGTGTTCGAGGAGCCGCTCGCCCGCGGCCGTGGGCAGGACGGGGCGCCGGGTCAGCAGCGGGGCCCCGAGGTCCTGCTCCAGCGCGGCGATGTGCTGGGACACCGCGGACTGGGTGTAGCCCAGCTCGCGGGCCGCCTCGGAGAAGGAGGCGAGCCGGGCCACGGTGACGTACGTGCGCAGCAGATGCGGATCCATGGCGGACAGGATCGCGCAGGTGGATCACCCGCCCGCCCATCAGTGACGCTTATCGGGGATGCAGAGATCATCGTTGGACGTGAAGTCGGGGGCGCGCCGAGGATGACGGGCATGACGAACGACACCGCTCGGCCCGTCCCTTCCGCTCCCGCCCGCATCGCGCGGATCGCCCTGGTCGGCGACCGCTCCCCCGATGTCGTCTCCCACAGCCGCGTTCCGCTGCTCCTGGACGCCCTCGCCGGGCGCGACCGGCTCGTCCTCGACGCGTACTGGATCCCTTCGGAGGACGCCGCCGCCGCCCCGGGGGCCGTGCGGGGCTTCGACGCGGTGTGGGTGGTGCCGGGCAGCCCGTACCGCAGCGAGGCCGGAGTACTGTCCGCGATCCGGACGGCTCGGGAGGAGGGCATCCCGTTCCTGGGGACGTGCGGCGGTTTCCAGCACGCGCTGCTGGAGTACGCCCGGCATGTGTGCGGGCTCACCCGGGTCGCGCACGCCGAGAGCGACCCGGGAGCCGAGGACTTCCTCATCGAACCGCTCGCGTGTTCCCTGATCGGGCACGAGGCGACGGTCGTCGTCGAGCCCGGTTCGCTCGCGCAGTCCGTGATGAACACCGAGCGGTCGGTGGAACGGTACTTCTGCGCGTACGGGCCGACCCGTCACCTCGACACCCTGCGCGCGCACGGCCTGCGGTATTCGGGGCACGACGAGGACGGGCACGTCCGGATCGCCGAACTGCCCGGCCACCCCTTCTTCCTGGCGACGCTCTTCCAGCCGGAGCTGGCCGGCGACGGCAGCCGGCCGCACCCGGTCCTGCGGGCGTTCGCCCGGGCCGCGGTCGAGCACGCGACCCGGGCGGTGGCGCCCCACGCGGCCTGACCGTCGGGGCTCGGCCCCGGCCCGACCCGGTGGGGCTCAGCCCGCGTGCGCCGGCGCGAAGGACAGGACCGGCGGCCGGTCCGGGACGAAGCCGTGGGCCCGGCGGGCCAGGAACTCCGGCTTGTAACGGTCCACCGCCCGGTGCCAGTTGAGGATGCCGGACAGCCAGTTCCGCAGGTCGGTCACATAGCCGCCCATGATGCCGCGCGCCTCGTCCGACAGCCCGAAGTCGTCGTAGACAATGGGGAGTTCATGGGCCACGACGTGCTGGAACTGCTGCATGCGCTGGGTCATGAGATCGTGGATCACACCGAGCGCGGTCGGGTAGTCGCAGCCGAAGAAGTTCTGCACGACGAGGATCGCGTTGTGGACCTCGCCCTCGTACTCGATCTCCTTCTGGTAGGAGAAGACGTCGTTGACGAGGCAGGCGTAGTCGATCGCCGCGTTCTCCAGTGAACGGACGGGGCCGCTGCGGTAGACCGCCTCCGGGATCTGCGGGCCGTGGCCCATCCGGCACATGCTGAGGGTCAGGTCGGAGCCGAAGGTGGCGCGGCGCATCTCCAGATAGTCGACCGGGTCGGGGACACGGTGCTGGATCTGGTTGAACACCTCCCACACCCAGCTCTCCGTCATCTTGTCGACGGATGCCTTCAGGCCGCGCCGCTGGTCCGGGGTCATCCCCGCCGTCGTCCGCGCCCAGAGGTCGATCAGGCCCCGTTCCATGCCGTTCACCGGGACGGGGACCGGCTCGCCCTCGACGGGCATGCAGTCGGAGAGCCGGGCCGTGGTCAGCCGGGCGGCGGCGAGGTCGCGGCGGTGGCCGAAGACCAGGGGGTAGTAGTCGTCGCCGTAAGTGCCCCAGGCAAGCCACTGGGAGCTGAGGTCGAGTTGCTCGGGGGTGGCGTCCGGGTCGAGGCCGGCCGAGCAGAGCGGCAGGTCGGCGGCGGCGAGCCGCTCCTCGTCCCAGACGCCCTCGCCGAGGATGCCCGTCGCGTGCGCCCAGGCGGTGAGGCGGGGGCGGGCGCCGTCCAGGTGCGGGGAGAGTTCCACCTGGAAGGGCATGAAGAAGTCCGGCAGTCGCGACGGTCCGACCTTCTGGTACGGCTGATGCGTGTGCGCCCGCAGCCGTTCCGCGGCGGCGGTCGCGAGCAGTGCCCCCACGTCGGCGGCGGACGTGCCGAACCCGGCCCGGGCGACCAGGGCGGGGCCGGAGAGGACCGTGCCGCCTAGGTCGAGCGGGCCGCGCGCGGCGATGGCCCCTTCGTTCATGTAGCGGCTGGAGCGCATGTGCCACTCGTGGCCGCCGGACTGCCAGTCCTGGAGGCCCTTCGTGTACGCCGCGACGGCGGCGGTCTCGGCCGGGGTGAGGCCCTTCTCCAGGGCGATTCCGGGGACTTCGGTGAGCGCGGTGTTCTCGAACTGGTGCAGCCGGGAGGTGAGGATGTCGTTGACCGTCTCGGCGGCCTGCTGGGTGCCGCAGCCGAAGAAGGTCTCCAGGACGAGCACGCCGTTGCTGTTCTCGCCCTCGTCCTCGACCTCACGCTGGTACGAGAACAGGTCGTTGCGCAGATGGACGGCGTCGGAGAAGGTCTCCATCAGGACCCTCAGGGGCCTGGACTCCGCGACGGAGGACGGGACTTCGCAGGTCGCGTACTCGACCAGCCCGGCCGACCAGGGGGCGCCGCCGACCTTGCGGCGCATCTCGATGTACTCGACCGGGTTGGCGATCCGGCCCTCGTTGATGTTGGACAGCTCCCACATCGACTCGTTGAGCAGGTGCTCGGTCGCGACGGCGAAGCGGCGGCGCCAGTCCATCGACATCGACGGCACCGTACGGGCCCAGAGGTCGGCGAGACCCGCCTCCACCGGGTTCCGCGGCTCGGGCACGGGGGTGGAGAGGTCCAGCGGCATGAACAGCGGGAGCCGGTCGAGGTGGGCCTTGCCTCCGGGGCGGTCCTGGGGCCGCTTGAAGAGTTCCAGGAAGTGGTCGTCGAAGAAGAACACCCACACGTACCAGTCGGTGATGAGCGAGAGCGCCGGACCGTCGCAGTCGGGATGGGTGTACGCGCACAGCAGGCCGTAGTCGTGCGCGTCCAGGTCCGCCTGGCCCCACACACCGGAGCCCTCCAGCATGCCCATCTCCCGCGCCCACCCGGAGGAATGAGCACGGGCCTCTTCGAGGTGGGGGTTCAGCCGCGCGGGATACGGCATGTAGAAGTGCGGGAGTACGAACGGCTGCGTCATGGCCGGGCCCTACCCGTGGCCTGCGGCGGGCATCCGGACAGAGGCACATGATCACACCATCGCGTGAATCCGGACGTGAGTCCGAGCGCGCCGCGCAGCGAGGGACCACCCGGAGGCGGGAGCCACGGCGCCGTCAGACCCGGACCTGGATCAGCGCTCTCGTCCCGCTCGTGCGCCAGCGCTGTCCCTCGGTGGCCACGAGGGCCGTTTCCGTTTCGGGGGTCAGGCCGGTGATGACGTCGGACTTGAGGGTGCGCAGGGCTGCCACCGGGGCGGGGAAGTAGGAGGTGGCCTCGGTGAAGGGGGTGGTGGGGGGCCAGAGGCGGTCGCCCACCAGGCGGCGGTAGTTGAGGTCGCCCTTCATCAGGGTGAGGTCGGCGGAGGCGAAGTCGTCGTGGAGGTCGGGCGGCATGTCCGCGTAGGGCAGGGGTGCGCAGGAGAAGGGATGGGTGCGCAGGGTCAGGCGGCCCTCGGTGAGGGCGGCGTGGAGGCGGTGTCCCGCGTCGGTCTTCGCCGCGACCAGGTGGTGCACCGCGTCGAGGGTGTCGGCGGTGGTGGCGTCCGAGACGAAGTACGGGTACGGCTTGAGGTGCAGGACGGCCCGGGCGAAATGGCCGTGGGCGAGGAGATGGTCGACGAGGAGGAGGTCGGGGATCAGTTCCCGGCCCGCGTTGTCGGCGACCAGGCAGAGGGTGCGCCCGGCCAGGGCTCCGGTCCCGTCCGTCAGCAGGGAGAGCAGTGGCTCGGTGTCGTCCGCCACCAGGGGGGACGCGGCGGTGGCCTCGCCGTCCCCCTCGGTCTGGAGGCGGAAGCCCAGGTCCGCGCGGTTGCCCCAGAGGGAGCCGTGGAGGAGCGCCTTGAGCTGGTCCGGGGCGGGCCGGCTCGACAGGGGGCCGAGGGCGGCGAGTTCGGCGGCCGCTTCGGGGGTGTCCAGTTCGGCGAGCTTGAAGGGGCGGAACGGGTCGACGCCCTGCCAGGGGCCGGGGCCGAAGTAGCCGACCGCGCGCAGGAGTTGGCGGTAGAAGCAGCTCTCGGCGACGAGGAAGGGGAGGGTGAACCAGGAGCGGCCGGCGTGGCGGCGTACGTTCCAGGTGTCCCACCAGTCGTCGTCCGCCGGTGGTTCGACGGTGCCGTGGAGCGTGTTGTGCAGCAACTCGTCCAGGGCGTGGCGCTGTTCGGGGCCGTAGGGCGTGGCGTCCCGGACCTTGCGCAGGAGGGCGGGGTGCCGTTCGGCGAGGACGCTGTGCGGGAAGGAGGCCGGGTCGTCGCTGTGGACGACAGGGGCGTCAGGCATGGCCGTGGGTGCCCCTCGGGTCGGCGGGTCCGGCGGAGTGCGTGGGGTGGGCGGAGTGCGTGGGGTGGGCGGGGTGCGTGGGGTGGGCGAGGTCACGGGGCGGAAGTTCCACCTCGGCCAGTCTCGCGTCCATGTGCTGCTCGAAGCCGGCCTCGGTCCAGACGTACTTCCGGAACTGGTCCGTCGTCAGGGGGCCGGGCCACGGGCTGCCACCGGGGTAGAAGACGCGGTCGCAGGAGGCACAGTGGTGGGCGGGCCGCCAGAGGGCTTCGGCGCGGGGTCCGCCCGCCGTGACGGTGGCGCGTTCACGGGACTCGCCGCGGATCACCCAGAGGGTGCCGGCGAAGAGGAGGACGGCGAGGACCGCGCCGCCGACCGTGTAGAGGGGTTTGTCGTTCTGTACACCGCTGTAGGCGAGGCCCGCGCCGATGCCGGCGAGGACCATGCCCTCCAGGAAGTGCGTGAAGCTGTCGAACCTCGAATGCGCCCCCGGGGACTTCGCGAGCCGGTCGGACAGACCGGAGCGCCGGGAGTCGGGATCGGCGCAGGCGTCGGGGACCGTGCGCACCGACGGCCCCGTGGCCCCGCAGCGGGGGCACACCGCCGGGGCCGGGACGTGGGCGGACACCTCGGGCTTCTCTGTCGGCATACGCATACGCTAACGCCCGCCGTACAGGAGCCGGCGGCCGGCCGATGCCCGCTCGCATCGGTCGGCCGCCGGCAGTGGGGGGTGGCGGTCCTGCGGTCCGGCCGTCCGGCCGGGGGTTCGGCCCGGGGGCCGAGGATCAGAAGGTCAGCTTCCAGTTGTTGAGGCGGCCCGTGTCCGAGGCCGCGACGTCCTGGACGCGCAGCTTCCAGGTGCCGTTGGCGACCTCGCTGGAGGCGTTCACCGAGTAGGTGGTGACCAGGTTGTCGGCGGAGTCGGAGCTGGAGGCCTTGAGGGGGTAGGTCGAGCCGTCGGGGGCCACCAGGGTCAGGACCAGGTCACCGCGGTAGGTGTGGGTGATGTCCACGCCGACCTGGAGAGTCGAGGGCGCGTTGCCGGTGCGGCCGGTGACGGCGATCGAGGACTCGATCGCGGCGCCGTTGTCCGGGATGGAGACGGCCGTGGTGTTGGTGAAGGTGGTGCCCCCCGTGGTTCCTCCACCGGTCACCGCCTGCACCGTCTTGGCCGCGTCGGCGAGGCCGGCGCCGCAGCCACCCGAGCAGGTACCCGGCAGAGCACGCGAGTTGGTCTTGATCGCGGACTCGATCTGGGCCGGGGTCAGCGCGGAGTTCGCCGACTTCACCAGCGCGGCGAGGCCCGCGATGTGCGGGGCGGCCATGCTGGTGCCCTGGTAGTAGTCGTACGACTCCGTGCCCGGGCCGGCGGTGCCGGCGTTCAGCGTGGACAGGATGCCGCCCGACTCGGTGGTACGGGTCTCGCCGCCGGGGGCCGCGATGTCGACGGTCGTGCCGAAGTTGGAGTAGTACGAGCGGGAGCCGGCGCGGTTGGTGGCGGCCACCGAGATCACGTTGGCGCAGCTCGCCGGTGAGTAGTTGGCCGCGTTGGCGTTGCTGTTGCCCGCCGCGACGACGACCGTGGTGCCGCGGTTCACGGCGGCGGTGATCGCGCTCTGGGTCGCGGAGGTGCAGGCGCCGCCGCCACCGAGGCTCATGTTGATGACCTTGGCGACGTTGGTGTTGGCGGGCACGCCGGAGACGGTGCCGCCGGACGCCCAGGTGATCGCGTCGATGATGTCGGAGTCGTAGCCGCCGCACTTGCCGAGGACCCGCAGCGGGGAGACCTTGGCGCCGTAGGCGATACCGGCGACACCCTTGCTGTTGTTGGTGACGGCGGCGATGGTGCCGGCCACGTGGGTGCCGTGCCAGGAGGAGGTGGTGGCCGGTTCACCCGCGGCGCACTCGTCGGCCGCGGTCCAGTCGCCCGGGTCGGCCGGGTTGCTGTCACGGCCGTTGCCGTCGTTGGCGACGGTGGTGTCGGCGATGAAGTCGTAGCCGCCCACGATGTTCGCGGCGACGTCCGAGTGGGCGACGTAACCGGTGTCGATGACGGCGACCGTCACGCCGGTGCCGGTGACCTTGTCCCAGGCGCCCGGCACGTTCATGCCGGCGGTGGCCTCGTAGAGGTCCCACTGCTTGCTGTACTCGGTGTCGTTCGGGGTGGCCAGCGCCTTGTTCAGGCGGTCCGGGGCGACATAGGCGACCTGCGGGTCGGAGCGGTACTCGGCGATGACGTCGGCGACGTCCGCCTTGGTGACGTCCTCGCCCAGGTCGACCAGGGCCGCGCCGCTGCCGAGCCGGCGCTGGAAGTCGAGGCTCTCACCGGCTTCCTTGCCCTTGGCCGCGGCGTCGGCGTCTGCGGCCTTGTTCGACGTGGCCTCGGCGGCGCCGGACTTGTACCCGACGATCAGACGCTCGGCGGTGGTACCGGGCGCGGCCTCGGTGGCACCGGCGACGGCGGGCGCGGCGTCCGCCTTGGCGGAGGGGGCCTGGGCGACGGCGACCGAGGAGGTCATACCGGCCACGAGGGCGACGGAGACCGCGGCGGCGGATATGAGCTTCCGTCCGGCGGTACGGGTGGTGGAGGAACGCAAGGGCTTCGCCTTTCGTGGCCTGCTCATGTCAGGGGAGGAGCGGCAGTGAAACGCTTCTTCATCGAAGCGGCGGGGGGTCCAGAAAGGGGCGGCGCTGAAGACCGGCCGAGCGCGAGCCGTCCACCAGGGGTTACCTATGGTTCGGCTGTGCGATGACATTAGGCAAAGCCCAGGTCATGGGGATACGGGGAAAACCCTCGACCCCTCGGGAACTCCCCTATGCCAGGGGGAAGTCGGGCCCCGATGTGTCGCTTCGCCGGGTTTGCCGAGGCACGGCCGCCGCACGGCACCTGGCCGGATCCGACCGGTCGAACAGGGCCGCCGTGTTGAACGCGGCACCCCCGGGTCCCGTACGACACGGTGGACCGTCAGCCCTCGCCCCCCATGGATCGGACGTATCGGATGCACCGCTTGTCCGCCCGCCGCCGTGGCACCGGTCGCCGCCGCGCCGCGGTCCCGAAGGCCGCCGCCGTCGTCGTGGCCCCGCTGCTCCTCACCGCGGTCGCCGTCACCCCGGCCCGGGCGCACGGCGCGCCGACGGATCCGGTGAGCCGGGTCTCGGCGTGCTCGCCCGAGGGCGAGGCCCAGGGCTCGGCGGCGTGCAGGGCGGCGGTCAGCGCGAACGGCGCCCCCTTCACCGCGTGGGACAACCTGCGCGTCGCCGGGGTGAACGGGCGGGACCGGGAGGTCGTCCCGGACGGGCAGCTGTGCAGCGGAGGGCTCGCGGCCTACAAGGGGCTCGACCTGGCCCGCGCCGACTGGCCCTCGACCCGCCTCTCCCCCGGCAGCACGCTGAACCTGACGTACAGGTCGACGATCCCGCACACCGGCACCTTCAAGCTGTTCCTGACCGCACCGGGGTACGACCCCACGAAGCCGCTGACCTGGTCCGATCTGCCCGAGAAACCGTTCGCCTCGGTCACCGACCCGCCGCTGCGGGACGGCTCGTACCGGTTCTCGGCGAAGCTGCCGGCGGACCGGTCCGGGCACCATGTGCTGTACACGATCTGGCAGAACACGAGCACGGTCGACACGTACTACTCGTGCTCGGACGTGGTGTTCCCGGCGGCGAAGCGGGCCGACTCCGGTACGGGCGGGGCGAGTTCGCAGAAGACGCCCGACGAGCGCGACAAGCGCGACGAGGCCGCGGCCGAGAAGCCGGCCGCCGGGACGTCCGGGCCCGCCACGGCGACGCCCACGACACCCGCGTCGGCTCCGGCCTCCGGCACCGACGCGCAGGCGGCTGATCCCGGCAGTCCCGTCGCCTCCACGACGGAGGAGAACGGCACCTCCGTGCCGCTGGTGGCGGGCGGCGCCACGGCACTGGTACTCGCCGTGGGCACCGCCCTGTTCCTCCGCGGACGCAGGCGCCGCTCCCGTATCGACATCTGATCGGTGAACGGTCGGTCCGCCGCTCGGGCGTCCGGCGGACCGGCCGGTCGGTCCGCCGCTCGGGCGTCCGACGGACCGACCGGCCCGGTCGAGTCGGTTACCGGCCGCCGGACCGGTAACCGACGTCCTGTGGGACGGGTCAGTTCGTGAAGACCGTCGCGCCGGTGTTGGTGTCCGTGACGGGCGCGTACTTCGCCGTGAAGTAACCGGTGGCGAAGCACAGGGACGAACCGGACGTCTTCGCAAACGGCTGGGCGGTGAAGTTGATGCTGTTGTCGTCGTTGCTGGAGGTGCCGGTGATGCTGGCGGCCTGGTAGACGCAGTTGATGGTGCCGAGCAGGGTGCGCAGCACGACGGTGGTCTGCAGGACCGAGCCCTCGGCCGGGCTGACCGTGACGACGCCGTCCGAGGTCACTGTGGTGGTGTACGGCAGGTTGTTGACCGTGACGCTGTTGACCCCGGTGACACCGAAGACGTTGCTGGTGCAGTTGCCGAAGGTGTGGGCGTCGACCTGCTCGGTGGCGGTGCCGGGCGCGGCCGGGTTCTCGGTGACCGTGGCGGTGAAGTTCGACGTGCCGCAGCTGACGCCGCTCGTGCCCGTCGCGGTCGAGTAGAACTTGCCGGTCGTGCCGGCCGCCAGCGACGCGTTGAGGACGTCGCCGACCGCGACCGCGTCACCGGCAGGGCCGCCGGTGGTGAGCACGGTGTCGGCGGCGGAGGCAGGGCTGACGGCGGACACCATCAGGGCGGCGGTGCCGGCGGCGAGGGCAAGGAGGGATCGCGTACGCATGGGGGTGCCTCTTCTCATGAAGTGAGGCCGCGGGTGACGGCACTCGGAAGGTGCGGGTGACAGCCCTCAGGAAGGGGGCTGGACAGGGGGCGCGGGATGACACCGTTCGCGCGGGGGTGACGCGGCGATGCCGCACGACGCCGTACGGTCGCTGCCGATCCGTGACACGCCTTCTCCGTACGTGACGGATCGACAGCGACAGCCGGGGTCCGGACACGGCCCAGTGGAGGGGAAGGCGACCGTGCCCGGCACCGCGGCGAGGGGTGGTGCTGCGTCGGGCCGCGCAGCGCGTTCAGGTGGTACCACCCACTCCCCGCCTGCGACGGGGAGTTCGGGACGGTGGCATGCGCTGCGCGTCGGATCCGGCGCCACGGATCCGTGGGGGAAACCCCGATGAGTTGTAGACCTGAGGAAGAGTCAACGTCAAGGCGTCGTAGGCAAGTTGTTGTTCCCTGATCGTCGCGAGGTTGGCCGAAATTCGCGGGCCGTGGCGGTAAAACCAAAGGTGAGAGATGTTCATGTTTCACAGGGGCGGCACAACCAACATCCTTTTGCCACAAGCGCCTTGACCCTTGAATGTAACCACCGGTAACTTCCCAAATGGCTACTGCGGCGTAGCAAGTAAGCCCTTGCACCTACGGGAGGTGCTCCGGGGCGTCGCGCCGCAACCGCTGTCCGCGCCAGGACAACGTGCCGTCGAAGCCCCACCTGCAATGACATGGAAGTCCAGGGAGCACACATGGCCTCGTCCTCGGACGCCACGGCGTCCACCAACGAAAGACCCGAGGGTCCCGAAGCGTCCGGAAGACGCGGGCGGGTCCGTCTGAAGCGCGCCGCCGTGATGGCCGTGCCGGCCACGGCGGTCGCCGCGGGTCTGATGATCCTCACCGCGCAGGGCGCTCTGGGTGTCCAGTTCGCCATCTCCGGCATGCCGTTCGTGGTCACCGCGGACAAGCTGGAGGGCCAGGGCTTCGCCCAGTTCGGCGCCCTCGACCACATGATCGAGAACAGCCCGAACGAGGGTGACACCGGCGGTCAGGTGCTGGTCGTGACCTCGGTCGTGAAGAACGGCACGCTGACCAACCTGTGCCAGAGCGTCGACCTCGGCGGCATCCAGCTGGTCCTCACGGCCGGCAACAAGGGCACGCCGGTGAGCGTGAAGAACCTGGCGATCGACTCCGACGACATCTCGGGCAACGCCTCGTTCAACAACATCGAGATCGGCCGCGACTCCAGCACGTTCGACAAGGTCGGCCAGCAGGGTCCTCCCGGTGTCTACGGCCAGCAGGCCGACTCGGTCACCATCACGGACCTGTACCAGCACAACTACGCCTCCACGGCCGCCGTCTTCAAGCTCCCCGACCTGCACATGAGCTTCACGAGTGGGGGCTGCCCGCAGTGAGCCGATACCGGGAATGGAGGGGGAACCGGCCGTTCGCCGGTGGCGTGCTGCTGGTGCTGGGCGGCGCCGAGATCCTGCTGACCATGAAGGCACCGCTGCCGGTCATGCTGAGGATCGGAATGCAGGGTCTGGCGGGCTACCTCCTGCCCTCGCTGATGATCGTGTGCGGGTTGCTGATCCTCTTCAACCCCACGCAGCGGCTGTTCTACTCCATCCTCGGGATCATGCTCTCACTGGGCACCTGGCTCACGTCCAACGTCGGCGGCTTCATGGTGGGCCTGCTGATGGGGGCCGTGGGCAGCACGCTGGCCTTCGGCTGGCTGCCGGATCAGGAACCCCGGCAGAAGCGGTCGGCCAGGCGGGCTGAGAAACAGAGTGAGAAGCACGCCCTGGAGCTCGGCTAGTCCCGGCTGTTCGGCGTGCAGGGACGGTGCGCGCCGGTGCGTGCCCGTCCGTGATCGTTCGCGCGGTTCCCCGCGTCCCCTCAGGCGGGACGCGGGGTTCTGTTGTTCCGGGGGGCCGTGGCCGCCGCCCCCGTCAGGGCCGCGCGCAGGCGTTCGGCGTCCGTCCAGTAGCTGTCGTGGGAGAGCGGGACGCGCCAGTAGAGGCCGGGGCCCGAGGTGCGGCGCAGGGGCGGGACGGCCACATGGCTGCCGCGGTCGAGGACCTGCACGCCGGGCAGGAGCCAGCCGGCCGCGTCGCCCGGCGGGACCAGCCAGTACATGATGCCGCCGTAGCCGTCCTCGATGACGGCGCCCGTCCCGTCCCCCAGGGACGTGAGAGCGAGGGCGCCGAGAGCGGCCGGCACCCGCACGGCGGTCCACCAACGACCGGCCGGCACGGTGCGAACTTCGCGGCTGTAGGAACACATCCAGCGCGGGGACCTGCTGACAGTCATGGCACTCACCGGCTTTTCATGGGGTGCGCCCGATCCTAGGAGCCGGCCCGGACCCCGACTTGCGGGTACGCGCAGGGAAGTTGCCCGTGGACGCAGCCCGCGGTGCGGGATCTCGCCGGGCCACGCCACCGCGCCGTAGCGTGACCGGGCTCGTACGTTGCGCTGTTGGACTCCTTTCGACCGCAGGAGGACCCCCATGGGCCACCCCAGCCCCCTGGTGATCGACCCGACCGGCCGTGACATCCACGGTGAGGCCGCCCGGATCCGCGAACGGGGCCCGGCGACCCGGGTCGTGCTTCCGGGGCCGCACGATGTCGAGGCCTGGGCGGTGAGCAGCCCCGACCTGCTCAAGCGGCTGCTCACCGACCCTCGGGTGTCGAAGGACGCGCGGCAGCATTGGCCGAGGCTCGCCTCCGGCGAGATCACCCCGCAGTGGCCGCTGTTCACCTGGGTCGCCGTGCAGAACATGTTCACCGCGTACGGCGGCGACCACAAACGGCTGCGGATCCTGGTCTCCAAGGCGCTCACGGCGCGCCGGACGGTCGCGCTGCGCCCGCGCGTCGAGGAGATCACCGAGGAACTGCTCGCCCGTGTCGAGGAGGGCTTCCGGCGCGGCGGGACGGTCGATCTGCGGGAGGAGTTCTGCTACCCGCTGCCGATCCAGGTGATCAGTGAGCTGTTCGGTCTGCCGGAGGAAAAGGGGCTGGTGCTCAGGGAGTTGGTGGACAAGCTGTTCGACACCTCCGCCGAGCCGGGTGAGATGACCGCCGCGTACGAGCGCATGTACGGCGTGCTGGGCGAACTCGTCGCCGCCAAGCGCCGGTCACCGGGCGACGACCTCACCAGCGGGCTGATCGCCGCCCGCGACGAGGACGACGGCCGGCTCAGCGAGCAGGAACTCCTCGACACCCTGGTGCTGGTGGTCAGCGCCGGGCACGAGACCACGGTCAACCTGCTCGACCGGGCCGTGCACTCCCTGCTGGCCCACCCCGAGCAGCTCGCCCACGTCCGGGAGGGCCGCGCGACCTGGGACGACGTGATCGAGGAGACGCTGCGGGCGGAGGCACCGGTGGCCAGCCTGCCCCTGCGCTACGCCGTGGAGGACCTCGACCTCGCCGAGTTCGGGGGCCCGGCGGGGGTGGTGATCGCCAAGGGCGAGCCGATCCTGGCCGCCTACGCGGCCGCCGGGCGGGACCCCGGACGCCACGGGAAGGACGCCGACGTCTTCGACGTCACCCGCGCCGACAAGGAGCACCTCGCCTTCGGCCACGGCGTCCACCACTGCCTGGGCGCTCCGCTCGGCCGCCTGGAGGCCCGCATCGCACTCCCGGCCCTCTTCGCGCGTTTTCCGTCCCTCGAACTGGGAGTGCCGGACGAGGAGTTGGGCCACGTGGAGTCCTTCATCTCCAACGGCCACCGCCGCCTGCCGGTCCGCCGGGGCTGACGGGCTCTCGCCCCCGCGTCCCCCTACTCTCCGCGCCACCAGGACAGCAGCCGGGTCCAGCCGCTCGGCGGGTGGGCGGGAGCCGGGGGCCGGGGGGCGGGGGCGTTCGGGGCCGGGGCGGGGCGGGTGGGGGGAGCGGGGGTGGTGAGTACCGGTGTGGGCGGGAAGGTCACCGGGAGCGCGGCCAGGGCGCGGTGGAAGGGGCCGGGACGCCACTCCAACTCATCTGCGGGTACGGCGAGTTCGACGTCCGGCAGGCGGTCGAGGAGCTTCTCGACCGCCACCGAGGCGATCAGCCGGGCCTCGCTCCGGGCGGGGCAGTTGTGCGGGCCCGCGCTCCACGCCAGATGGGCCCGGTTGCCCTTCCGCCGGTCGTTCCTCAGGGCCGGGTCGGTGTTGGCGGCGGCCAGGGAGACGACGAGCGGGTCTCCGGCCCTGAGCGACGCGCCCTCGTAGAGCACGTCCCGCTTCGGGTAGTGCACGGCGTAGTTGGCCATCGGCGGGTCGGTCCACAGCACCTCGTCGAGCGCGTCCTCGACGGGGAGGCTGCCGCCGGACAGGTCACCGGCGAAGCGGTCGTCGGACAGCAGCAGGCGCAGGGCGTTGGCGATGAGGTTCTGCTGGGGTTCGGTGCCCGCGCCCATGAGGACGACGAGGGTGTGGATCATCTCCTCGTCCGTGAGCCCCGCCGGATGCAGTGTGAGCCACGAGGTCACGTCCGGTCCCGGCCTCTTCCGCTTCAGCGTGACCAGCTCCAGGAGCGTGGCGGTGAGCAGCGCGTCGGCCCGCTCGGCGTCCACCCCGTCGAAGATGCCGGACATGCCCTCGACCAGCTTGACCCCCAGCTCGGCCGGACAGCCGAAGAGGTGGTTGAAGACGAGCAGGGGCAGAACCTGGGCGTACTCGCCGAGGAGGTCGGCGGTGCCGATGGGCGCGAGCCGGTCGATGAGGGTGTCGGCGCTGCGCTCGACGTAGCCGCGCAGGGTGTGGGGCTCGATTCGGGCGAGGCTGTCGGTGATGGCGCCGCGCAGCCGCCGGTGCTCCTCGCCGTCGGAGAACAGGGCGTTGGGCCGGTACATCATCATCGGGACGACGGGGCTGTCCGCGGGGACCGTGCCGTCGGCGAGGTCGTTCCAGCGGCGCGCGTCCTTGGCGAACGTCTCCGTGCCGCGCAGCACGTGCAGCGCGGCGTCGTACGAGGTGACGAGGGTGGCCCGGACACCGGGGGCCAGTTCGACGGGTGCGGTGGGTCCGTGGGCGCGCGCCCGCCGGTAGAACGCGGCGGGATCGGCGGCGAACTCCGGTCCGTACATGGGCTGGTGGGCGGGGCAGCCCGGGGGCGGCCCGGACGGCGGTGGGGAAGTCACGC
This sequence comes from Streptomyces sp. NPDC002324, assembly GCF_053593335.1. NCBI lineage: Bacteria > Bacillati > Actinomycetota > Actinomycetes > Kitasatosporales > Streptomycetaceae > Streptomyces > Streptomyces sp. NPDC002324. Next base: position 38,262 of record NZ_JBSFCF010000016.1, read on the forward strand.
GGGCTCCGGTTCGGTCTTGGTGTCGCGGCTCAGCAGGTACTCGACGAGGGCGATCAGGGCCCGGGTGGAGGAGTCCGGGTCGCGGGCGTCGCAGCGCACCAGCGGGGTCTCGTCGAGCAGGTCGAGCGCCTCGCGCACCTCGTCCAGCCCGTGCACGGGAGCGCCGTCGAAGTCGTTGACGGCGACGGCGTACGGCAGGCCCAGGTCCTCCAGGACGCCCATCACCTCGAAGGAGTGGGACAGCCGCCGGGTGTCGGCGAGGACGAGCGCGCCGAGCGCGCCGCGGGTCATGTCCTGCCAGAGCCTGGTGAAGCGCTGCTGGCCGGGCGCGCCGAACAGGTAGAGCACGAGGGAGTCGTCGAGGGTGAGCCGGCCGAAGTCCATGGAGACCGTGGTGGTGGTCTTGTCACGGGTGCCGGCCAGGTCGTCGACCAGGGCACCCGCCTCGGTCAGGACCTCCTCGGTGCGCAGCGGCCGGATCTCGGAGAGCGTGCCGACGAACGTGGTCTTGCCGACCGCGAAGTGGCCGACGACGAGCAGTTTGGCCGCCGTCCGCACCGTCGGCCGCAGGTAGACGTGGTCAGAGGCGGGCGCGGAGCCCATCGAGGACCTCCTGGAGGATGCCGGCGTCGGACGGCCGGGCGGCCGGTACCGGGGCGCGGGTGACGAGGTGGCCGCTGTCCATGAGGTCGGCGACCAGCACCTTGGTCACGCTGACCGGGAGGGACAGCCGGCCGGCGACCTCGGCGAGGGACAGCGCGCCGGGGAGGCACAGCTCCGCCACCCGGCGCTTCTCCGGGGTGAGACCGGCGAGCGGCAGGTCGCCGGTGGCGATCAGCAGGGTGACCAGGTCGAGGGTGTTGCGGGTCGGGTGGGAGCGGCCGCCGGTGACGACGTACGACCGCACCAGACGTCCCGCGGGCCGGCGGCGGGGCGTCATGCCCTGCTGCCCGTGTCCAGCCTCGCCGGGCTGGACAGCTGCTTGCCGAGCCGGTCGACGAGCTTGTGCATGCGGTACGTCACCGACTCCATGTCGACCTCGTCGCCGGTGGAGACCGCGAGGTAGGCGCCCTCGCCGGCCGCGACGAGGAAGACGTAGCCGTGCCCGAACTCGATCAGGGTCTGCCGCCAGGGACTCTCCGACGGGCCGCAGAACTCGGCGGTGCTGCGGCTGATCGACTGCAGTCCGGAGAGCCCGGCCGCGAGCCGCTCGGCGTCGTCGCGGCCGATGTCGGCGGAGTGGGCGCGGAGCATGCCGTCGGCGGAGAGCAGGATGGCGTGGCGGGCCTCGGGGACCTTCAGCACGTCGTCGAGCATCCAGCCCAGCTCGTTGGTCGTGGGCTCGATCATGCGCGGGGGGTCCCTTCGTTCTCGTGGGGGGTGGGCCGCCCGGTGTCCGGGGCGGTGTCGGGGGCGTACTCGTCCTCGTCGAGGATGCGTCCCGCCGCCCGGCCGAAGCGGGTGCCGCGGGCGAAGGCGCCCATGACGCGGGCGTTCTCCTCGGGTGAGCGGCCGGGGATCTCCTCGGCCGTCGCGTGCTCCGGCAGCGGTTCGGGGGCGGCCGTGCGCCGGGGGGTGCGCCGGCGCCGTCGGGGCAGTCCGCCCTCTGTGGTGTCCGCAGGGGTGTCCTCGGGGGCGGTCCTGGGGGCGTCGGCGGAGCGGGTCGCGCGGGGGGCGGGCTCGCTCCCGGATGTCAGGCCGATCGGCGGCTCCGGGGCGGCGGGCTCCGGGTGGGTGAGCAGAGCGGTCGGCAGGAACGCCACGGCACGGACGCCGCCGTACGGCGAGCGGGTGTCCACGGAGACGGTGAACCCGTAGCGCCGGGCGAGCATCCCGATGACGGCGAAGCCGAACTGGGGCGGGTCGCCGAGGCGGGTGACGTCCACCTCGCCGTGTCCGTCGAGCAGCTCGGTGGCGCGTCGTACGGCCTGGGCGTCCATGCCTACGCCCGCGTCGTCGACGACGACGCACGCGCCGTTGTGCACGTGCTGGACGTCGACCTCGACCCTGGTGTCGGGCCGGGAGTGCCGGGCGGCGTTGTCGAGGAGTTCGGCGACGGCGAGGACGACCGGTTCGACGGCGCGGCTCTCCACGGCGATGTCGGCCTGGCCGTGGACGCGTACGCGCCGGTAGTCGCGGATGCGCGAGGTGGCGCCGCGGACGACCTCGACGAGCGGGGAGGTGGCGCGCTGCCGTCCCGGCCAGGAACCGCAGAGTACGGCGATGGCCTGGGCGCGGCGGCCGAACTGGGCGTTGGTGTGGTCGACTTCGAGGAGGTCGCGCAGCACGTCGGGGTCGTCGTGGCGGTCCTGCATCTCGGAGATGGAGACCTGTTGCTCGTTGGCGAGGGCCTGGACCGAGCGCATGGACGCCTTCAGGGCGGCCTTGGCGGACCGGTCGGCACGGGTCCGCGCGTGCTCGACGGCCCCGGAGAAGCGGGTCAGCACCTCGTCGAGGCTCTTGCCGAACTCCGTCTCGGCGAGCCGCCCGTCGAGCGGTCCCACGGCCGGGCCGGGCCGGCCGGAGTGGTCGGCGAGGGCCGGCAGACGGACCGTGAGCAGATGACGCAGCTCCTCCTCCCGGACCCGCACGTCGTCGGCCAGGACGGCGTTCCTTCTGCGCTGCCGCCGGGTGATGCCCTGCTGGCGCAGCAGGAGCACGGCGGTGGTGAGGAGAGCGGCTGCGAGCGCCCAGGTCACCGCCTGCGGTATCGGTTCGGTCATGAAGTACGAGTCCTTACGTCCTCAAGTCCCTGGCGTCGGCGGGTGCGGGACGCCGGACGGGAGTTGACGGAGCGCCCGACGCTAGCGGCGGGGCCGCGCGAGTACTTTCCGTGACGCGCAGGGAAGTTGTCACAGGGCGCACGAGGGACGCAAGGGGCGCGGAGGAAGCCGTGACTCTTCCCGCGGCATATTCGGCCACCTTCGGCCCGGCGGCACGGCAATCGCTTGCCACGCTAGGGTGCCTTCCGGGTTCGACCGGTCGGTAACTGCCTTCGGTCAATCAGAGATTGAAGATTTTCCCATCGGGGACCGTAAAGGACCACAAGCACGCGTTCGGGGGCCGGCACCAGGGAGGAGCGGCGTTGCCCGCGGGAAGCTACAGCGTCGAGGCGCTGACCACCGAGGAGGTGAACCCGCGCGAGCGTGCCGACTTCTGGGCCGAGCGGATCGGCTCGTACCAGTCCCGGATGGGATTCAGGTATGCCCAGCCGGACGACTTCTGCGGGGAGACCGTCCGGCAGCGCACCGACACGTACCAGTTGGTGAAGTACCGCTCCGACGAGATCGAGTACACCCGCACGATGCGCCAGGTGCGCCAGGACCCGGACGAGGACTACCGGCTGCTGCTGCCGACGAGCGGCGAGATCATCCTGCGGCAGGACGGCGGGGAGGCCCGGCTCACCCCGGGCACGGCCGCGCTGGTCACCTTCGCGGCGCCCTTCCAGTGCCTGCAGAGCGATGCCATCGACGCGTTCATCCTGACCATCCCGGCCCGCGAGGTGGACGGGCGGCTGAACACCAGGTCACCGGTCGCCAGCGGCCTCGACCTCGGATCCGGCCTCGGCCGGATCGTCGGCTCGATGCTGACCGGACTGCACAAGGAGCGGGAGCACCTCACCGACCCGGAGTTCAACGCCGTCACCGACCGGATCGTGGAGCTGGTGTGCATGCTCGCCGCCGGCGACGACCGTCCCGACGCCCCCGGACAGTTGGGCGAGGTGGAGGCCCTGGTCCGCCGCTATGTGCGCGACCACGCGGCCGACCCGAACCTCAACGGGACGGTGGTGGCGCGCGCGCTCGGCTGGTCGCTGCGTCAGATCCAACTGGCCCTGCAGAAGGCGGGGACCACGCCCCGGGAGCTGATCCGGGAGGAGCGGCTGCGTCTGGTCCGGGACCGTCTGGCGTGTGCGGAGTGCGAGCACCTGACGATCACGGATCTCGCCTACGCCGCCGGTTTCTCGTCCGCGAGCGCCCTCAGCACGGCCTTCCGCCGACGCTACGACGTGAGTCCACGGGAGATGCGCCGGAGCATACGGCAGCCCAACTACACATGAACACAGGGGAGTTCGGCGAAAACATTTCGGCGAGGGCGACTCGCGAACAGCGTCCCACATCCGCCCGGACCACCGGTCGGTTGAAATCTAAAGTTTAGTCAAAGCATGTCCGGCCCGCGACGCCCGCGACCTCCGTCACTTTCCGGCCCACCTGGTGTGAATGTTCCTCGGGTTCGTCGTGCACGCCCTGTGCGACCGGGCCCGCTTCGCCACCGGTTGTCCATGCCACAAAGAAAGTTGACACGAGACAACATCCCGGCCGAATGGCGTGAACTGTTCGCCGCGCGCACCCCCGCCGGACCGTCGGGACAAGGAACCCGCAGGTGGCCCGCCGCCCGGCGGCCCGCTTTCACAGACCGCGCCGGGCGGTGGCCGGGGTGTGAAGAACTGCTGGGGCGCCGCCTCGTGAATTGACGGTAAAAAGGCGTCGCAGACCCTTGCCGCCACTGACGGCATCTCAGGTGACAGACCATCCCCGAGCGTCCAGGACCGCTGGTCAGCTGGTTGACGTTCTTCGCTACTCTGTCGCGTACTGGCTGATCGAGAGGACTCCGATGCCTGAACCCCCACCCTTCGCGACGCCCCCGCAACACGGTCGGCCGGACACGACGACTCCCCCGTCTCGTCACCGGCACGGAAAGACCGGGGCGTCGGATTCCGCGAACTCCTCCGCCACCCAGCCACGGTTGACCCGCCTCGCCGTCCTCCCCGCCGCCCTCATGGCCGGAATATCCACCGCCGTCACGGGCACGGTCCTGCGACTGCAGGAGGGCACCGCCGACGCCGCCACCTGGGGTGTGCTGGCGGGCGGCGCGGTCCTCGGGTGCGGCTGTCTGGCCGGTGCCGTGATGGCGGCCAGGTCACGGGCCAGGTCGGACGCGAAGCGGGCCGAGAAGCTGCGGCAGACCATCACGACCGGCAACTGGGCCCTCGACGAGGACCTGACCAGGCTCAAGCGGGGCGAGTCCCTGCTCTCGCGCGGGTTCGCCTACCAGGCGTCGCGCGCCGAGGACCCGTACCAGAAGCTGGAGTACGAGGTCACCGAGGCCCAGCACCGCGCCCGGGAGGCCCTCGTCTGGGCGGCGAGCTACTTCCAGTCCGCCTCCGACGACAGCAGCGACAAGGTCGAGGTCTTCGTCAACCTGGCCCGCCGGCTGCAGTCGCTCGTCCACCGCACCATCCGTGAGCTGGACGATCTGGAGAACCAGGTCGAGGACCCGGACCTGCTCCGGCGCATCTTCGGCATCGACCACCTGGCCACCCGAATACGCCGGCACGCGGAGAACCTCGCGGTGCTCGGCGGCGCGATCTCCCGCCGCCAGTGGACCAACCCGGTGACCCTGACCGAGGTGCTGCGGTCCTCCATCGCCGAGGTCGAGCAGTACTCCCGCGTCAAGCTGGTGCCGCCCATCGAGGGCACCCTGCGCGGCCACGCGGTCGCCGACGTCATCCACCTGCTGGCCGAACTGGTCGAGAACGCCACCATGTTCTCCCACCCGGACACCCAGATCCTCCTGCGCTCCCGCCGGGTGACCGCCGGCATCGCCATCGAGGTCGAGGACCGCGGCCTCGGCATCCCCCAGGAGGACCAGGAGCGGATCAACACGCTGCTCGCCGACCCGGCCCGCATCGACGTCGCCAAGCTGCTCGCCGACGGCCGGATCGGACTGTTCGTGGTCTCCTCCCTGGCCCGCAGGCACGGCATCGCGGTCCAGCTGCAGGGCAACATCTACGGCGGTGTCCAGGCCATCCTGGTGCTCCCGCAGGGGCTGCTGGGCGAGGAGGAGGGGCAGATACCCGTCCAGGCGCCCGTGCAGACACCGGTCCAGGCGCGTCCGGCCGCACCGCACCCGGGGCAGCCGTCCGGGCCCGCCTGGGACGCCCGGTCCCACGCGACGCCGCCCGGCGCCGTACCGTCGCACGCGGGTCGCCCGATGCCCGCCCCGGCCGCCCACGCCGGTCCCCCGGCCGGTGTGCCGCAGCGGGCGGCCGCCCCCGTGCCGCCCCCGGCGGCCGCCCGGCACGAGCGGACGCAGCCCGTCTCCGAGGTACGGTCCGAGTACCGGCCCTCGTCGGGCTACGAGCGTCCGGTCGCCGCCCCGCACGGGTCCGGTGGGCCCGCCCGGCCCGTACTGCCCAAGCGCCGGGCGATGGAGCACCTGGCGCCCGAGCTGCGTCAGGGGCCCCCGCCGCGTCCCGAGACCCACGAGCAGGACCTCACCTTCAGTCCCGGCCTCCTGGCCGGAATCAACCGAGGCTTCGGTCTCGCCGGCGCGACCTCCGACGCGATCCCCGTCGACGACGCGCGCTGGGCCCCGCCCCGACCGCAAGGAGAAGAACCCCACCATGGTGAGCGATAGCCACCCCACCGGACAGAACATCGACTGGCTGCTGGAGAACCTCAAGAAGACCGTGCCCGGCACCCGGCAGGTGCTGCTGCTGTCGTCCGACGGCTTGAGCAAGGCACACGTCGACCTGAGCGCCGACGACGCCGACCGGCTGGCGGCGATATCCTCCGGGCTCAACTCCCTGGGCCGTTCCTTCGGTCACGACAGGGTGCTGGGCAACGGCGGCACCGTCCGGCAGGTCATCGTGGAGCTGCACAACGGCATCCTCATCGTGGCCTCGGCGGGCCACGGCGCCGTGCTGGCGGTCACCGCGGACGCGACCACGCACACCGAGACGCTCGGCTACGAGATGGGCATGCTGATCCGGGCCGTGCAGCCGTTCCTCGCCACACCTGCCCGCCGGCCCAACGCGCCGTCCGGCGCGGGGATGTGACGCGAATGACGGACGAGCTGTTCCTGGACGAGGAGGCCGGACGGTTAGTCCGGCCGTTCACCGTCAGCAACGGGCGCACTCGACCCTCGACGTCGTTCGACCTGCTCACCCTGGTGATGGCCACCGGCGTCCGGCCGGTCGCCGACCTCGGCCCCGACCACGACCTGGTGCTCGGCCTGTGCCTCAGGCCGGTGCCGGTGGTCGAGGTCGCCGCGCGGATGAACCTCCCGATCGCCGTCACCAAAGTCCTGTTGTCCGACCTGGTGCAGCACGAGGCGCTCACCGCACGGGCGCCCCGTGCTGTCGAGGCGGCCTCCGCCGCCAACCGAAATGTTTTGGAGGCGGTGCTCAATGGCCTACGCGCACGGCTCTGACCCCTTCCCGACCGCCCTGAAGATCCTGGTGGCGGGAGGGTTCGGGGTGGGCAAGACGACCTTCGTGGGGGCGGTCAGCGAAATCGCTCCGCTGAGCACCGAGGAGGTCATCACCACGGCCAGCGTCCGCACCGACAGTCTCGACGGGGTGGAGGAGAAGTCCACCACCACCGTGGCCATGGACTTCGGACGGATCACCCTCGACTCGGAGCACGTCCTGTATCTGTTCGGCACCCCCGGGCAGGAACGGTTCTGGTTCATGTGGGACGAGCTGTCCGACGGGGCACTGGGCGCGGTGGTGCTCGCCGACACCCGCAGGCTCGACGCGTGCTTCCCCGCGGTGGACTTCTTCGAGGTGCGCGGCATCCCGTTCGTCGTGGGGGTGAACGAGTTCGACGGGGCCTACCAGTACTCCGTCGAGGAGGTACGCGACGCCATCGGCCTGAAGTCCAACGCGCCGATCGTGTTCTGCGACGCCCGGCACTGCAGCTCGGGTACGGGTGTGCTCGTCGAACTCGTGCAGCATCTGCTCGGCATGACACCCGGCGTGGCGACGTACGAGCCACCCGTGCTCCGTTGATCCTTCCCCCGACTCGGCCGACCTCGAACGGAGTCCCGATGAACAGCCCCTATTCCTCCTATGAACCACCGCTCGACCGCCTGCTCCTCACCCCCGAGGATCCGGGCGGCCCGCAACGCGCCGCCAGGCTCGCCCAGCTGGGGCTCGCCAACACCCCCCGGGCCGAGTTCGACGCGTTCGCGCGCCGACTGGCCCTGGAGCTGGACGCGCCGTACGCGATGGTCAACTTCGTCGACGACAAGCGCCAGTTCTTCGCCGGGCTCTACACGCCGGACGCCGGACCCGTGAACATCGCGCAGGGGCTGGTGAGCGAGAGCTCGATGAGCCGGGAGATGCGCCTGGACCACGGCTTCTGCCCGCACACCGTCAAGCGGACCGCGGCGCTGGTGCTCGACGACGTCTGCGACTACCCGCGGTTCGCGGGCAACCCGGTCGTGGACGAGATCGGCATCCGCTCCTACATGGGCGCGCCGCTGGTCGACACCCTTGCGGGGATCAACCTCGGCACGATCTGCGTCGTCGACACCGACTCCCGTACGTGGGGCCGGCAGCGGCTGGAGATCATCAAGCACATGGCCCAGGAGATGTCCGACCAGATCCACGCCATCGCCGCCGGCCACTGAGCCCCGGCCGGCGGTCCACCGGGTCGAGTCGGTCCGGACCGCCGAGCACCCACCCCGACGAAAAGCCGCGGACACGCCATCGTGTCCGCGGTTTCTCCGTCCCGGACGCGAACGGGGCCGGACGGGACGGAGATCCCGGGCGCGACCGAGGCCCGGGCGCGACCGAGGCCGGGGCGCAACCGAGCGCAGACGGTACCTCGACGGCACCCGGCCCGGACCATCACGGATGTACCCCCGCCGGCGATCCCGGGACCCACCGGCCGGGAGTCAGACCAGTTCGCCGACCGGGACCGGGTCCGGTGCCGGTTCCCGTGCTTCCGTCGGTGGGGTGCGGACCAGGTCGGCGAGGCGTTCGGACCACTGGCCCTTGTTCTCGCCGAGGGCGAACTCGCCCAGTCTCAGGCCCTGGATCTCCGACGTGCCGGCGGGCGCGTAGATGTGGAAGGCGTCGCGCAGGTAGCGCTCCAACGGGCGGTCGGTGAACAGGCCGCAGGCCGCGTGCATCTTGACGGACGCCTGGGCGGACTCGATGGACGACTCGACGTTGAAGAGTTTCGCGGACATCAGCTCGACGTCGCAGGGCCGCCCCTGGTCCAGCAGATGCGCGGCGAGATAGGCGCTCTGCCGCGCGAGGGTGAGGCGTTGCAGCATGCGCCCCAGCTCGATCTTGATGTTGGGCAGGTGTCCCAGCGGCTTGCCGTAGCGCTGTGTCTCGCCGCAGTACCGGGCGGTCTCCTCGAACACCGCCTGGTGGATGCCCAGGGACACCGCCGTCAGGTTGAGACGGCCGTAGAGGACCGACGAGGAGTAGGCGACGGCCAGTCCCTCGCCCTCCTCGCCGAGGCGGTTGGCGGCCGGCACCCGGCAGTTGTCGAAGACGAGCTCCCCGAAGCTGAACCCGTGCAGCCCCATGGAGGGCACCTGCTCGGCGAGGGAGAAGCCGGGCCGGTCGGACTCGACGAGGAACGCCGTCATGCCTCGGGAGCCCGGACCGGTGCGGACCACGACACCGTGCACGTCACCCACATGACTGTTGCCCACGAAGATCTTGCGGCCGTTGAGGATGTAGTCGTCGCCGTCCCGGACCGCGCTGCTCTCCATGCCGGCCACGTGGCCCCCCGACCCCGGCTCGGTGACCGCGATGGTCGGCAGCACCTCTCCCGCGGCGATCCTCGGCAGCCAGTGCCTCTTCTGGCTGTCGTCGCCGAAGTGGACGATCTTCGCGACACCCAGCTGGGAGGCCTGGACCATGGCCCCCATCGCGCCGCTGACACGGGACAGTTCCTCGATGATGACGGTCTTGGCGAGGTGGCCCGCGCCCATGCCGCCGTAGACCGGGTCGATCGTGGCGCCGATCCAGCCCTGTTGGGCGATCTGCCGGGAGAGCCCCACCAGTGCGGTGCGGGAGGCCTCCATCTCGGGTATCAGCGGGCGTACCACACGCTCGGCGAACTCCCGTACGCGCTGCCGTAGATCCTCGTGTTCCTGGGTGGTGAAGACGTGTTCCACGCCGTGCCCTTCTGAGCGTTACCCCGCGCCCGGGGGAGACGCGGTGGCTGTGCGTCAGCCGTGGTTCCGGTGGGAGACGGGCCGACCTGCAACATGGTCTACAAATCAACCTCTAACGCCAAGATCGTTTAGAGGGTTTGGCCGAAAGATTGACCGTTGAAATCTGAACGTAAATGTGAGATAGGAAAGGGGTGTTGTCCACATTTTGATACTTTCCAAGCCGAACTTGCACGGTTGCCCCGACCCGAACTCGGGCACGCATCGGCCAGATCACCAGGCACACCCGCCGAGACAGGCCTTCCCTCCACGCTGTGCACCCCCAAATACCAAACTGACACGCCGTCCGGGCAGGTTTGATCAGGGTGCCATACATTTCAAGCCACTTCAGCAGGTGACGAATGTGGCCGGACCGTGCTGATTCGGAGGCTCTGCCGTGTCGACAAGTATTCATTCGGCGCAGCCTCCGGAAGCGGCGGCTCCGCCGGACCTCCCCGAGCCCGCCCCGGCCGACTCCGAAGTCACCGCCAATCAGCGTTACCGGCCGCCGAGTTGACGCCAGGTCACGGTCCGGCGGATGCTGACGACGGGGCTCGGGTCCTGATACCGTTCCGTCCGCCCGCTGACATCCGCCGACGGTGTGTCCAGCCGGAGCACGGGGGCCGCCGGACAGCTCGCGGCGCCCCCACCGCCATCGGACGTTCGCTGTCGTACGAGGAAGCAGATGCCAGGCACCCTCCCCCGCATCGGCGCCACGCGCGACACGACTCGGTGGCCACGATGAGCGGTGACACACCCCGCACCGAGGCCGCCGCCCCGCCCCTCCACCAAAGCCTGCCCCGCCGGCCCCGGAGCACCCCTTCCGCGCCCCGGACCGTCGAGGACACGGCCGAGGTCCACGGAACGCACGACGACACGGACGACACCCTCTCCCCGGCCGCCCTGGCGCGCGCCATGGTGGCGATCCGGCACGGCTCGGACCGCGCCCGGCTCGCCGGACCGGACGACACCGACAGCACCGACGGCCGACCGGCACCACGGCCCGGCCCCGACGCCGCCTGACGGGCGCTTCCCCGGCGCCCCGACGAACCGGCGCCCACCCCGGCGCCGACCGACCGTGAGGAACACGCAGGACATGACAGAGCAGGTACGAACCGGTCCCCAACTGGACTGGCTGCTGGACGGGCTCGTGGAACGCATACCCGAGATCCGCTGCGCCATCGTGCTGTCCGGGGACGGCCTCCTCATCGGCAAGTCGAAGGACATCCGGTTCGACGACGCCGAGCATCTGTCCGCGGTCGGCTCGGGCATGTACAGCCTGGCCCGGGGTGTGGCCCGCCACTTCCACGGCGGTGAGGTCCAGCAGACGGTCATCCAGATGGAGCGGGCGTTCCTCTTCGTCACCGCCGCGGGCCGGGGCGCGCGGCTGGCCGCGATCGCCTCGGAGGAGGTGGATGTCGGGATGATGGCGTTCGAGATGGGCACCCTGGTCAAGCAGGTCGGCAAGTACCTGAGCGCCGCGCCCCGTGCGGAGACCCCGTCCGACTACGTGCAGGACGCGTGAGCCGCCGCTGCGGCCGGGCCCGGAACTCGTCGAAAGGGTGATGGATGGTGTCCGTCAGCTCCGAGACCGTCGTACCCACCGCCCTGAAGATCCTCATCGCGGGTGGCTTCGGGGTCGGCAAGACCACCATGGTCGGCGCGGTCAGCGAGGTGACCCCGCTGGCGACCGAGGAGCACATCAGCGCGGCCGGCCGGCGGGTGGACGACCTCAGGGGTGTGGAGCAGAAGGTCTCGACCACCGTCGCCCTGGACTTCGGCCGCATCACCGTCTCCCCCGAACTGGTGCTCTATCTCTTCGGTACGCCCGGCCAGGACCGTTTCTGGTTCATGTGGGACGACCTGTGCAGCGGCGCCCTCGGGGCCGTGGTCCTCGCCGACACCCGGCGGCTGGACGCCTCCTTCGCCGCGGTCGACTTTTTCGAGTCGCGCTCCATCCCCTTCGCGGTCGGGGTCAACTGCTTCGACGGCCGTCGCGAGGCCGACGTCGAGCAGGTCCGCCAGGCGCTCGACCTGGCGCCCACCGTGCCGGTCCTCCTCTGCGACGTCCGCCAGCGCCAGTCCAGCAGGGAACTCCTGCTGGCCGTGCTCGGGGCGGCCCGCCGGAAGATGGAGGCCCGGCTGGTGGCGGCGGGCCTCCGGCCGGGCTGAGGGGCCGGCCGGGGAGCCGGGCCCGGGCTCAGCGAACCGGTCCCCCCGCTCGGGCGAGGAGGTCCGCACGGCCGATGGCGTCGGTGCGGGTCGAGGGGACGGTGCAGGCGAAGGCGCCCGCGATCGCGCCGTAGAGACCGCAGCGGCGCGGCGGTTCGCCGGTGAGCCGGCCGAAGAGGTAGCCCGCCGCGAAGGCGTCCCCGGCGCCGTTGGAGTCCACGACCGGCGTCGGCGGGGTCACCGGCGGGACATGGCTCAGTTCGCCGTCGACCAGGTGGTACGCGCCCCGGGCCCCGTCCGTGGCGACAACCGTGCGGGCGCGTCCCCGCTCGGTGATCCGGCGCATGGTCCGCTCCGGGTCCGCGAGCCCCGCCGCCGACAGGAAGACCAGGTCGGCGGCGTGGGCGAACGTCTCGTGGTACGGGTTGACGCCGTCCCAGTCGTGCAGGTCGGTCGAGACGGGCACGCCCAGCTCGTTCAGCAGGGGCAGCGAGGCCGCGCACGGCCGGCTGATGGACACGTGGACGTGACGGCTGACCCCGGCCAGGGCCCGGACCGTGTCCGGCGGCAGTTCGTCCACCTCCTGGCTCCGGCTGCCGTCGTAGAGCGAGCAGCGGCGGCCGTCGGGGCCGACCAGGTTCACCGCGCGCCGGGTGCCGCCGGGCAGGGGCCCTTCGGTGAGCGGGATGCCGCGCTCCCGGTGCAGCGCGCGGACCAGGTCGCCCTCGTGGTCGTCGCCGAGGAGGTCGAGGTGGTGGGTCCGCAGGCCCAGGCTGTGCGCGGCCACCGCCAGGAAGTCGCCGGTCTGCCCCGCCCGGGTCTCGATGGCCGGTACCAGATGGCTGTCGGCGAACGGGAGCGGCAGCTCGGGGACGTAGACGATGGTGTCGACGCCCGCGCCGCCCAGCACGAGGACGTCGATCTCGGACTCGGTGCGCAACATGCCTCCAGCGGCGAGGGGTTGACTGTGGAGGCAGCGTACGTGCGGGCAGGCCGGCGGGTGACCGGAGCGGGACGCCGGTCACCCGCCGGCGCGGGTGGGAGCGGGCCGGGAGCCTCGCGGCGGGACGGGACCTAGGTCCAGGACGGGTCGGCCATGGGGAAACCCCCGTTCTCGTGCGGAGCCGTCGGAGGGGCGGGCTCGGGGGTTTCCCGGCCCTCCGACGGCAGTTCTGCCCAGACGACACGACCGGACCGTTGTGGGGTGTCGCGCACCCCCCAGTCGCTGCTGAGCATGCCGACCAGCATGAGCCCACGCCCGTTCTGGTCGTCGGGGCCCGGACGACGCCGGGCAGGCTGTGCGTGACCGCTGTTCTGGTCCTCGACCTCGATGCGGAGCCGACGGCCGGTGTACTGCAGCCGGCACACGATCCACTCGCTGTCCGTGTGGGTCAACGCGTTGGTGACCAGCTCGGACGTGATCAGGAGGACGTCCTCAGCCGTCTCCGGAGGCACCCCCCACTCACCGAGCAGCTCGCGCACGGTTCTGCGCGCCTCGCCCGCCGACGCGGGCACCGCCGGCAGTCCGAACACGCCCGCTCTGTGCGGTTCGTACGTCTCTGTTCCAAGGGGTGGGTACATGGTCGGGGCTAACCGGTCCGTGGAGGGGGGGAGAGTGGGCGGAGCCATCGCCGTAAGCCTTTCGTTGGCCCTTCGCACCGGAGGGGAGCCGGTGCCACGGCCGTCTCGCCGTACGCCGCGAGCTGTGGCAACTCATGACGGACAGCGCTGAGTTGCGGCCACATCTCCCCCAACCTGGCCGCGCGGCTCCGGTGTTCGCCGAAGCCGTGACGGTACGTCCACTGTGGCATCCGCGAACAACACCTCGCAACCAGCAAGTTGAAATTTGCATTTTGCGGGTCGCATGTCGTCACCGATCGAGCCAAGATCGTGTCAGACTGCGCTCTCGAAGCGACTCGCACAACAACGCGCAACCCTTGAAGGAAAGCGCGCAAGACCTGTAAGGCAGTGCGACATGACCTCAGTGCTCGGCGTGAGGGGGTGGTGGGCGTGACCGGGGAGACCGAGTGGGGTGGGGCCCCCTCCGTCCTGCGCATGATCCTCGGCAGACAGCTGGAGGAGCTGCGCACGCGCGCCGGACTCACGTTCGAACAGGCCGGTGAGGCGATCGGAGTCAGCCATTCCACGATCCGCCGCCTGGAAGCCGCCAAGGTCGGCCGGCTCCGCCTCCCGGACGTCGAGAAACTGCTCCAGATCTACGGTGTGCGGGACCAGCAGGAGATCGAAACCTTCCTGAAGTCCGTCCGCGAGGCCAACAAACGCGGCTGGTGGCACACCTACCGCGACGTACTGCCCGACTGGTTCGCCGCCTACCTCAGCCTGGAACAGGCGGCGCTCCAGATCCGCGCGTACGAGGCGCAGTTCGTGCACGGCCTGCTCCAGACCGAGGAGTACGCCCGCGCCCTGCTCGGCGCCGGTAATCCGCACGCCGCGACCGAGGACACCGAGCGGCGGGTAGCGCTGCGGATGCGGCGCCAGGAACTCCTCACCCGGCCCCAGCCACCCCGGCTGTGGGTGGTGATGGACGAGACCGTGCTCAGATGGCCGGTCGGCGGACCGGAGGTGATGCGCGCCCAGATCGACCACCTGATCGAGCTGAACCGGCTGCCCCATGTGACGGTCCAGATCATGCCGTTCCACAACGGCCCGCATCCGGCGATGCGGGCCGGTGCGTTCCACCTCTTCCGCTTCAGGGCACCCGAGTTGCCGGACATCGTCTACCTCAACGGTCTGGTGGGCGCCGTCTATCTCGACAAGGGCGACGACGTCGTCGTCTACCGCGAGGCCCTGGACCGGTTGGGCGCGCAGTCGGCGCCCGCCCGAAAGACCGAGGCCCTCCTCGGTGCGCTACGCAAGGAGCTCTGACGTGCACCACCCCATACCCGACGGAGTACACAACGGCGTCCGCAACGGCATGCCCGCCCGCGAACTCGGCAAGCAGGACTGGCACCGCCCCTGGAGCGACGACGCCGGCGGTGCCTGCGTGGAGGTGAAGAAGCTCGCCGACGGCCGGGTCGCCGTACGCCAGTCGACCGACCCGGACGGGCCGGCGCTACTGTTCACCCCCCGTGAGATGACCAGTTTTCTGGCCGGTGTGAAGGCGGGCGAGGCCGACTTCCTGCTCTGACCTGCTTGCTGCCGCGCCTCGTTGACGCACCACCTGTGTGGCCGTCGGGTTCTGTCGTCCGTCGAACCCCTGGCCCTGTCCGACCGTTTATCTGTACGACACGACCTGATGGGAGGGACGGCGTTGCCCGACAACGGATGGCCGGCCGACCGGATCGACACCGAGCACGCGCACTCCGCGCGTATCTACGACTACATCCTCGGCGGCAAGGACTACTACCCGGCCGACAAGGAGGCCGGTGACGCGATGGCGCACGAGTGGCCGGCCCTGCCGGTCCACATGCGCGCCAACCGCGACTGGATGAACCGCGCGGTGCGCTGGCTCGCCGAGAAGGCGGGCATGCGCCAGTTCCTCGACATCGGAACCGGCATCCCCACCTCCCCCAACCTCCACGAGATAGCCCAGTCGGTGGCCCCCGAGTCCCGGGTCGTCTACGTGGACAACGACCCGATCGTCCTCACCCTGTCCCAGGGATTACTGGCCAGCACCCCCGAGGGCAGGACCGCGTACATCGAGGCCGACTTCCAGGACCCGGAGACCGTGCTCGGCTCGCCCGAGTTCGCGGAGACCCTCGACCTGGGCAAGCCGGTCGCGCTCACCGTGATCGCGATCGTCCACTTCGTGCTGGACGAGGACGACGCGGTCGGTATCGTCCGCCGCCTCCTCGAACCCCTCCCCTCGGGCAGCTACCTGGCGATGACCATCGGCACCGCCGAGTTCGCCCCGGAGGAGGTGGGCCGCGTCGCCCGCGAGTACGCCGCGCGCGACATGCCCATGCGGCTGCGCACGATCGACGAGGCCCAGGAGTTCTTCGACGGCCTCGAACTCGTCGAGCCCGGCATCGTCCAGGTCCACAAGTGGCACCCGGACGGCACGGGCGAGGAGAACATCCGCGACGAGGACATCGCGATGTACGGGGCGATCGCACGCAAGCCCTGAGGTAGGACGGTGTGCCCCTGGCTCGGCTCTCGACGCCGGTCCAGGGGCGCGCCCCGTCAGGGGCGCGGGGAACTGAGCGGCCGGCCCCCACCGCACCCGCAGCCGCCCGAAGACCCACGAAGGCCCCCCAGGCGACCGAGAACTACCCCGCCGCCCCCGTACTGTCCCGAACGATCAGCTCGACAGGAATCACCGAGTCCCGCCCCAGAACCCCCGGCTCGTCCAACTGCCGCACCAGCAGGCGCAGCGCCATCGTGCCGATCGCGGAGTAGTCCGTACGGATCGTCGTCAGCGGCGGCAGCAGATGCGCCGCCTCCGGGATGTCGTCGTAGCCGACCACGCTCACGTCCTGCGGGACCCGGCGCCCCGCCTCGTGCAGGGCGCGCAGCAGGCCGAGTGCCATCTGGTCGTTGGAGACGAAGACGGCGGTGACATCCGGGTCGGCCGCCAGCCGCCGGCCCAGCGCGTAGCCGGAGTCGGCGCTCCAGTCCCCGACGAGGGGCTCGTGGACACGCGCGCCGGCCCTCGCCAGGGTCTCGCGCCAGCTCTCGGCGCGGCGGTCGGCGGAGGTCCAGCCGGTGGGGCCCGCGATGTGCCGGACCGTGGGGTGGCCGAGACCCAGCAGATGGCCGGTCGCCAGCCGGGCTCCCGCGGTGAAGTCCGAGGAGACCACGGGGGTGCCGTCGCCGAGGCCGTTGTCCAGCATCACCAGCGGGGTGTCCGGGCGTGCCCGCGCGAGCGCGGTGGCGACCGGACGCTGGGGGGCGATGGCGATGATGCCGTCCGCGCCCTCGGCCGACAGCCGGTCCACCGCCTCCACGACGGTGTCCCGGTCCGCCGTGTCGAGGGCGATGGAGCTGACGAGGTAACCCGCCTCCTGGGCCGCCGTGTTGATCGCGGTCAGGGTGGAGGCGGGGCCGTAGCGGGCGGCGTCGAAGGAGATGACGCCGAGCATGCGGGTACGGCCGCTGGCCAGGGAGCGGGCGCTGCGGCTGGGGCGGTACCCCAGTGTGCGCATGGCTTCCAGCACGGCCTGTCTGGTCTCCGGGCGGACGGCCGGGTTGTCGTTGAGGACGCGGGAGACGGTCTGTTTGGAGACGCCGGCGAGGCGGGCGACGTCGTCCATGACCGGGCGGGAGCCGGCGAAGTTGCGGCGGCTGCGGCCTCGGGTGGGTTTGGCGGGGGGTTCGGCCGCGTTGCCGTCCGTGGTGCTGCGGGGCATGCGGCTTCTTCCTTGTCTGCGGAGGGTTGTCGTCCGGTCTGTCGTGTTCTGTGTGGGCCACAGGATAGGTCCGGGGGGCCCGGGGTTTTCGCCCCCGCCGCCCCTACCCGTCCCAGCCCCCAGGGGCTGCGCCCCTTCGACCCCCAGCTGCCGGTCCGGTGGGGGCTTGTCGCGCAGTTCCCCGCGCCCCTGAAAAGCAGGGGCTGCGCCCGCTGCTTTTCAGGCCCCGCCGTCGTCGTCCAGGCCCGCGCGGTCATCGTCTTTCCGGCCCGCAGGGGCCGTGTCCTTCAGGGGCTCGGGGAACCGCGCGAGCAGCCCCCGCTCGCCCGCACCCGACCACGGACCCCACGAGGTCAGCCGGGGCGCAGCGGCCAGGTTCGGGGGGTGACGTACTCGACTCGGGTGATCTCCGCCGGGATGGCGCAGGCACCCGTTCGGCCCGGTACGTGTACCGGGGCCCCCGCCGGCAACGGCAACACCCGCAGTCGCAGTCCCTCCGACCGCGCCACGTCCGCGGGCAGCCGGTCGAGGCCGATGTCCCAGACGCGGCCGGAGTAGAACTGGTCGGCGACGAGACGGCCGCCCACGTGGGCGCGGGCGACGTCACCGGTCCAGTGGACGCGCAGGAGGGTGCCGGGCGGCGCGTCGTCCGGAGTTGCGATGCCGTACTCGGCGGCCACCGAGTCGAAGTGCTCGTCGGCCGGCACGCTCGCCCGCCCCTGCACACCCGTCGTGACCGGGGGTGCCTCGCCCGGGGGCCGGATCAGCGTGACCGGAAGTGCGCCGGACCCGCGCCGACCCTCGTCGTCCGCCACCACCGTGTAACGGACGAAGACCCCGTCGGCCGCCTCCTTCACCACCGTCCCGGTCGCCACCGGAGCGCGCTCGGGGGCGGGCAGTACGGCGAACGACGGTTCCGAGGCCGTGCTGTGGACCCGCACCTCGTCCACGTGGGCGTCGAAGACCACCCCGCCGCCGGCCTCACCGAGGACGAGCCGCTCGGCACCCCAGGCCCGGCCCCGGTACGCGGTGCGGGCCGTGGCCGCGTCCAGGACCAGGAGGGCGACCCAGCCGCCGTCGGTGGTGTCGACCTCGACCAGGGCGTCCGTGCCCGGGCGCAGCCCGGTCACCAGGACGCGGTCGCCCACCGTCGTGGCCTCGCCCGACGGCACGGAGACCGTGGCCACGGTACGGAGGTCCAGGGCGAGTTCGGGGGTGATCCCGTCCGTCGCGGCCAGGACCAGGATCGTACGGCCACGGCCGTCGTCGACCGTGCAGAGAGGCTGGGCGGTGGCCCAGTCCAGCCGCAGCCCGGCGAGGTCGAGCCGCAACGGCCAGCAGAAGTAGGCCCCTCGGGGGATCGTGACCGGTTCGCTCGGCAGGGTCAGCGCCCCGGACGGCGACCCCTCGGGTCCGTCCGGGAACTCCACCGTGAACGTCGTCCCCGGACGGTCCGGCAACGGCTCGTGCGGCTGGTGGTTGTTGACGAAGAGGAAGCCGGACCGGCCGTCTCCCCGGACCGCCCACCGCAGGGTCTCCCGGTCGTCCTGGCTCGCCGGCTGCCGCTCGGGCAGGGCGGAGGCCATCGGGGCGATCAGATGGCCGAAGTCGGCCAGCAGCAGGTGCTGGAGGCGGAGTTCGTCGTAGGAGGGGCGGTACTGGCCGTACTCGCCGAGGGGGGCCTGGAAGTCGTAGGTGAGGAGGGGGAGGTCGTTGGGGTAGCCGGTGGCGTGGGACTCCTGGAGGGTGGTGCGCTCCCCCGGCGGGTTGGTGCCGCCGTGGAACATGTAGTAGCCCTGCCAGACCGAGCCGCAGCCGATCTTGGTGAGGGCGAGGGCGCCGACGTCGGCGGCGTCGACGCGGGGCCGACGGTGGTACGCCACCGCCATGCCGCCGCCCAGTTCGCAGGTGGCCCAGGGGAATCCGTCCGTCGGCTCAGCCCGGTCACCGTCGCGTGCCGTCGTCGGTCGGAGGTCGGCGCCGATGCCCTCGTCGTCGCGCTGGTGGGTGAAGAAGAAGTGCTTGCGGCACGTGTCGGGCCAGCCGCCGTCCGCCTCGGTCCAGAAGGTCTCGGGGTAACCGCCGTACAGGGGCAGGAGTTCGTCCGGCGGCAACCGCACCCCGCCCCAGGCCGTCGACGTCCACAGGGGGGCCGACAGGCCGACCTCCTGGGCCGTCCGCTTCAGCGTCAGCAGATGGCCCGGCTGGTCGTACAGCTCGTTCTCGATCTGGAGCGCGACGACCGGACCGCCGTGGGCGCGGTCCAGGCCCCGCAGTTGCCCGGCGATCGCCGCGTACCAGGTGCGTACGGGGGCGAGGTAGGCCGGGTCGTCCGTGCGGGGGGCGTCGGTGCGGTCGAGGACCCAGTCGGGCAGGCCCCCGTTGCGGACCTCGGCGTGGACCCAGGGGCCGATGCGGGGGATCAGGTCCAGGCCGTGGCGGGCGCAGAGTTCCGCGAAGCGCCGCAGGTCGCGGTCGCCGTCGAAGCGGACGCGGCCCTCGGTCTCCTCGTGGTGGATCCAGATGATGTAGGCGGCGACGACCGTGACCCCGCCCGCCTTCATCTTCAGCAGCTCCTCCTCCCACTCCCCGGCCGGGTAGCGGCTGTAGTGGAACTCTCCGGAGACGGGGAACCACGGACGGCCGCCCCGGGTCAGCCAACGGCTGTTGACCTCGATGGGGTCGGGCGCGTCCGGGGCGTCGGCGAAGGGGAGCCGGCCGCGCGGCGGGGGGGCGCCGGGTGCCGGGAGGCGCACCCGGTGCGGCGGCGTCATCAGGGCTTCACCGGCCCCAGGTCCGGTGTGTCCGTGAACGCGGCGCGGGAGCTGGTCGTGGCGTTGAGTTCCAGCAGGACCAGGTCGTTGGCACCGGGGCGCAGGACGGGACCCGGGACGTAGAGGGTGCGCTGGGGGCCCCGGTTCCAGTAGCGGCCGAGGTGGAAGCCGTTGATCCAGGCCTGTCCCTTGGTCCAGCCGGGCAGCGAGAGGAAGGTGTCGGCGGGGGTGTCGACCTCGAAGGTGCCGTGGTGGAAGGCGGGGACGGTGACCGGGGCCGCGTCGGCCGGGGCGAAGGGGACCGTGGACAGGTCGGCCGGCGGGAGGCGGTGGGTGTCCCAGCCGAGCAGGGCGGTGCCGTTGAAGGTGACCGGGCCGAGCAGGCCCTTGGCGGCGCCGATGCGGGGGCCGTAATTGACGCCGCCCATGTTCTCGACCAGGACGTCGAGCGTGGCACCGGCGTGCGGGACGCGCAGGGGCAGGGTCTCGTCGTGGCGTTCGCGTTCCAGTACGCCGACGGGGGCGCCGTCCACGAAGACCTGGGCGCGGTCGCCCACCCCGCCGTCGAAGTGCAGCAGGCTGTCGCCCGCCTCGGGAAGGGTGGTGCGGTACAGGACGTAGCCGGAGCGCTGCCCCAACTCCTCCATGGTGACGGGGTGTTCGGTGCGCTCCCCCGCGGTGCCGAGACCGGTGGCGTACGGCAGCAGCGGTGCCCGGCGGTCCAACTCCACGGTGATGCCAGTGAGTTTCGGCGCGGGCGCCGGGGCCGGCTCCTCGGGGACCGGCGCGTGGCGGGCGATGACCTCGCGGAAGGCGTGGTACTTGGAACCGGGGTCGCCGGACTCGGTGAGGGCGGCGTCGTAGTCGTAGGAGGTGACGATCGGGGCGTAGCACTGGTCGTGGTTGGCGCCGTTGGTGAAGCCGAAGTTGGTGCCGCCGTGGAACATGTAGATGTTGACGGAGGCGCCGGCGGCCAGCAGCTTGTCGAGGTCGGCGGCGGCGCTGGCCGCGTCCCGGACGTGGTGCTCCTCGCCCCAGTGGTCGAACCAGCCGATCCAGAACTCCGAGCACATCAGGGGCCCTTCGGGCATGTGGGCCCGCAGTGCCGCCAGCGACTCCTCGATCTTCCCGCCGAAGGTGGCGGTGGACAGGACACCGGGCAGGCTGCCGGCGGCCAGGTGGTGGCCGGAGCCCGCCTGGTCGCAGGTGAACAGCAGCTCCTCCACGCCCCGTGCGCGCAGCGCCTGGTGGACGTGCTTGAGGTACGCGGTGTCGTCGCCGTACGCCCCGTACTCGTTCTCGACCTGGACGGCGATGATCGGGCCGTCGTTCGCCGCCATGTACGGCAGCAGCGGGGGCAGCAGGACGTCGAGGTAGCCGTCGAGGGCGGCGGTGAAGCGGGGGTCGCTGGAGCGCAGCCGGATGTCGGGGTCCGAGGTCAGCCAGGAGGGCAGGCCGCCGCCGTCCCACTCGGCGCAGATGTACGGGCCGGGGCGCAGCAGGACGTGCAGGCCCTCGGCGCGGGCGAGGCGCAGATAGCGGGGCAGGTCGAGCAGCCCGTCGAGGACGAGCGGGCTGTCGGGGTCGGGCTGGTGGAGGTTCCAGGGGACGTACGTCTCCACGGTGTTCAGGCCCATCAGCCGGGCCTTGCGCAGCCGGTCGGCCCACAGGTCGGGGTGGATGCGGAAGTAGTGCATCGCGCCGGAGATGATCCGGAACGGTTCACCGTGCAGGAGGAAACCGTCGGACGTCGTGGTCAGAGCGGGCGTGCTCAAGGCTGTTTCCCTTCGGCGGGGTGTACGGGGTGGCAGGGCGGTTCCGGCGTACGGGCGGGGAGGACGGCGGCCCCGGGTGTCCGGGGCGGGGCGGGCGAGGGGCGCCCGCACCGTGTCCACGGGGAGGGCGGGTCGGAGCGGGTGGCGCGGATCAGCCACAGCGTGGCCAGCAGGCACAGGGCGGAGACGGCGCCGAGCAGCAGCGGGACCGCGCGGACGCCGGACCACTCGATGGCCTTGCCGAGCGCCGGGCCGGCCGCCACTCCGCCGGTCATGGAGGCGGCGATGACGAGCGCTCCGGCCCGGCGGGCCCGGGGTGCGGCCGCGTTCAGCCAGGGCAGGCCGGTGGGGAAGATCGGGGCGATGAACAGGCCGACTCCGGCGTAGGCGTACGGGGCGAGCGGGGGCACCGAGGCCAGCAGCAGGCAGACCGTCATGCCGGCGCAGGACACGGTGATGATCGTCTGCGGTGCGTGGCGCAGGGCGAGGGGGGCCACCAGGAAGCGGCCGGCCGTCATCATCAGCCAGTACACGGAGGTGGCGGTCGCGGCGGCACCGGCGCCGTATCCGACCGTCTCCAGGTGCGTGGGCTCCCAGCCGCCGACGCCGGCCTCGATGCCGACGTGCAGGACGTACAGGGCGACGAAGACGGCGAGCACCGAGCCGAGGCTGCGGGTGAGGGGCGAGCCGCCCGCCGCCGGGCCGGGGGCGTCGACCGCGTCGGACACCTCGGTCGCGGCGGAGGCCGGCTGGGGCACCTGGTCGCGTACGCCGCGCAGACACAGCAGCAGCGGCAGGTTGGCGGCGGCGAAGGCGAGGAAGAGCGCCGGGTAGTGCTCGGCGCCCACGACGGCGACCAGGGCGGGACCGAGGATCGCGCCGACACCGAAGTGGGCGTTGAGGATGTTCAGCATGGCGGTGGAGCGGTGGCCGAAGCCGACGGAGAAGAGCTGGTTGAGGCCGTAGTCGATACCACCGAAGCCGAGTCCGGCGAGCAGTGCGGCGACGAGGGCGACGGGCCAGTTCGGCGCGAGCGCGAACCCCGCCGCGCCGAGCGCCATCAGCAGGTGGGAGCCGCCGAGCAGCCGCCGGTTGCCCAGCCGCCCGTACAGCCGGTCGAAGAGCAGGACGCCGGCGACCCCGCCGACGAAGTGGGCGCTGAGCCCCAGACCGGCGGCCGAGGGCGACAGCGCGAAGTCGTCGCGGAAGGCCGGGACGGCGGGCCCGTAGAGCGCCTGCAGCGCGCCGATGAGGACGAATCCGACGCAGGAGGCGACCACGGCGGCGGGGCTGAACACCCTGCTGTCCGGGGCCGGCCGGCCGGGCTTCACCTCTTGCGCGGTCGATGATGCGGGCACGCCGGAATCCGCCTCTCCGTGACTGGGACCCTCGAAGTGTTACCGGTAACATCCCCGCCGTCAAGATCCCCCGCAGGGCGGTGCGGCGGGGGCGGTGCGGGAGTGACGCATGGGATGCGGGAGCAGCTGGGGGCGGTGCTCGGAGCACCGAGAGGCCCGTGGGGAAAGTGGATGGCGGCCCGCCTTCGCCACGTGCTTCGATGCCGCGATGGAGAGTGGGAACGAGTCCGCCGGAAGCGCGGCCCCGAGTGTCCGGTACCGCGCCGATCGTGATCTCGGCGACTGTACCGAGGTGCTCGCGGAGGTCCACGACCGCGACGGCTATCCGGTCGACTGGCCCGAGCGTTCCGGCGCCTGGCTGACTCCGCCCTCGCTCGTCGCCGCCTGGGTGGCGGAACTCGACGGCCGGATCGCCGGTCATGTGGGCCTGGCCCGGAGCGGCGCGGGCGACGCGGCGCCCGGGTTGTGGAGCGGCGTTACGGGGATGGGGGTCGACCGGACGGCCGTGGTCGGCCGCCTGTTCGTGGCTCCGTCGGCCCGGGGCCGGGGGCTGGGCGCGTCGCTGCTGGCCCGCGCCGGCGCCGAGGCGCGACGGCGCGGCCTGCAGCCGGTGCTCGACGTGGTGGCGTCCGACACCGCCGCGGCGGCGCTCTACGAACGGCTCGGCCGGCAGTTCCTGGCAACGGTCGAGCAGCGCTGGGGCCCGGACCGGACAGTGACCGTCCGGTGCTACGCGGCGGCGTCCCCCTGACCGGCCGCCGCGCGACGGCGATCGGCGAGCGGCGCCGAAAGGGCGGACGCGCCCGGGAGCGGGTGCCGGGCACGTCCTGCGGGCGGACCGATCAGCCGATGACGGGCACGCCCCGCGGGAGAGCCGGTCAGCGGATGACGGGCACGCCCCGCGGGCGGACCGGTCAGCGGATGACGGGCACGCCCCGCGGGCGGACCGGTCAGCCGATGCCGGGCACGCCCCGCGGGCGGACCGGTCAGCGGATGCTCTGTGCGCTGTCGACCGGGCGGTGGTCGCGGATGGTGGTGATCTCGCCGCGGGCTCTCCCTGAGGGACGGGTTGGTGACCGTCGGGTTCTGGACTTCGGCTCTCCAGCACAGACTCCACCGGAGCCGCGCATCCGCCCCGCCGGGCGGGGCGGGGCGGCGCAGGGCCCGCTGATGTCACGGTTCGAGGTCGACGACCCCTTTGCCTCCCAGGATGTCCAGCGGCACGGAGACCTGGTCGTGCGTGATCAGCCATTCGCCGTCGATCTTCCGGAGGCAGAAGGTGACCCGGACCCACATGCCGCCCGCCGCCGTCCCGTCGGGCAGCGTGCCGCTGAGGCGGCCGAAGCCGTGTGTGAACGCCACGTCCTCGCCCACCGTGGACATCAGGTCGCGCACCTCGTAGTTCACCTCCTGGAAGAAGGTGAACACGTTCGCCCAGTTCTTGAGTTTCGCGTCGATCCCGACGTGCTGGAGCGGCGGATCGATGTCGAAGGACACGACGTCCGTCGAGTAGAGCCGCCTCAGAACCTCAAGGTCCTTGGCCTGGATCGCGTCGATGATCCCGTCGATGAGGCGGCGGATCGCGGCTTCGTCCGTCTCGCGCTGTGTGGGGGCGGCCGTCCGTCCTTCCGTGCTCTGGCCTCCCGTGCTCTGGGCGACGACGTGATCCAGCAGTGTGTCGAGGGCGCCGACGTGGTGGGCACCCGGCTTGAATGTCGTCTGGTCCTCGAAGTCGGTGTGCAGGGACAGCGAGACCTGCGGGGTCACCGCGCCCATCCGGAGGAGCTCACACAGTGCCCGCAGCTGCCGGGCCGCATGGGCGCCGCCGGCGGCACCGTAGGAGACGAACCCGACGGCCTTGTGGGTCCACTCCGCGTACAGGTAGTCGATCGCGTTCTTGAGCACGCCGGGGATGGAGGCGTTGTACTCGGGGGTGACCATGACGAGTCCGTCGAAGCGGGCGATGGTGTCGGCCCATGTCCGGGTGTGCCCGTGCCGGTACCGCCCGGCGAGCGCGGGCAGCGGCTCGTCCAGATGCGGCAGCGGGTGGTCGAGCAGGTCGATCACCTCGAATACGGCGTCGCCGCGGCGGACCGCCCGCTCGTGGACCCACCGGGCGACCTGGTCGCCCTTGCGGCCGGGGCGGGTGCTGCCGATGAGTATTCCGATCCTGGTCATCGCTGTCTCCTGAGGTGTCGCACCCGGGTTCTCCGGGCCGGTGGCGTCTCTGAGCGGTACGACGACACAACCCCGCGGAACGTCAGGGAGAGTCGAAGACCTGACAATCGGACGTGCTGTCTCGTCGGACCGCCGAGGGAGACGATCCGAGATCAGGGAGCCACCGGAACCATGACCGATCACACGAAGTCACGGCACGACGAGTCCGACGCGGGCCTGGACGGAATCGACGCGGGCCTGGACGGGATCATCAGCGAGCGGCGGCGGCTGGTCGGCCTCGCCTACCGGCTCCTCGGGTCCCTGGCCGAGGCCGAGGACGCGGTCCAGGAGACCTACACCCGCTGGTACGCCATGTCCCGGCAGCGGCAGGACGCCATCGAGTGCCCCGGCGCCTGGCTGACGACGGTCGCCACCCGCGTGTGCCTGGACCTCCTCGGCTCGGCGCGGGTCCGGCGCGAGCGTTACACGGGCGAATGGATCCCGGAGCCGCTGCCCGAGCGGACCGACTGGATCAGCGGGCGCCCAGGCACCGCCGCGACCGATCCCGCGGACCCGGCCGACCGGGTCACCCTCGACGAGTCGGTGGGCATGGCGTTTCTCGTCGCCCTCGAAGCCATGACCCCGGCGCAGCGCGTCGCACTCATCCTGCACGATGTCTTCGGCTACCCGTTCGCCGAGATCGCCGGGATCACCGGCCGCACCCCGGCGGCATGCCGCGAACTGGCCTCCTCCGCCCGGCGCCGCGTCCGCGCCTCCCTGCCCCCCGCGGCCCCGGCAGCCCACCAGGCGGGCCTCGTCAGGGACTTCAAGCAGGCGTGGGACGCGCAGGACATCGACGCCCTCGTCAGACTCCTCGCCCCCGGCGCGACGCTCACGGCGGACGGCGGCGGCGTGGTCGCCGCCGCGCTCCACCCGATCGAGGGCGGCGAAGGGATCGCGCGCTACCTCACCGACCTCGCCGTCCGCGCGTCCGGCGGCCTGACGGTCCTGGAGCGCGCGGTCAACGGCCGGGCCGGTCTGGTGATCGAGCACGAAGGCGTCACCGTGGCCGTGTACGCGTTCGACGTCGCGGACGACCGGATCACGCACATCTGGGCAGTGCGCAACCCCGACAAGCTCCGCCCGTGGACGGTGGGCTGACCGGCTGGACCTGCCAGCCGGGCACGGCACCCGGGGCGGGCGGGCGGGCCAGGGTTCACGGGGGCGTCCAGCGCGACACCTCCCGCAACCAGGCGCTCGGCGGCCCGCACGACGCGGTCGCCGACGCGTGGGCTCCTCATCGCGAAGCTCGAACGCATGGCCGCGACACCGTCCACCCCGACGATCACCACGTGCCGCCCGGCCCTTCCGGCCGCCCCCCGTGAGACCAAACGGCCCCGTGTCCGTACCGAGTTCACCGACCGCACCTCCTTTTCTCCGGAGATCACTTCGTTGACTTCCTCCCCCGCCTAAAGGCGGGGGATTCCAGCGGTCGCGCCGATGACGACCGGCGCGCGTCTCCGGGTGAGTCGGCACGGGACGTATCGTCATGGGGTGCGGGCGAGATACGAGATATGAGATATCAGGAGGGCCGGTTGGCGCCGGTACCGGTGCGGTTCGCGGTCCTGGGGCCGGTCCGGGTGGAACGGGCGGGGGCGGAGGCGGCGTCGGGGCGCCCGCAGGAACGGGCGCTGCTGGCGCTGCTGTTGGTGCGGGCGGGGCAGCCGGTGGCGGTGAGCGAGATCGTCGACGTGTTGTGGGGACGA
The DNA here is from genome assembly GCF_053593335.1 of Streptomyces sp. NPDC002324. Lineage (NCBI taxonomy): Bacteria > Bacillati > Actinomycetota > Actinomycetes > Kitasatosporales > Streptomycetaceae > Streptomyces > Streptomyces sp. NPDC002324. The sequence continues at coordinate 65,533 of NZ_JBSFCF010000016.1, forward strand.
CGGCCGCCGGACAGCGCGGTGAATGTGATCAGGCGCCATGTGGGCTCGCTGCGGCGGCTGTTGGAGCCGGGGCTGCCCAACCGGGCGGCCGGGCGGTGGCTGATACGGGACGCGGGCGGCTACCGGCTCGTCGTCGACGCCGACTCCCTGGACCTGCTGCGGTTTCGCCGGCTACGGGACGAAGCGCGTCGGACGGGCGCCGACGGTCCCCCGTCGCCGGGCCGGGTCGTGGAGCTCCTCACCGAGGCTCTCGGCCTGTGGCGGGGGCCGGTCGTCGGGGCGGGGCTGCCCGAAGAGGTGCGAGAGCGCGCCGGGTTCCCGGCGGTCGACCGTGAACGGCCGGCGGCCCTGAGGGAGGCGGCCGACGCGGCGCTGCGCGCCGGCACCCCCGCCGCCGTCCTGCCCCTGCTCCGACAGGCCGCCGCGGACGATCCGTTGGACGAACCGCTGCTGGCCCGGCTCGTTCTCACACTGGCCGCCGCCGGGCACGAGGCGGAGGCGCTGAGCACCTACCGGGCCGCCCGCGCGAGGCTCGCCGACGAGCTGGGCATCGACCCCGGAGCGGAACTCCGCGACGCCCACGCGGTGGTCGTACGCGGCGCCGACTCGGCCCCGCCCGCTCCCTCCCGGGCCGAGACCGCGCACGTGACCGCCGTGGCCTCGTCGGCACCGCCCGCTCCGGTCGCCGCCGTCCCCGCCCAGCTCCCCCACGACCTGCCGACCTTCACCGGCCGCCGCGCCGAGCTGGAACGGGTACTGGCCCTCCTCGACGGCCCCGGCGATGCCGGCGACGACCGCGCTCCCGGCGACGCCGTGCCGCCCACCGGCACCGTCGTGATCAGCGCCATCGGCGGGATGGCCGGCATCGGCAAGACCACCCTCGCCGTGCACTGGGCCCACCGCGTCGCGGACCGGTACCCGGACGGCCAGCTCTACGTCAACCTCCGCGGGTTCGCGCCGTCGGGTGCCGTGATGCGGGCGGGGGAAGCGGTGCGGGTCTTCCTCGACGCGCTGGGCGTACCGCCGGAGCGGGTACCGCACGGAGTGGACGCCCAGGCGGCGCTGTACCGCAGCCTGTTGGCGGGGCGCCGGTTCCTGGTGCTGCTCGACAACGCGCGCGACACCGAGCAGGTGCGGCCGCTGCTGCCGGGCACCCCGGGCTGCCTCACCATCGTCACCAGCCGCGACCGGTTGTCGGGCCTGGTGTCCGCGCACGGCGCGCACACCCTGGCACTGCGGCCGCTGGACGCCGCACAGGCGCGGGTGTTCCTCGAACGCCGGCTGGGCGCCGCGCGGCTCACGGGCGAGGCGCGGGCGGTTGCGGAGATCGCGACGCTGTGCGGTGGGCTTCCGCTGGCGCTGGCCTGTGTCGCCGCGCGGGCCGCCGCCCACCCGGACTTCCCGCTGTCGGCGATCGCGGCGGAGCTGCGCGCGGCGCACGGCAGCCTGGACGCGTTCAGCCGGACGGACGCCTCCGCGAACGTCGGCGCGGTGTTCTCCTGGTCGCTGGGCGCGGTGTCGGAAGAGGCGGCACGCCTCTTCCCCCTGCTCGCCCTGCACCCCGGGCCGGACTTCTCCGTGTCCGCGACGGCCGCGCTGGCCGAACTGCCCGTGCGCCGGACGCGGTCGCTCCTCGCCGAGCTGGCCGACGTCCACCTCGCGGGCGAGCCCGCCCCCGGCCGGTACGCCCTGCACGACCTGCTGCGCGCCCACGCGGCCGAACTCCTGGAGGACCAGGTCCCGGAGGCCGGGCGCGAGGCGGCCACCGAGCGGCTCTACGCGTACTACGTGCACAGCGCGCACCTCACCGAACCGCTCCTCGCCCCGTACGCCGACCCGATGCCCCCGGGCCCGCTGCCGGCCGGTGTCCGCGCCGAGCCGCTCGTCGGCCACGAGCAGTCGCTCGCCTGGCTGACCGCCGAGTATCCGGTGCTGCTCGCCGTCGTCGGGGCGGCGGCCCGGTCCGGCCGCGACCGGTCGGCGTGTCTGCTGGCCTGGTCGCTGGAGCCGTTCCTCGACCGCCGGGGCCACTGGCACGACTGGGCGACGATCCAGCGGATCGCCCTCGACGCGGCCCTGCGGCTGGCCGAGCCCGCCTACGAGGCCCGGGGGCTGCGCGCGCTGGCCCGGGCCGAGGGCCGGCTCGGACTGCACGGCTCCGCCCGCCCCCGCCTCGATCGCGCGCTGGAGCTGTTCACCGACCTGGGTGACGACGTCGGGCGGGCCGACACCCACCGCAGTATCGGCTGGACCCGCGACCAGGAGGGCGATCTGTCCGGCGCCCTGCGCCACAACCGGCTGGCGATGGAACTGTTCCGCGACAGTGGCCGCGGCGCCGCGTACGCCAGCGTCCTCAACTCCGTCGGCTGGTACCACGCGTTGCTCGGCGAGCACCCCGAGGCCCTGCGCCGCTGCCAGGAGGCCCTGGTCCTGCTCCAGCGGCTCGGCGACCGCTACGGCCAGGCCGCCACCTGGCACACCCTCGCGTACGCCCACCACCACCTGGGCCGCCACCCGAACGCCCTCGTGGGCTACGGCCACTCCCTCGCCCTCTACCGGGAGCTGGGCGTGCCGTACCTGGAGGCCTGCACCCTCGTCCACATCGGTGACACGCACGCCGCGATGGGCGACCACGGCGCCGCCCACGAGGTCCGGCAGCAGGCCCTCACCCTCCTCATCACCCTCGGCCACCCCGACGCCGACGGGGTACGGGAGCGGATCGCCGCGAGCGAGCGGTGCGGATGACCGGCGGCCCGGGTGTCGCGGGGTCGCCGGGCCGGGGCGGGCGGGGCGGGACCGCCACCGACCGGCCCGCCTTCGCGGGGGCGTCACTGCGGTTCGAGGTGCTGGGGCCCCTGCGGGTCCGCCGGGGCGAGGAGGACCTCGACCTCGGCTTCCCGCAACAGCGGGCACTGCTCGCTCTGTTGGTGGTGCGGGCCGGCCGGCCGGTGCCGGCCGGTGAGATCGTCGACGTGCTCTGGCCGGAGCGGGCACCGGCCAGCGCCAGGAACGTGGTGCGCCGTTACGCCGGTTCACTGCGGCGGCTGCTCGAACCCGGGCTGCCACCCCGGGCACCCGGGCACCGGTTGCTGCGCCGCGCCGGGGGCTATCTGCTGGCGGCGGCCGAGGAGGAGGTCGATCTGCTGCGGTTCCGCGCGCTCGCCAAGCGGGGCAAGCGGGCGGCGGCCACCGGGCGGTCCGCGGTGGCGTCGCGGCACTTCGGACACGCGCTGAGCGAGTGGCGGGGCCCGGTGGGCATGGGGATGCCCGCCGCCGTACGGGAGCACGCCGTCTTCGCCGAAGTGGAGCGCGAGTTGGCCGGCACGGCCCGGATGGCCGCCGACGCGGCGCTCCTGTGCGGAAGCAGTGAGCAGGTGCTGCCCCGGCTGCGACAGGCCCTCGAACGCGACCCGCTCGACGAGTCGTTGCACGCCGCGCTCGTCCTGGCGCTGGCCGCGTCCGGCCACCAGGCCGAGGCGCTGACCGCGTACGAGCGTGTACGACGGCTGCTGGCCGAGGAGTTGGGGGTGGCACCCGGCGCGGAACTGGCGGCGGCGCACACCAGGGTGCTCCGCCAGGAGTGGGGGCCGGCAGGCCCCCTGGCGGCGACGGGTTCGGGCCCGGCGACCACCCGGTCGGCCATGTTGCCCGGGCCTTCCGCGAGCGCGCCACAGGCCGGTCCACCGGCTCACCCGGCTGTCGGTCCGGGCGGGGATCGGGCAGACCCCTTGCCCGGACCGCACCCCGCACCGGTACTCGCCCTGTCCGCCCTGTCGTCGACGGGAGACACGGCCCTCCCGGGCGTCGGCGCCCGACCGCCTCTCGGGTCGGGGGCGTTCGTCGGCAGAGTGACCGAACTCGGCCGGCTGGCGGAGATCACGGACGCGGCCACCCGCAGCGAGGGGACGGCCCCGACCGCGGACGCCCCCTCTCCGGACGCACCGGCGACCGTGCTGATCAGCGGGATGCCCGGCGTCGGGAAGTCCGCCCTCGCCCTGCACTGGGCCCACCAGGTCGCCGGACGCTTCCCCGACGGCCGGCTCCACGTCGGGCTGCGGGGGTTCGACCCCGTCCGGGCACCGCTGGACCCGGCGGCGGCGCTGCGCGTGATGCTCGCCGCGCTCGGGGTGCCCGCCGGGCGGATGCCGGTCCGCACGGACTCCCTCGCCGGGCTGTACCGGAGTCTGCTGGCCGGCCGGCGGCTGCTGGTGGTGCTGGACGACGCGGCGGACACCGAACAGGTACGGCCGCTGCTGCCGGCCTCGCCAGGGTGTCTGACCCTGGTCACCAGTCGCAACGCCCTGTCCGGTCTGATCGCTTCGGGCACCCGTCCGCTACGCCTGGACCTGCCGTCGGCGGCGGACGCGCGAGCGATGCTGGCGGCGCGCACGGGGCACGCCCGCTCGGCCGCCGAGCCCGGGGCGGCCGACGAGATCGTCGTCCGGTGCGGCCGGCTGCCCCTGGCCCTGACGCTCGTCGCCACCCGCGCCACCGCCCGTCCGGACCTCCCGCTCTCGGTCCTGGCGAGCGAACTGCGGCACGCGGGGAACACCCTCGACGCCTTCACCGGCACGACGGCGACTCCCCACACCCACCCGGGCCCCGCCGTCCCCGGGCACACACCCGGGGCCAGTTCCGGCCCCGCCCACACCGAGCAGACACCCGACACCGGGCCCGCCGACCCCGGCCAAGGGTCCGACATCCACACCGGGCCCGCCCACCCCGGCCCGAAACCCGACACCCACCCCAGCGATCCGCCCGACCTCCGCACCGCCTTCGCCCGCTCCTACCGTCGGCTGGCCCCTCAGAGCGCCCGGCTGTTCCGGCTGCTGTCCCTGGACCCCGGGCCCGACCTGACCCCGGAGTCGGCCGCGGCGCTGGCCGGGGTCCCGGTCCGCCGCGCCCGGCTGCTGCTCGACGGCCTCGCCGACGCCCACCTCGTCGCCGAGCGCGCGCCCGGCCTCTACACGCAGCACGAGCTGCTGCGTGCCTTCGCCGCCGAGCTGGCCGCGACGTACGACACGCCGGAGGACCGCCGTGCCGCCCACCGCCGCCTGCTCGACCACGGCTCACCCCCGGGCACCCCGTAGCGGCCACCGTCACTTCACGGTCACTCTTTTTTCACATCCTCCTTCCTACGCTCCGAGTGCACTGGTCGACGGTGTGCTCGAACTGCCGTGGAGGAGAAAAGAGATGACGAGGTCCGGCACCGGCGTCGTGGAGGAGGCGGGTCTTCGCATCCGCGTCCTCGACGGCGCGGCCGTGGCGTTGCCCGGGGACGGACGGCCCGCGCCGGATGCGTACCGGCTGACGGGGCGGACCGGCGGCGCGTATCTGCTCGTGGGGGTGCGCGGGAGTGGTGTTCCGCTCGCCGAGCGGATGCCGGACGTCTCCCTGCGACCGGGCGACATCTGCTTCTACGACGCGAACCACCCGCCGGTGCCCGATTTACCCGAGCGCTGCCGGCTGAAGGTCTTCCTCGTCCCGCACGAGGAACTGGGGCTGGAGGACGACGATCTGCGGCGCGTCGTGGCGACCCCGGTCGCCCGGTCCTCCCGGCTGGGGACGCTGCTGTCGCCGTTCCTGTCCGAGCTGGCCGACACGGTGGTCTCCGCCGGGCCCCCGGTCGGCGAGATGCTCGCCCGCAACGCCGTGAACCTGCTCGCCACCCTCGCCACGGAGCGGTCGGGGCGGGTCGTGACGGACGCACCGGGCACCCGCTCGCCGATGGTGGCACGTGTCCTGCGGTTCATCGACGAGCACCTGGCCGACCCGGACCTGTCGCCGGAGGTGATCGCGGGGGCCCACCACATCTCGGTGCGCTATCTGCACAAGCTGTTCCGGGACGAGGGCACGACCGTGGGCCGCTGGATCCAGCGCCGCCGGCTGGAGGAGTGCCGCCGCGACCTCGTGCTCGGCCTCCGCAACCGCCGCACCATCGCCTCGGTCGCCGGCCGCTGGGGCTTCTTGAGCGCCACCCACTTCAGCCGGGTGTTCCGGGCGGCGTACGGCATGTCTCCGAGCGAGTGGCGGGACACGGCGGGGCGCCCCGGCAGGAGGACGTGACACCCGGCCGCACGGCCCGTCCGCCCGGGCTCGGTCCGGCTGCCCGGTCCAGGCCTCGTCCACGGCCGAGAGCCGGTACGCGGCCACGGTGGTCGCCGCGAGCAGAGGGCGCCGCCCACCGGCCGAGGCGGTGTCCGCAGCCAGTCCCGTCAGGGTGGGGGTGAGCCCAGGAAGACCACGTTGCCGGTCATGTGGCCACGAAGACATGCCCGAGGCCCAGATGGCTGACGGCGTCCACCACCCCCGTCACCACCGTCAGGGCCGGTTATCAGCGGCGGCAGCGGCCCGTGCCGGTCTCCGCGCGGCGGTGCGAGGGTGTGGGTGAGGTCGGTCAACAGCCCGCGCACCACTCGCCCGCCCCTTCCGCTCCGCCGGCGGAGCACCGTCGCCAGGTCGTCAGCCCGCCGCGTGCTCGCCGATGAAGGCCTGCGCGTAGACGATGCCGAGACCGTAGGCGCCGCCGTGCTCCTTGACCAGCTCGGTGGTGGGGCCGTACGTCTCCGTACGCGCCCAGTCGCGCTGGAACTCCAGGAGTACCTGCAGCCAGGTGACGGGTACGGCGCCGGCCTGCACCATGCGCTGCACGGCGTGCTCGTGGGCCTGGGGGCTGACGCCGCCGGACGCGTCGGTGACGACGTACACCTCGTAGCCCTGGGCGAGGGCGGACAGGGCGGGCAGGACGACGCAGACCTCGGTCCACAGGCCCGCGATGACGAGCTTCCCGCGTCCGGTGGCCTTCACCGCCTCGACGAACGGGACGTCCTCCCAGGCGTTCATGGTCGTACGGTCGACGATTCTCCGGTCGGGGAAGACGTCGGCGAGCTGCGGCAGGAGCGGTCCGGAGAAGGACTCGGCGGCCACGCTGCTGAGGACCACCGGCACGTCGAAGACCTTGGCGGCCTTGGCCAGGCCCACGGTCGCGTTGATGATCGCGGTGCGGTCGGCGCTGCCGGTGCCGAAGAACATCTGCGGCTGGTGGTCCACGAACAGGACCGCGCAGTTGTCGGGGGTGAGCAGGCCGGGGCCGGGGGTCGCGGTGACCTCGTTGATGTCGACCATGGGCATGCCTTTCTGCGGAGGGCGGACGGATCAGTGGGATGCGCGCGTTTCCGCCCGTGTTCACGGGACGGGCTGCCGCGTTCCGGTCGGCGAGAACGTCCGACCGGCGTCGCTCTCGAAGCTATGCGGGGCGCGACCGCCTCCGTGTTCCGGCAGCGCACCGCGATGGTCCCTACAGCGCACTCGGGCCGGCCTCACCCCACCCGCCCACTCCTCGCACGCTCCGCCCGCACCGCCCCCTCCACGACCCCCGCCCGTACCGCTCGCGACATCCGGATCAGGGAGGGCTGGCCGGTGTCCAGGCCCTGTTCGCCGGCCGGGGGTTGCGCGTGGCCGGCGGCGAGTCCCACGAGGGCGTCGAAGGCGACGCTGTCCAGTAAGGCCGGATCCAGGGCGTCCGGATGCCGCCGCCCGGTGGGGCCGCCCGTGCCGGACAGCGCCGCGACGGCCACCATCGCCGCGTCCCCGATGGCCTCGGCCTCGCCGGTGCTGGAGCCCCGGGAGAGGGCCTGGCGGTAGGCCCTCTCCCGGACGGCCTCGTCGAAGTGGACGGACACGGCCCGCAGTCCGTCCCGGATCGCCGTCGTACGGCTGGTCAGGCGCAGCTCGACATCGCCGAGGGAGCGCCAGGACAGCAGCATGTTGCGCCTGATGCGGCCGGTGCTCCTGGCGCCGACGAGCCGGAAGAGCGGCCCGAGCCGCAGGAAGGCGAGAAGGCTGTCGATGCGCGGGCCGAGCAGCGGCAGGACATAGCCGGCCGAGGTGAGGACGGCGCCGACGGTGGCCAGCATCGGGGCCAGCCGGGTGCTCAGCGGGTCCCAGTGGTGGCCGCCCCAGCGGGCGGCGACGGCGGTCATCTTGACGACGCCGTACGCGCTGCTGCACAGCCACCCGACGGCGAGCACCGCCAGGGCCCGCCGTGTCCAGCCGCTGATCTGGAGGGTCCAGCGCCAGCACTGGATCGTGGTGGTGAGGGCCGCCGCCAGGTGGGCCAGGAGATAGAGGACGATCATCTCGCGGACGAACGGTGTGCCGGCGTAGTAGGTGTCGAAGTCCGCGCGTCGCTCGACCGGCGCGTCCCCGGCGGCGAAGAGCGCGGTCTGCGCCCCGATGATCACGGTGTAGGCGAGCAGCCATCCACGGGAGACCCGCCGCAGCCGGGCGGGGTCGTCCGCCCCGCGCCAGTGGACGATCAGGACGAGGGAGGCGGCGGAGAAGGCGTTGACCGCCCCGTAGGTGAGGCACGCGGCGGCGTTGGGCACGCCGAGGGTGTCGTTGACGAAGCCGACGGTGGGCGGGGCGCCGAGGACGAAGCAGCACCCGGCGAGGAGGATCACGGTGCAGAGCGCGCGCTTGAGCGGGTCGCGCCAGTCGTGCCACAGGCCGGGCAGTTGGACCGCGAGGCCGGTCCACACGACGGCGGCCGCCACGTAGTAGACCAGTCCGTTCACGTCAGGCCCACGGCCCCTGTCCGGAAGCCTTCTCGCCGGTGACCGTCCGGCCGCCCGACCGCGTCGTCTTCCGCTCGATCCGCCCCCGTCAACACCCTTCACACAATAGCCACATGGTCAACCCTGGCGACGGGCGCGGGGGCCCGGGGCGCGCGGGCCCCGGGCGACCGCGGGTGAAGGGGGCCGACGGCCGAGGTCAGCTCTCGTCGGCGGTCAGCGTCAGCGAGATGCTGTTGATGCAGTACCGCTGGTCGGTCGGGGTGGCGTACCCCTCGCCCTCGAAGACGTGCCCGAGGTGCGAGCCGCACCGGGCGCACCGCACCTCCGTGCGGACCATGCCGTGCGACCGGTCGGAGAGCAGCTCCACCGCGTCGGTGTCCTTCGGGTCGTAGAAGGACGGCCAGCCGCAGTGCGACTCGAACTTCGTGTCGGAGGTGAAGAGTTCGGCGCCGCAGGCGCGACAGGAGTAGACGCCCCTGGTCTTGGTGTCGGTGTACTCACCGACGAACGCGGGCTCGGTGCCGGCCTGTCGCAGCACGGCGTACTCGGCCGGTGTCAGCTCCGCGCGCCACTGCTCGTCCGGCTTCTCGACGTCGTACGACATGTGCCTCAGCCCCTCATTCTGCGAGACGGTCCAGGATCTTCGGGCCCAGGTCCGTCACGTCACCCGCGCCCATGGTGAGAACGAGATCACCCGGCTTCGCCATTCCCGCGATCGTGCCGGGGACCTCCGCCTTGTCGTGCAGGGCCGTCACGTCCGCGCCCGCGCTCCGCGCCGCCCCGATGATCAGCTCGCTGGTCACTCCCGGGACCGGGTCCTCACGGGCCGGGTAGATGTCGAGGACGACCGAGGCGTCCGCCAGCGCCAGGGACTGCCCCATCTCGGTGCCCAGCTCCTGGGTGCGGGAGAACAGGTGGGGCTGGAAGACCACGAGGATCCGCGCGTCGCCGGCGGCGGCCCGCATGGCCTCCAGGTCGGCGGTCATCTCGGTCGGGTGGTGGGCGTAGGAGTCGATCACCTGCACGCCCCGCGCCTCGCCCTTCAGCTGCAGCCGCCGCTTCACGCCGGTGTACGCCGCCAGCGCGGGCGCCAGCTCGGCCGCCGGCACCCCGAGGGCGACGCCGGCCGCCAGCGCGGCCACGGCGTTGTGCGCGTAGTGCCGTCCCGGCACGGACACGGTGAAGGTGATCTCCTGGCCGTCCAGCAGGACCGTGACCTCGCTCCTGAGCCCCTGCGCGACGACCGAGAGCACGCGCACGTCGGCGTCCTCGCGCTCGCCGTACGTCACCATGCGCACGCCGGACAGCCGGGAGGTCAGCTCCCGGGCGCCCTCCTGGTCGGCCGAGATCACCAGGGTGCCGCCGGGCACGATCCTGTCGGCGAACGCCTCGAAGGACTCGTAGATCTCGTCCATGGAGGCGTAGTTGGCGTGGTGGTCCAGCTCGACGTTGAGGACGATCGCCACCTCGGGCGCGTACTTGTGGAAGCTCCGGTCGCTCTCGTCCGCCTCGGCGACGAAGATCTCCCCGTCCCCGTGCACCGCGTTGGACCCGGGTACGTCGAGGTCGCCGCCGATGGCGTACGACGGCTTCAGGCCCAGTTCCGCCAGCGACACCGCCAGCATGGACGTCGTCGTGGTCTTGCCGTGCGTCCCGGCCACGGCGATCGGCCGCAGCCCGTCCATCAGCCGGGCGAGCGCGTCCGACCGGTGGACCACGGGGATGCCCAGCTCGGCGGCGCGGGCCAGTTCGGGGTTGTCGGCCCGGATCGCCGACGACACGACCACGGCGGTCGCGTCGTCGGCGAGATGCCCGGCGGCATGGCCGATGTGCACGGTCGCCCCGAGCGCCCGCAGGGCCTCGGCCGTCTCCGACTCCCTGGCGTCACTTCCGGCGACCTTCGCCCCGCGCTGCGCGAGGATCTTGGCGATCCCGGACATCCCGGCCCCACCGATCCCGATGAAGTGCGGCCGATCCATGGCGGAAGGCAGTCCGGGTGCCATGTCTGTTCTCCAGGTGACGTACGAAGCCGATGAACCCCCTCAGCCTATTGCCTGCCGTAGGGGCCCCCTACAGCAGGCGCTCGCGGCCCGCGCCCCCGGCAGGCGGCGCAGCCGCCGTTCAGGGGCGCGGGAACCGCGCACAGCCACGACGGACCGCACCCGACGCAGCCCCCTACGGCGCCGAGTGCCCTCAAGCCCGACTGTGCGAGAACAGCTTCAACACCGGCACCCCGACCTTGTGCCGAGCCCGGGACGCCCAGTCCCGGTGGAAGAACTCCTCCACGTAGTGGGGATCGGTGAGCACCAGCACCTCATCGGCCCCCACCTCCTCCACCAGCGACTTCAGCGCGTCCAGCGGGTGATCCTCGATCAGCCGCCCCTCCGCCGGACTCCCCGCCCCGCGCAGCGCCTGCAACGACACCTCCAGTGCCCGCTCCCCGGCGTCCAGCGCCCGCTCCCCCTCCGGCGTCTCCCCTTCCTTCGCCGCCTCGTCCAGCTCGCCGAGGGCGAGGTCGTCGATGGCCCGCAGCAACCGGTCGGCCTGATTGCCCCGCGGCTGGAGCAGCACATGGAAGAAGGCCCGCTCGTCGCCGTGCAGGGTCGTGACGAACTCCACGTCCGCCGACGTCAGAGCCTTCTCGATCATCAATACGCTCGTGAACGACACCACAGGCGCCCTTCTCATCGGAGGGCCCCGCGGGCCCTCACTCCTCAGGGTTCTAGTGTGCCCGGCGAAAGCTGAACGGAACGGTAGGTTCCGCCCGCTTTCACGTGCGACGGTAACGACCGAACAGGAACCCGGCCTCCTCCAGCAGCGAGGCCAGCGCGAAGCGCCTGGGCACCGGCACGGAGGGGCCCCCGGCGATCCGCTGGGCGTCTCCGGCCGTGAGCGTCGGCGACACGGTCAGGCACAGTTCGTCGAGTACGTCGGAGGCGATCAGCCGGCCCAGCAGCCGGGGCCCGCCCTCGCCGAGCAGCCGGGTCAGTCCCAGACCGGCGAGGGCCCGTACGGCCCGCGCGGGGTCGACCCCCGTGCCGTCCCCGGCGACGACGACCCGGACACCGGCCTTCTCGGCGGCGGCGACCCGGTCGGGGGCGGCGGCGGCACCGGTCAGCAGGAGGGTGGGGACCGAGGGCGAGCTGAACAGCGGCAGCGAGAAGTCCAGGTCCAGGCTCGCGCTCACCACGGCGACGGCCGGCGCGGGCGTCTGTCCGGCCGCCCGGCGCGCCTCGGCGAAGGCCTCGCGCGCGCGCGCCGGACGGTACCCCTCCCGGCGTACCGTCTCCGCGCCGACGACCACCACGTCCGCGAGTCCCCGCAGCGTGCCGAAGATCCGCATGTCGGCGTCGCCGGAGATCGGCTGCGAGCGTCCGCCGTGCTGGGCGGCGCCGTCGAGCGTGGACACCATGTTGACCCGCATCCACGGCTCGCTCCCCCCGGACGCCGACTCGGGATAGGCGTACGCGGCGGCCAGCTCACCGAGACTCCACTCCCGGTCGGCGGAGTCAGGTGCTCGCACCTCAGGCGCATGCGCACCACCGGCCACTTCGCGCGTCGGGGCCGCTGTCTCTTCGGTCACAGGGAACAGGCGTCGCATGTCGTGCAGTGTGGCACGACCCTTAGACTCGGTAACCGTGTCGTCGTCCTCAGCCACCGTGTCCGGAATCGGCCCGATACCCGAAGCGGCCCCCTCGTCCCTGTGCACCCGCGAGCCCCACGTCCCCGCGGACCGGCTCGTCGCCGAGATGGTGCCGCCACCCCGCTTCGACTCGGTGCGCTTCGACACCTACCTCCCGGACCCGAACCAGCCCAGCCAGACCGAGGCCGTCCGCGTCCTGAGCGGCTTCGCGGCGGGCCTCGGCGGGGCCCACGCGACCGGCGCCGGCAGGCGCGGCTTCCTCGGTCTCGGCAGGGCGAAGGCCCCCAAGGTCCCGGCGGGCCCCCGCGGCGTCTACCTGGACGGCGGCTACGGCGTCGGCAAGACCCACCTCCTCGCCTCCCTCTGGCACGCCACCCCGGCCGAGCCCTCCCTCAAGGCCTTCGGCACCTTCGTGGAGCTGACGAACCTGGTCGGCGCCCTCGGTTTCCAGAAGACGGTCCAGACGCTCTCCGGGCACCGCCTGCTGTGCATCGACGAGTTCGAGCTGGACGACCCGGGCGACACCGTCCTCGTGTCGACCCTGCTCGGCAAGCTGGTCGACGCGGGCGTGGCGCTGGCCGCCACCTCGAACACACTGCCGGGCAAGCTCGGTGAGGGCCGGTTCGCGTCGGTCGACTTCCTGCGCGAGATCCAGGGCCTGTCGGCCCACTTCCGCTCCCTGCGCATCGACGGTGAGGACTACCGCCACCGCGGCCTGCCCGAGGCCCCGGCGCCGTACTCCGAGGAGGAGGTCACCAAGGCGGCGTACGCCACCGAGGGCGCCTCGCTCGACGACTTCCCTCATCTGCTGGACCACCTCGCGCGCGTCCACCCCAGCCGGTACGGCGCCCTCACGGACGGCCTGAAGGCGGTCTGCCTGACCGATGTCCAGCCGGTCCCGGACCAGTCCACGGCCCTGCGCCTCGTGGTGCTCGCCGACCGGCTGTACGACCGCGAAGTGCCCGTGCTCGCCTCGGGGCTGCCCTTCGACCGGCTGTTCAGCGAGGAGATGCTGAACGGCGGCTACCGCAAGAAGTACTTCCGCGCCATATCGCGCCTCACCGCTCTCGCGCGCGACGCCGGGCGACTCGTGAAGCACTGACCCCAACCGGCGCCGATCACGAACCGCCCCTGACGAACTCCCCCAGGTCAAGGGTCGATTCCGGCCAACCCGCCCTCGCTTTTCAGGCTCTCTTCAGCTCGCAACGTTAAGTTAACCCTGCAAACAACTTCGCAGGGTTAACGTGTTTCTTGACCAGCGGTTGACCAACGGTTGACCAAGTCGGGCAACTGTCGACGCGTGGGAGACACCGAGAACTGCCAGGGAGGAGGCCCCTATTGCGTGGTACGACGACCCGGACCGTCCTTTCGGCCCTAGCCGCCGTCCTGCTCACCCTCACGTTCTTCGCTCCCGCGGCTTCCTTCGCAGCCGCGCACACACCTGGTCACACCAAGGCCAAAGCCGAGCCCGGAAACACCCCCACCGCGAAGCCGGTGCGTGACAAGGCGGCCACCCACCGCTCGTGCGCACCCGCCCAGGACCCGACCGGTCCGCTCCGCACCCGCGACCGGCATCGCGCGGCACCGCACACCGTTCCAGGGCCCCCCGCGCGTCCGTCGCGGGAGGAGGACCCGGCGGCCGCGAGCCGGCCCGAACAGCCCTCGCCCCGGCACCACCCGGCGGCGAGATCCCGCGCGGCCCACACCCCGGCCGCCCTCCAGGTCTTCCGCTGCTGAGCCACGTCGGCCCGTTCCCCCCACACCTTGCCGTGCAAGCCCGACGCGCCACCGAGGCGCGCCAGGAGGAGTCACCACATCATGCAGCCCCTCATCGACAACGCCCGTACCTTCGGACAGCGCCCTGAGGAGTTCGCCAGGCTGGCCGAAGGCCAGTCCCCCGAGGTCCTGTTCATCACCTGCTCCGACTCGCGGGTCGTCCCGGCCCTGATCACGGGCGCCCGCCCCGGCGAGCTCTTCGAGCTGCGCACCGCCGGCAACATCGTCCCCCCGTACACCCCCGACCGCCCCACCGGTGAGACGGCCACCATCGAGTACGCCGTGGAGGTCCTCGGCGTCACCGACATCGTGGTCTGCGGACACTCGCACTGCGGCGCCGTCGGCGCCCTGGTGCGCGGCGACGACCTGGACGCCGTACCGGCCGTACGCGACTGGCTGACCCAGGCCACCCCGCGCCCCGAGGGGGCCGTCGAGGACCCGACCGTCGCCGACGGAGTGCAGAACCACGTCCTCAGCCAGCTCCTGCGCCTGCGCTCCTACCCCTGCGTGGAGAAGCGCCTCGCGGACGGCCGGCTGCGGCTGCGCGGCTGGTACTACGAGGTCCACACCGGTGCGGTGCGCGAACACCGCGCGGACACCGACCGGTTCGAGACCCTGTGAGCGACGGCCAGATGTCCGAGACGACCGAACAGCCCTCCGAGAGTTCCAGGACCTCCATGCCCCCCACCTCGTCCGCGTCCCCCCTCATATCCAGGTTCCCCCATCTGCGACAGGACTTCGGCGCCTCGCTCGTCGTGTTCCTGATCGCCCTCCCGCTGTGCGTGGGCGTCGCCGTCGCCTCCGGTGTCCCGGCCGAACTCGGCCTGGTCACCGGCATCGTGGGCGGTCTCGTCGCCGGTCTGATGCCCGGCAGCAGCCTCCAGGTCTCCGGCCCGGCGGCCGGTCTGACCGTGCTGGTCTTCGAGGCGGTGCGCCAGTTCGGGCTGCCCGCCCTCGGAGTGATCGTGCTCGCCGCCGGTCTGCTCCAGCTCGCCATGGGCGCGCTGAAGCTGGGCCGCTGGTTCCGCGCGATCTCGGTCTCCGTCGTCGAAGGCATGCTCGCCGGCATCGGCCTCGTGATCATCGCGGGCCAGCTCTACGCGGCGGCCGGCCTGAAGGCACCCGCCTCCGGCATCGACAAGATCACGGGCCTGCCCGGTGCCGCCGCCGACGCCCTCGGCTCCACCGCCGCGCTCGCCTCGCTCGCGATCGGCGCGGGCACCGTCGCCGTGATGGTGCTGTGGAAGCGCCTGCCGAAGAAGGCCCAGCTGGTCCCCGGCGCCCTCGTCGCGGTCCTGCTGGCCACGCTCGCCACGCTGGCCTTCAGCCTGCCGGTGGCGAACGTCGAGGTGAAGGGGCTGCTGGACGCCATCCAGCCCCCGGGCCTCGACGCCTTCGGCCAACTGGCGGACGTGGCGATCCTCGGCACGATCCTCGCGTTCACCCTCATCGCCTCCGCCGAGAGCCTGTTCAGCGCGGCGGCCGTGGACCGGATGCACGACGGTCCGCGCACCGCGTACGACAAGGAGCTGATGGCCCAGGGCGCGGGCAACACCGTGTGCGGGCTGCTGGGCGCGCTGCCGATGACAGCCGTGATCGTGCGCAGCTCCGCCAACCTCCAGGCCGGCGCGAGGACGAAGGCGTCCCGCGTTCTGCACGGCGTCTGGCTGCTGCTCTTCGCGGCCCTGCTGCCGGGCGCCCTCGCCCTGATCCCGCTGCCCGCCCTGGCCGGCATCCTCGTCCACGCGGGCTTCAAGCTGATCCCGTTCCGTGAGGTCGCCTCCCTGTGGCGCACCCACCGGGGCGAGGCGCTGATCCTGGTGGCCACGGCGGTGGCGATCGTCGCGGTCAACATGTTCGAGGGTGTGCTGATCGGTCTGGCCCTCTCCGTGGCCAAGACCGCCTGGGAGGCCTCGCACATCAAGCTGGAGGTCATCGACAAGGGTGCCGGGCCCGTCCAGGCCCACCTCTCCGGCAACGCGACCTTCCTGCGCCTGCCGAAGATCCTCGACAACCTGGAGTCCCTCCCCCAGGACCGCCCGGTGGAGCTCCACCTCACCGGCCTGCACCACCTCGACCACGCCTGCCGCACGGCCCTGGAGAACTGGGCCTCCCGCCACAGCGCGACGGGCACGGAACCGGTACGCATGACGGTGCCGGAACTGGAGAAGGCGACCTCGGGCACATCCTGACCCGGCCCCGGCGCCCGGTGCCCCGGCCTACCCGCCGGGGCACCGGGCGGCTCCGTCCGCCCCCTGCGCAGCACCCCACCCCGCCCACCCGGCAGGCGCCGGGGAGTGAAACCCACCCCCGGCCGACAGTCGCCCCGCCCCCGCCTCCGGCATATCGTGGTAGTCGCACCGATAGCGGACGACTCAAGGGGGTCGTCATGGTCGAGACGCTGCTCATCACCGCCGCGGCGGTCGGCTCCGCCGCGGTCGTCTACGTCGCCGCCGCGGCCCGGGTCGTCAAGCAGTACGAGCGAGGCGTGGTCTTCCGCCTCGGCCGGCTGCGGGGCACCCCCAGGAACCCCGGGTTCACCATGGTCGTCCCCGGCATCGACCACATCCGCAAGGTCAACATGCAGATCGTGACGATGCCCGTCCCGGCGCAGGAGGGCATCACCCGCGACAACGTCACCGTACGCGTCGACGCGGTCGTCTACTTCCAGGTCGTGGACGCGGCCAACGCGGTCGTCCAGGTCGAGGACTACCGCTTCGCCGTCTCCCAGATGGCCCAGACCTCCCTGCGTTCGATCATCGGCAAGAGCGATCTCGACGATCTGCTCTCCAACCGCGAGAAGCTCAACCAGGGCCTGGAGCTGATGATCGACAGCCCCGCCGTGGAGTGGGGCGTCACCATCGACCGCGTGGAGATCAAGGACGTCTCCCTCCCCGACACCATGAAGCGCTCCATGGCCCGCCAGGCCGAGGCCGACCGAGAACGCCGGGCCCGCATCATCAACGCCGACGCGGAGCTGCAGGCTTCCAAGAAGCTCGCGGAAGCCGCCCAGCAGATGTCCGAGCAGCCCGCCGCCCTCCAACTCCGCCTGCTGCAGACGGTGGTGGCGGTCGCCGCGGAGAAGAACTCCACCCTCGTCCTCCCCTTCCCGGTGGAACTCCTGCGCTTCCTGGAGCGAGCCCAGGCGGGCCCCCCGCCGGACCCGCCGGGGCGGGCCCGGCCACCCTCCCCGCCCCCCGCGTCCGCTCCCCCTCCGACCGAGTGACACGGCGGCGACTCCTCCGCTTCCTTCTACGCGCGTGGTTCACGTGGCCGTGACCGCGTGATACACACAGGCGGGTCACATCCTGTCCGCCAACAGGAAGGTAGTCCCGTGTCAGTGACCCGTCGTCAGGCCCTCGCCCGTTCCGGCGCAGGCATCGCAGGAATCGCGTTCACTGGAGCCCTCTCCGAACTCTTCGCGGGCTCGGCCGCCGCGCAGAGCGACCTCGGCCACTCCGGCTACGGCCCCCTGATCCCCGACCCGAACGGTCTGCTCGACCTGCCGAAAGGTTTCCGCTATCAGGTCCTCTCCCGCGAGGGCGACGCCCTGCGCTCCGGCGAGGGCCTGGTCCCCAGCAACCACGACGGCATGTCCGCCTTCCCCGGCAGACACGGACGGGTCCACCTCGTCCGCAACCACGAGAACCGGCACACCGGCCGCATCCCGGTCCCCACGGTCGAGGGCCTGACCTACGACCCGATGGGCAAGGGCGGCTGTACGTCCCTGACGCTCGACGCCCGCGGCAAGGTCCTCGCGGAGGGCGTCGCCATCGCCGGCACGGCAGTCAACTGCGCGGGCGGGCCGACCCCTTGGGGCACCTGGCTGACCTGCGAGGAGACCGAGGACAGAGCGGGCACCAACGGCTACACCAAGGACCACGGCTTCATCTTCGAGGTGGACGCGGCCGACCCGCGCCGCTCGGGTGCCGTGCCCCTGACCGCGATGGGCCGCTTCCAGCACGAGGCGATCGCCGTCGACCCCAAGCGCGGTGTGGTCTACGAGACGGAGGACGCCTTCGAGCGCCCCTTCGGCCTCTTCTACCGCTTCCTTCCCGACAAGCCCAAGGGCGGCCTCGGCTCCCTCCGCGCGGGTGGCCGCCTCCAGGCGATGCGGGTCCCGGGCGTACCCGACCTCTCCCCCATCCAGGAGCCCGGAGCCCGCTTCGACGGCATCGAGTGGGTCGACGTCCCCGACCCCCTGGCCAGGACGACGGCCATCCGCCACCAGGACTTCGGCCCCAAGGGCATCACCCACGCGCAGAAACTCGAAGGCTGCTACTGGGGCGGCCGCTGCGTGTACTTCGTCTCGTCCTTCGCCCGCAGCGCGGACGGTTCGGCCGCCGACCACTACGGCCAGATCTGGCGCTACGACCCCGACCACCGCACCCTCACGCTGGTGATCGCCTTCGGCCCCGACACCGACCTCCAGCTCCCCGGCGAGTCCCCCGACAACATCTGCCTCGCCCCCTCGGGCGGCCTCATGGTCTGTGAGGACGGCAACGGCGCCCAGCACGTCTACGGCGTCACCCGCCGCGGCGAGGTCTATGCCATGGCCCGCAACGCCCAGAACATCGGTACCCCGACCGACCCCGAATGGGGCGAGTTCGCCGGCGTCACCTTCTCCCCCGACGGCCGGACGATGTACGTCAACTGCTATGTCCCGGGCACCACTTTCGCGGTGACGGGCCCATGGCGTCGCGCCTGACCATGACCTGAGACAAGGAAGGGTGGACGCCAGGCCGGGGCGTCCACCCTTCCCTTGTGCAACGGTGGCGTGCGCTCTCCCGGCGGCGCATCATGGGAGAAAGTGCCGCCGCATTCGGCCCTGACACACAAATGGACCCACCTCGAGGGGCACCATGTCTGTCAAACTCTCACTCTTCTCGAATAACTTCCCGGATTTCTTCATCATCGACCAGGACGGTTCTGTCGACATCGCCGAGATCGATTCGGACGAAGACCGCAGGGACGCCACGCTCGAGTGGACCGGTCCCCAGATGAGTCTCGGTGAGACCGGACAACTGCTGCGAGCCAAGGAGCCGCTGGGATTCTGCCTGCGCATCATGTCGTTCGACGAATTCCGCATAGACAGCAAGTTCTTCACCGGGATCATCGACCCCGACGTGGCGGCCGAGGTCCGCGCGGACTCGACCTTCACTCTCGTACCGGCGGAGATCGACCCTGCCCAGTTCTCCTTCCGCTCCGTGAGATTCCCCGACCGTTTCCTCCGGCACCGGGACTTCCATCTCTTCGCCGAGCGGGTGAACACTCCCGCGGAACTCCAGTCCGCATGCTTCAGGAGAAACGCTCCCCTCGCGTCCCCGTAAACCGTTCGAGATCATCCGGAGGATTTCCATGTCGGTTCTCGCCAAGCTTCTGGAGCTGACCGCGGCCACGGCCCAGGACAGCGACGGGCAGGACGAAATAGTCATGAGCCGGGTCGGCGGCGTCCAGTTCTTCCCCACGAGCGGCACCGTGTCCATGTCCGAGGGCACCACGGAGGAGCTGAACATCTTCATCCCCATCTTCGACAGCGACGCAAAACTCGCACTGCACGAAGTGGACGCGGGTTCCGGCATGCCGGCCAGCCTCGTGGGAACCGTCTCCCTCAAGGCCAACGAGGCCGGCAACGGCAAGATCCGCAAGCGGTTCGAGGGCGCGGGCGCGCTGTACGAACTGACCTACGTGGTCAACTGAGCCCTCTCGCGGGGCCCACCACATGTACGGCTCCAGGCCGTACATGTGTGTTCGATGGACAGTACGCGTAACCGTTGGTGACTTTGGGTGAGTTGGTGGTGGGGAGATCCGACTCATCTGGAGGTGGCCGAGCGTGAGTGTGGACTGGGAGCCGGACCCGTCCGACAGCCTGAAGACGTTCGGGGCGTTCGTGCAGGCGCTGCGCGAGCATCACGGGTACACGAGGGAGCAGTTCGCGCCGCTGGTGGCGTTCAGTGTGCACACGGTCGCCTTGATCGAACTGGGGAGGCGGATGGCGGACGAGGTGTTCGTGGAGCGGGCGGATCGGGTGCTGGGGGACATGGGGGCGTTGCTCAGGGCGGCGAAGCACCTGTCACGACAGCCGGGGTTGGCGTCATGGTTCCGGAAGTGGGCGCGGCTGGAGGGTCAAGCGGTCAGTCTGAGTACGTACGAGTGCCGGTTGGTGCCGGGGCTGTTGCAGTCGGAGCCGTACGTGCGGGCGGTGTTCGGGGAGAGCATTCCGCCTCTGGCCGACGAGCAACTCGAAGCCCAGGTGACGGCTCGCATGGATCGGCAGCGGCTGTTCCGCGAGCGGCCCAACACCTCTTTCAGCTTCATCATCGAGGAGGCTGTCATCCGGCGGGAGTTGGGCGGTCCGGAGGTCACGCGCGCGATGCTCAAACACCTCCTGGAGCACATGCGGCTCCGGAACATCGTGGTTCAGATCATGCCTCTGAGCAGCAAGCACCACGCCTGTCTCGACGGCTCGCTACGGCTCCTTGAACTGCCTGACGGACGGCGTCACGCATACTCCGAAGGCCAACAGAACGGACGGTTGATCTCTGACGTGAAAGAGGTCAGCCTACTCAACCAGCGGTATGCGACACTGCGCTCGCAGGCCCTCAGCCCGGCCGACTCGGAGGGCCTGTTGGAGCGAATGCGAGGAGCGTAATGAGCAGGTCCGAACTCGCCTGGTTCAAGAGCAGCTACAGCGGCACTCAGGGCGACAGCTGCGTCGAGATCGCGCTCGCCTGGCGAAAGTCGACGTACAGCGGCACTCAAGGCGACGACTGCGTAGAAGTCGCCACCCGCCCCTCCACCATCCACGTCCGTGACTCCAAGCTCCCCGCCAGCCCGGAGCTGTCCCTCTCCCCCGTCGCCTGGGCCCCCTTCATCGCCCAGGTGGGTGACTTCGTGCCGGACTCCTTGTAATCCGGCAGCCAATTCGACTGTCCACTGACCCCATCACCGTACTTTCGTACGGTGATCAGCCCTGTACGAAGAATCACCGCGCTCTGCGCACTCGGCGCGCTCGGCGCCGCCCTCACCGCCTGTGGCGCGCCGCACGCCTCCACGCGCATCGTCAATGCCACCGCGAGCCCCACGGCCGTGTCGTCGTCCCGGCCGCCCACGCTCGCGCCGGGTCCGGCGGGGCTGACCCCGGTGTTCGAGCACGGTCTGCGGAGCCGTAGGGACAAGACCGTCGCGCTCACCTTCGACGCGGACATGACCGCGAACCAGGGAGCGCGGGCCGCCGAGGGGGAACGGTTCGACAATCCGGAGCTGATCGCCGCGCTGCGGCAGCTGAAGGTTCCGGCCACGGTGTTCATGACGGGGCGATGGGTCGAGGAGTACCCGATCCAGGCGCGGTCCATCGGCCGGGACCCCCTGTTCGAGGTGGCGAACCACTCGTACAGCCATCACGCCTTCACCGAGGAATGCCACGGCCTGCCGACCATGGCGCCGGGGCGGATGCGGGCGGACCTGGAGCGGGCCTACCGGGTGTTCCGGGAGGCGGGGGTCCGGGATCCCATGCCGTACTTCCGGTTCCCCGGCGGCTGCTACGACCGTCGCGCGCTGCGGAACCTGAGCGCGTCCGGGGTGACGGCGGTGCAGTGGGACGTGGTGAGCGGGGACGCGTTCGCGACGGACGCGGACGACGTGGTGCGGGAGGTGCTGGGCGGGGTGCGGCCGGGATCCATCGTGGTCATGCACTGCACACGGAGTGCCGCGCCGGTCACGGAGATGGCCGTACGGAAGATCGTGCCGGCGCTTCGGGAGCGTGGGTTCCGGTTCGTGAAGGTGTCGGAGCTGGTCGGGAGCACGGCGGCGACGGCGGCCAGAGCGGCGAGACCGGCGAAAGCGCCCTGAGCCGGCCTCCACCCGCTCGCCCTACGCTGGACATATGAGCGACTACTGCGGCACCGAGCACCCGACCGCGGCTGAGGCGTCCGCCCAGGGCACGCCCGACGGCCCGCCCTTCGCCGAGTGCGTCCTGTGCCAGAAGCCCACCGAATACCCGGAGTCCCACAAGGGGATCACCCTGTGCCCGGTGTGCGAGTGGCGGGAGGCCGAGCGGACCGCCTGTTCAGGCTGAGCGGCGGGTGGTCAGGGCGCAGGCCACGGCGGTGGCGGCGGCCGTGAGGAGCCCGGCGGCGAGCAGCGGCAGGACGGGCACCGGGATCGTCGCGCGCTGCGAGCCGTCGACCAGGGCGGTGACCGCCGCCCGGGCCGGGGAACCGGCCACCACCAGGGCCAGCAGCGCGCCGAGCAGGAGGGCGGGGACGGCCCGGCCCGGCGAGCGCAGCAGCGGCCAGTTGGTGAGCGCGCCGACGGCCGTGCCGAGGAGGGCGCAGACGAGGGCGGCCAGGAGGCCCGCGCCGCCCGCCGGAAGCGCCTCGACACGGGTCTGGTGGTCCGTGCTCGTGGGGGCGCTGATGAGCGTGACGAGGACCGTGGCCGCCGTCCCGAGCAGCGCCGCCGCCCCGAACGCGACGAGGACACAGGCCAGGTGCGCCCGGCCCGGTCCGGCCGCCGCACTCGTACAACTGCGGGCGGCGGGCGGCTCGTTGGTGACACAGATCCGCATCAGCCAGGCGGACACGGGCAGCAGCGCGGCGGCCGTGTAGCCGAGCGAGTCGAGCACCGGCTGCCCGCGCTGCACACCGACGGCGAGGAACGCCGCGTACAGGATGACGGGCGGCAGCCAGCGCTGGGAGCGGACGAGAAGGGCCGCCTGGTAGCGGAGGAGGGCGGTCATCAGGAGCGTTCCCCTTCAAGCGCGGGTTCCGGTTCGGACGGGGTGGCCGCGGGTGCCGGGCCCACGCTCACCACGTGCCACGCGGGGCGGGCCTCCAGCAACGCCCTGAGCAGCGCGTCCGAGGCCGCCGCCGGGACGGTGAAGCGGTGTGTCCCGGAGCCCGTCTCCTCGACGAGGGTCGCCAACGTCCGCGCCGACTGCGGGACGTGCCGCCCCGAAGGCCCACGCCCCTCGACCACGGCAGCGGCGGCGGCCGGCGCCTCGTCCGCCGCCGCCTCCGCTCGCGCGGTCCCCGTCCCCTCCAGGAGAGCGAGCGCGCCCCCGACCACCGCGTACGTCGCGTCCGCCGCCCCCGCGAGCCGCCGCGGGTCATGGTCGACGAACACCACCGCGGCCCCGGCGGCGGTCCGCTCGACCACCGCGCGCTCCAGCTCCTCGCGAGCGTCGGCGTCCAGGCCGGTCCACGCCTCGTCGAGGACGAGCAACTCCGGTGCGGCGAGCAGGGCCTGGGCCACGGCGACCTTCTGGCTGCTGCCCTTGGACAGCTCCCCCATGGGCGTACGGGCGTACTCGGCGGCCCCGAAGCGCTCCAGCCACCCGGCGGCGGCGCGGGCGGCGGCCGGGCGGTCCAGGCCGTGGACGGCGCCGAGGTGGGTGAGGTACTCGGCGGCGGTGAACGGCAGCGCGGCGGGGAAGCGTTCGGGGACGTACGCCGTGCGCGGGCGCCCCGTGGCCCGGCCCACCGTGGGCGCGTCGAGCCCGGCGAGGACGCGGAGCAGCGTCGACTTGCCGGTGCCGTTCGCGCCCTCGACCCGGGTCAGCGTGCCGGGGGCGATCTCCAGGTCGACGCCGCGCAGCACCCAGGGTCCCCGGAAACCGTAGCGGCGGCCGACTCCTTCCAGCCTCAGCGGTAACTCACGTTCCATGCCCCCATCCTCGTACAGGCGAACGAGCGCGGGGCGGGTTCGGAGTCAGCACGGGGTGCGTACGGGTCGGGGCCCGGCCCTTTTCGCCTGGCAGACTGGGCGGGTGACCACGAGCGACGCGATCCCCGCCCCGGCCCCCACCGCCCCCCGGGACAGCCCCTTCCGGGACGAGCGGACCGCGCGCGACGAGGCGCCGCAGTTCGTGCTGCCCCTGGTCGCGCGCATCGAGCGGGGCGCTCCCCCGGCGCGTACGGACGCGCTGGAGACGGCGGCGCGGGCGGTGCTGGTGATGCTGAGCGACGCGCGGTCACTGGGCGACGGGGAATGGGCCGAGGCGATGCGGAACTGGCAGGACGCCCGGATCCGGAAGGTGGTCCGGCGGGCACGCGGAGCGGAGTGGCGGCGGGCCGAGGCGCTGCCGGGGATCACCGTGGCGGGCGGGTCGGCCGAGGTACGCGTCTTCCCGCCGGTCCCCCTCGACGGGTGGCCCAAGGACCTGGCCCGCCTCCAGGTCTCCGGCACGGACCTCGACGACCCCGAACCGCCGGCCGAGCCCGACCCCGCCGCCCCGGTGCTCTGGCTGAACCCCGAGGTCGAGATGTCGGCGGGCAAGGCGATGGCCCAGGCCGGCCACGGCGCCCAGCTCGCCTGGTGGGACCTCGACGCCCCGGCCCGCGCCACCTGGCGGGACGCGGGCTTCCCTCTCGCGGTCCGCACCACCACCCCGGCCCACTGGAGGACCCTCACCACCGCCGGCCTCCCCCTCGTCCGCGACGCCGGCTTCACCGAGGTCGCTCCGGGCTCCAGCACGGTCGTCGCGGACCACCGCTCCCTGCGCACCTGAGCCCCGGGCCCACCGGCCCGCCGCCCCTACCCGTCCCAGGGGCTGCGCCCCTTCGCCCCCGGCCGCGGGTCCGGTGGGGGCTTCTCGCGCGGTTCCCCCCGCCCCTTGCGGGCCTACGGCCGCTCAGGGGCGAAAAGCACGGGGCGCAGCCCCTGCTTTTCAGGGGCGCGGGGAACTGCGCGCCCGCCCCCACCCACCCACCCACCCACCCACAGCCGAACAGCCGGCCCCTCGCCGCCGGCACCGGACACCCACCCCGCACCCGGCCCGCGCCCCGCTGAATCGTGTCCGCCTGAACCGCATCTCCTCAGCCGGTTCAAAGCCCGTTGAACAACTCCGCGGCCCCGCACGTACTTGACGGCACTGGCCAAGTAACTGCCCCAACGACCAGTTGGCATCATCCGGGAGGATCATCTTGCCGCGTTTCAACGGCTCGCTCATCGCCGGCCTGGCTCTCGTCGTCACCGTAGGCGCGCTGGCGTTCCCCGTATGGTCCTACGCCGACCGCTCGGGCACCGCCCAGGCCAATATGGCCGCCGGCTCGGTGAACACCCAGTGGGGGCCGCTGACGGCCTCCGACCGGGACCTGATCATCCGCGTACGCCTCGCGGGACTGTGGGAACTGCCCGCCGCCGAGAAGGCGATGGCGCGGTCGAGCAGCCCCCAGGTGAAGGAGGCGGCGGACCACCTGATCGTGGGTCACAAGGACCTCGACGAACGGGTGCGGGCCGTGGCGTCCCAGCTGGGCGTGGAGCTGCCGAACGTGCCGAACGAGCAGCAGCAGGGCTTCCTCCAGCAGATGGACAACGCCACGGACGACCAGTTCGACCGGGTGTGGGCCAACCTGCTGCGTTCCGCCCACGGCAAGATCTTCCCGGCCATCGGGACGATCCGGAACCAGACCGAGAACACCCTGGTGCGCCAGCTGGCCTCGGACACCAACCAGACCGTGCTCGACCACATCACGATGCTGGAGAAGACCGGCCAGGTCGACTTCGACGCCATCGCCAACGGCACGATCTGACGCGGCCCCGGACCCGCCCCCGAGCGGCGGCCACGGACCAGGCACACCCGGCGGTCACCCGCCGCACCCCAAGCAACAGTCAGACCCCAACGATCAGTTGGTTTCCTCCGGGAGGCTCTTTTGCGACGCTCCAAGGGCTCAGTCCTCGTCGCCCTGGCGATCGCCGGCACACTCACCGCGGTCGCCTATCCCATCTTCTACTCGTACCCCAACCGCAACGCGACGGCCGCGGCCGCGCTCACCGGTGACACGGTGACCACGCAGTGGGGGCCGCTCACCCCCGGCGACCGCGACCTGCTCATCCGCGTGCGGCTGGCGGGCCTGTGGGAGCTGCCGGCCGGGCAGCAGGCCCTGGAGCGAAGCGGCAGCAAGTCCGTCAGGGAGGCCGCGGACCACCTGATCAAGGGCCACACCGACCTGGACAAGCGGTCCCGGATCATCGCGGCGAAGCTGGGCGTCGAGCTGCCCAACCAGCCGACGGCGGAGCAGCAGGGCTTCCTGGACCAGATGACCGCCGCGAAGACCGAGGCCGACTACAACAAGGTCTGGGCGAACCTGCTGCGGACCGCCCACGGCAAGATCTTCCCGGCGATCGCCTCCGTGCGGAACTCCACCCGCAACACGCTGATCCGCCAGCTGGCCTCCGACGCCAACCAGACCGTGCTGGACCACATCACGATCCTGGAGGCCACCGGCGAGGTCGACTTCGCGACCATCGCCCAGAACTCGGTCACCGGTACCGCGAGCCCGACCGGCCCGCCGCCGCCCGTCGCCGGTCAGGTGCCGCCCGCGGCGCCCCCCGCCGAGCCGTCCACCAACCCGGACGTGAAGTCGCGCCCGTCGCCCTTCCCGGGCAACCAGGTCCCCACCGGCCGTCCGGACCCGGAGGAGATCAACAAGGACCAGGGTCAGCCGGCGGTCCAGTAGAAAGCTCGACGGAAAGCTCAAATGTTGCTCTGAAGGTCCCCTCCCCGGGGTTCGGTCCCGTGTCCCGGGGCCATGACTCCGTCACACCGCAGCACAGGTCCGCCGTGAGGAGACGCACAGGGGCTGGTGAAGCCGTGGCCGATGTGACCGTGGAGGGGACGATGGAGCAGATCGCACAGTTGGGGACGGGGATCGGCTGGCGGCCGGAGATCGCCGACGCCGTCGAGCGCATGGCCGGGCGGGCGGGCGGTGTCGACTGGGTCGAGGTCGTCGCCGAGAACGTCTGCCCCGGACACGTCCACGAGTCGCTGCTGCGCCTGCGCGAGCGCGGCGTGACGGTGGTGCCGCACGGCGTCTCCCTGGGTCTCGGCGGCGCCGACCGCCCCGACGAGCAGCGCCTGCGCTCCCTCGCCGAGCGCGTGGAGGCACTGGGCGCCCCCCTCGTCACGGAGCACATCGCGTTCGTCCGGGCGGGGGGCGCGCTCACCGCGTCGCCGCGGCTGGAGGCCGGGCACCTGCTGCCGGTGCCGCGCACCCGGGACGCCCTGGACGTGCTGTGCGAGAACGTCCGCATCGCCCAGGACGCGCTGCCCGTGCCGCTCGCCCTGGAGAACATCGCCGCCCTGATCAACTGGCCCGGCGAGGACATGACCGAGGGACAGTTCCTCTACGACCTCGTCGACCGCACCGGCGTCCGGCTCCTCATCGACGTGGCGAACCTGCACACCAACCACGTCAACCGGGGCGAGGACCCCGCGAAGGCGCTCGACGAGCTGCCGGTCGAGGCCATCGCGTACGTCCATGTCGCGGGCGGCTTCGAACGGGACGGCGTCTGGCACGACAGCCACGCCCACCCCGTCCCCCGGCAGGTCCTCGACGTCCTCGCCGACCTCGCCTCCCGCGTGACCCCGCCGGGCGTCCTCCTGGAGCGCGACGACAACTTCCCCGAGCCGGACGAGCTGGAGCGGGAGCTGGAGTCGATCCGGGGCGTGCTGGAGAAGGCCGAGGTGCGCGGACCCGCGACGACGGTGCCCGCCACCGGGACGGCGCCCGCCGCGGAGGCCGAGGCCGAGCTCGTCGCCGAGTCCGAGTCCGAGGCCGAGCCCGTCGCCCGGCAGCGGCTCGGGCTCGCGCAGGCCGCGCTGCTGTCCGCGCTGATCGCGGGGACGCCGGTGCCCGAGGGGTTCGACCGGGTGCGGCTGGGGGTGCAGGCCCGGTCCCTCGCGGCCAAGCGGGCGGACGTCGTGGCGAAGGTGGCGCCGGAGCTGCCGGAGATCCTCGGCCCGTCGTACCGGCCGACGTTCGTGGCGTACGCGCAGGGCCACCCGATGACCGACGGCTACCGGCGTGACGCCCTGTCCTTCGCCGAGCACGTGCTGCTGACCGGCCGCCCGGGCGACGCGGACGTCCAGCGCGAGGTGCGCCGGTGGTGGCTGGAGCGCTCGGGCCCCGCCCCGCTGTCCCGGCGCCCCACGGCCCGGCTGGCCCGAGCGACCCGCAGGGTGCTGCTTCGCCGCTGACCCGGGGCGTTCACCCCGACATGTGCTGCGATTAACAAACCCGTTCCCCTCGCACGGGTTTGCCGTCGTTTGCGCCCTGTTCGCCCCGGTTGATCCACCGCTTCACCCGTCCCGTCCGCAGCGCTTTGCACCCTACTCAACCATTCCTCCGCATACGGCGGTTGACGCGACCGGGCAGTAACATACCGGTGCGTAGGCCGAGCAGCACCCGTCGCGCATGAGCGCGCGGTGCCGCGAGCAGGAGGCACCATGCGAACCACCAGGGGCAGAGGGGGACTTTTCAGTGGCACAGGACTCATCGTCGCCGGACTGACGGCGACGCTCATCGCACTGGTCTTCCCGGTCTGGTCGTACGCGGACCGCTCCGGCACCGACGTCAGCGTGCTCAACGCGACCACCATGACGACGCGGTACGGCCCGCTGTCCGCCCTGGACCGGGACTTCATCACGAAGGTCAGGCTGGCCGGCCTGTGGGAGCTGCCCGCCGGACAGCAGGCCGAGACGAAGGGCACCACCGCGGCCGTACGGACCGCCGGTGAGCACCTCATCGAGGGGCACACCTTCCTCGACGCCCGTGTCCGCGATGTCGCCGCGCGCCTGAACCTGCCGCTGCCCAACCAGCCGAACGACCAGCAGAAGGCGTGGCTGACCACCCTGGACGCGGCGCGGGGCGAGACCTACGACCGGGAGTTCGCGAACATCCTGCGCCTGGCGCACGGCAGGGTCTTCTCCGTGGTCGCCCAGGTCCGCGCCACCACCCGCAACTCACTGGTCCGCGCCCTCGCCGACGACGCCAACACCACCGTCCTGGACCACATCACGGTCCTGGAGGCCACCGGGCTCGTCGACTACGACGCGATCGCCCGCGACACCGTCTCCGCGAGCGCCCCGCCCCTCACCGGCTCCCCGGCCCCGCCCGCCGCACCGAACGACCCAGGCTCGCCGATCCCGGTGACGCCCTCCCCGTCCCCGTCGGTCTACACCCTGCCGCCGGCCGCCAACGGGCCGTCGGACGACGGCTAGCACCCCGGATCGCTCCGGGATGCCACCGGCGGCCTGGCAATTGCGGGCCGTAACGGCGTACGAACGAACGAGACCGGGAAGCTTCCCTCCGGATTCCGTACATCGCCCGCCGCGGGTCCGGGCCGGCGCGTAGAAACACGCCATGCTCTGGGTTCTCTTCCTCCTCCTGGCCTGGGCCGCCGCCGGCGTGTCCTGTGCCCGACTGTGCCTGGCCTCGCTGCGGGCGGCGGCCGCCGTCGACGACGTCCCCGCGGACCGCGTCCACCACTGCCACCGGCTCACGCTGTACGAAGCGGCGTTCCTGTCCGGCGGCCCGGCGCGCGTCGCCGACCTCACCCTCGTCTCCATGGCCTGCCGGCGCCGGATCCTGCTGGCCCACACCGGCTGGGCGACCGTCGTGGACCCGGACGGCCGGGACGAGATGGAACGCGCCGTCATAGGCGCGATAGGCCCCGGCGGACAGTCCCGGATCGCGCCCGTACGCCGGAGAGCCGCGGCCGCCGAGTCCGTACGGCACCTCTCCGACCGGCTCGTCGCGGCGGGACTGGCCGTGCCGGACGCCGCGCGGACGGGGGTCGCCGACGCGGTCACCCAGGTACGGGGCGCGGCACTCGGCGTGTGCGGCCTCGGGGCGCTGGCGTCGACGCTGCCCGCGCAGGAGTTCGCCGAACACCGTGCGCTGGTGGCGCTGTGGTTCGCGCTGCCGCTGGTGCTGACGCTCAGCTGCCTCGTCATCGCCCGGGTCGAGGGGCCGTCGGGCACGCGGTGGGCGTCGCCGGAGGGGATGCGGGTGCTGAAGGCCGTGGTGGGCCGGGGCGGGAGCGACGTCCCGGACCTCGTCTCGGTGGCCGTCCGGGGGGTGGGGGCCGTGGAGTCCCCCGAGTTACGGGCGGCGTTCGAACAGCGGTGACACCGTAGGGGCACGCCTCGCCGACACCGTCCGACGGTGCTTTACATTCACCCTCTTTCGCACCAAACATCCCTGTGTCGCTGTCGTGCTTCGGAGGGATTCGCCATGCGGGCTGCCGTTCTCCACGTGACCGCCGCGGCGGTGCTGCTGCTGAGCGGCCTCGCCGCTCCCCCGGCCGCGGGGGACACGCTCACCGGCCGGGTGGCGGAGCGGGCCGCGGCCGAGGGCATCCGGTTCGGGAAGTGTCCGGCGGTGGAGGGGCTGCCGGACGGGGTGCGCTGCGGGACGGTCGAGGTGCCGCTCGACTACGCCCACCCCGACGGCAGACGGATCGCGCTGACCGTCAGCCGGATCCGGGCCACGGGCAAGGACGCCCAGGGGAAGAAGGTCGCCCGGCAGGGGGCGCTCGTCTTCAACCCCGGCGGCCCCGGCGCCTCAGGGATGTTCTTCCCGCTCCTCGGTCACCTCCCGGAATGGAAACGGCTCGGCGCCGCGTACGACCTCGTCGGGTACGCCCCGCGCGGGGTCGGCCGGTCGGCGCCGCTGTCCTGCCGGGACCCCGAGCGGCTGCATTACGGGCCCTCACCGGCGCCGACGCACCCTTCGGAGGCGTACAAGAAGGAACGGATCGCACAGGCCGAGGAGTTCGCGCGGGAGTGCGCGCGGCGGGGCGGAAGCGCGCTGCGGCACTACCACTCCCTCAACAACGCCCGGGACCTCGACGTCCTGCGCGCCGCGCTCCGCGAGCCGCGGCTGACGTTCGTGGGGGCGTCGTACGGGACGTACTTCGGCGCGCTGTACGCGTCGCTGTTCCCCTCCCACGTACGCCGGATGGTCTTCGACTCGGTGGTGAACCCGGACCCCGAGCAGATCTGGTACCGCAACAACCTCGATCAGTCGGCCGCCTTCGAGGGTCGCTGGGCGGACTTCCGGTCCTGGGCCGCCCGGCACCACACGGTGTACGGGCTGGGCGACACCTCGGAGAAGGTGCTGCGGAGCTACGAGCGGGCGGCGGCGCGGCTGGCGGCCCGGCCCGCCGGCGGCAAGGTGGGACCGGGGCAGCTGCAGGGCGCGTTCCTCCAGGCCGCGTACCACGACGACCTCTGGCCGCAGCGTGCCCTGGCCCTCTCCGCGTATCTGAAGGGCGACCCGAAGCCGCTGGTGCAGATCGCCGGCCCGTATCCGGAGGCGGCCGTCGAGCAGGAGAACACGAGCGCCGTCTACACGGCCGTCGAGTGCAACGACGGGCCCTGGCCCACCGAGTGGCAGGTCTGGGACCGCGACAACACGCGGCTCGCGCGCACCGCGCCCTTCGAGACCTGGGACAACGTGTGGACGAACCTGCCGTGCGCGTACTGGAAGGGGCCGCGTCAGCAGCCGCTCGACGTGCGGACCGGGCCCGGTGAGCTGCCGCCCACGCTGATCCTCGCGGCCGAGCGGGACGCGGCGACGCCGTACGACGGGGCGCTCGAACTGCACCGGCGCCTGTGGGGGTCGGTGCTGGTGACCGAGCGGGACGCCGGTAACCACGGGGTGGCCTGGGGAACCAACAAGTGCGTCAACGGCCATCTGGAGGCGTATCTGCTGGAGGGGCGGCTGCCGGAGCGGCGCGCGGCCTGCGCGCCGCGTCCGGAGCCCAGCGCCTCGCGGGGCCGGGCCGCCGGGACACCGCGGGCCGTCAGGGGCTGACCGCCCGCGCCGCGGGGCCACCGCCGCGACGGCCCCGCGCTCCTCGCGGGACCTACGCCAGGCCCGCCACCAGCTCGGCCACCGACTTCCTGCGGCCCGTGTAGAACGGGACCTCCTCGCGGACGTGCATCCGGGCCTCCGAGGCACGCAGATGCCGCATGAGGTCGACGATGCGGTACAGCTCGTCGGCCTCGAAGGCGAGCATCCACTCGTAGTCGCCCAGCGAGAACGACGCGACCGTGTTGGCGCGGACGTCCGGGTAGCCGCGGGCCATCTTGCCGTGGTCGGCGAGCATGCGGCGGCGGTCCTCGTCGGGCAGCAGGTACCAGTCGTAGGAGCGCACGAAGGGGTAGACGCTGACGTAGTCGCGGGGCGTCTCGTCGGCGAGGAACGCCGGGATGTGCGAGCGGTTGAACTCGGCGGGGCGGTGCAGCGCCATGTTCGACCACACCGGGGTGAGCGCGCGGCCCAGCCGGGTGCGGCGGAAGAGGTTGTACGCCTCCTGGAGCTGGTCGGCGGTCTCGGCGTGCCACCAGATCATGAGGTCGGCGTCGGCGCGCAGGCCCGACACGTCGTACGTGCCGCGGACGGTCACGTCCTTCGCGGCGAGCTGGTCGAACAGGTCCTGGACCTCGTCGGCGTAACCGGTGCGGTCCTCCGGCAGCACGTCCTTCAGCCGGAAGACGGACCACAGGGTGTAGCGGATGACCTCGTTGAGGTCCTTGGCCAGCTTGCCCTTGTTGGGGATCCGGCCGGGCTCGGTGGAGGGGGCGACGTCACTCATGGCCCTATTCTCCCGCTCCGCCGTGCAGGCTCTGCACCGGGTCGGCGGTGAGGTCCCGCACCGCGCGCAGGTCGCCGTGGATCTGGTCCACGGCGGCGGATGCGCTCGCGACGCAGGCCGGGATGCCGACGCCGTCGTACGCCGCGCCGCAGACCGCGAGGCCGGGCAGCTTGCCGAGGTGCTCGCGGACGCGGGCCACGCGCGCGTGGTGGCCGACCGGGTACTGGGGCAGGCCGTCGTCCCAGCGGGTGACGCGGGTCGCGACGGGGGTGGCGGTCAGGCCGGTGGCCTCGCGCAGGTCGGTCCTCGACACGTCCACGAGACGGTCGTCGTCGTGGTCCAGGATCGCCGTCTCGCCGTACCGGCCGACCGAGGTGCGCAGGATCAGCAGGTCCGGGTTCTCGTCGGCGATCCAGCCCCACTTGTGGGAGGAGAACGTCGACGCCTTGATCGTGCGGCCGTCGACCGGCGGCACCAGGAAGCCGCTGCCCGCGGGGAGGGTGAGGCCGGCCCGGGGGTAGGCGAGGGTGACCAGGGCCATCGAGGCGTACTCCACGCCCGACAGTTCGGCGGCGGCCTCGGGGGCCTCGGCGCGGAGCAGCCCGGCGGCGGCCGGGGCGGGGACCGCCACGACGACCGCGTCGGCGCGCAGGACGCGGTCCTCACCGCCGCCGCCCGGACCGCCGGTGACGACGCGCCAGCCGCCGGAGGCCTCCCGGCGCAGCTCCGCCACGGGCGTCCGGGTGCGGATGTCGGCGCCCCGCGCCCGCACCGACTCGGCGACGGCGAGCGGCAGTTGCCCGATCCCGCCCTCGATGCCCATGAACACCGGTCCGGTCTGCCCGGCGGCGGCGGCGCGCTCCTGGATGCCCCGGACGGCCTCGGTGAGGGAGGTGTGGGTCCGGGCCGCCTGGAAGAGCTGCGGGACGGCCGAGCGCATCGAGATGCGGTACGCGTCGCCCGCGTAGACACCGCCGAGCAGGGGTTCCACCAGGCGGTCGACGACCTCGCGGCCGAGGCGGGCGGCCACGTACTCCCCGACCGCCACGTCGTCGCCGACCTCGGTGCGGGGCAGGTCGGCGTCGCGCTCGATCCGGGCGAGGCCCTCGTCGGACAGGACCCCGGAGAGCGCGGACGCGGTGCCGGGGACGCCCATGACGTGTCCCTTGGGCATCGGCCGCAGGGCACCCCGGGTCCAGAGGGCGGCGGAGGCGGTGGCCGGCGGCTGGAGCCGGTCGGCGAGACCGACCTCACGCGCGAGGGCGACGGCTTCGGGGCGGCGGGCCAGGATCGACTCGGCGCCGAGGTCGACGCGCGCGCCCGCGATCTCGCCGGGGAGCAGCTTGCCGCCGACTCTGTCCGTGGCCTCCAGGACGGTCACTCTCGCGCCCCGGTCCAGCAGCCCGTGCGCCGCGGCCAGCCCCGCGATCCCGGCCCCGATGACGACGACATGCCCGGCGTCGCGCCCGACGTCCGTCCGTGATCCGCTCATGGCTCCACCCTCTCAGATGTCACTGACAGTCATGGCGCCGGTCCCGACCCCGCCCCCGTTCCGGGCCCGTCCGCCCCTGTGGCCCCGCCGAGTCCCGACCGTGACCGCTTCGGGACCGACGCCCCCCAACGTTCCGGGCCCCTCCGGCGTCGAAGAGTCGTCAGCAGTGCGGGCGGACCCACGCCTGCCACGACCCTCGGGGGGTACGCCGCAATGGCCCACACACACGTACGACGTTCCCGGCGGCCCGCGGGGGCTCTCGCCGCGCTGTTCCTCGCGGGAGCCCTGGCGCTCACGGGCTGCTCCGACGCCCGGGACAGCGCCTCCGGCGGCGAGGCGGCTTCCGACAGCAAGATGGACACGTCCGCCCGGCAGGAGGGCGCCCTGAACGACGAGAGCGGCGCCCGCAGCCAGAGCGACGGAGGCGCCGCCGACGCGCCGGTCGAGATCGCGCCCAGCCACATCATCCGCACCGCCACCCTGACCGTACGGGTGAAGGACGTACCGAAGGCCCTGGACGAGGCCCGTACCGCCGTGGAGACCGTGGGCGGGTTCGTGGGCAGCGAGTCCACGACCCGTGACGGCAAGGACCGTGAACGCACCCGGGTCGTCCTGCGCGTGCCGTCCGAGAAGTACGAGCAGGTCCTCGGCGAACTGGAGGGCACCGGCACGCTGGTCGAACGGAAGACGAAGGCCGAGGACGTCACCGACCAGGTCGTCGACGTGGAGAGCCGGATCAGGACGCAGCGGGCGAGCGTCGCCCGGATCCGTGAGCTGATGGACCGGGCGGGCAAGCTCAGCGACGTGGTCACCCTGGAGGGCGAGCTGAGCAGCCGGCAGGCCGACCTGGAGTCCCTGTTGGGCCGGCAGAAGTCGCTGAAGGACCGTACGAGCCTCGCCACCATCACGTTGTCCCTGTCCGAGACCGCGGTGAAGAAGGCCGACAAGGCCGACGACGAGCCCGGCTTCCTGGACGCGCTCGCGGGCGGCTGGAACGCGTTCGTCGCCGTGTTCCGCTGGCTGGCCATGGCCCTCGCCGCGATCCTCCCCTTCGCGGTGGCCACCGCCGTCCTGGTGTTCCTGTGGCTCCGCCTCACCCGCTCCCGCCGGCCCGCTCCGGCGGCGGCGTCGGCGGGCACCGCAGGCTCGCTCCCGGCCGCGGCGCCGGACACGAAGGAGGAGCCGGGGCAGGAGCCGGGGCGGAGGGAGGGACAGGGGCAGGACTGACGACCGCGCGATGCCGAAATGCCGGGCCCCCGTAGCGTGTTCCCATGAACATGAGCCGTACTGAGGAACGTTCACGGGAACGCCTGGTGGTCGTCGGGGGCGACGCGGCGGGCATGTCCGCCGCGTCGCAGGCCCGTCGGCTGCGGGGGCCCGGGGAGCTGGAGATCGTGGCGTTCGAGCGGGGCCACTTCACCTCGTTCTCGGCGTGCGGCATCCCCTACTGGGTGGGCGGCGACGTCCCCGAACGGGACCGGCTCATCGCCCGCTCGCCCGAGGAGCACCGGGCCCGCGACATCGATCTGCGGATGCGCACGGAGGTCGTGGAGATCGATGTCGAGGGCGCCCGCGTGCGTGCGCGGGACCTGGACTCGGGCACCGAGTCATGGACCTCGTACGACAAGCTCGTCATCGCGACCGGCGCCCGGCCGATCCGCCCCGGTCTGCCCGGTGTCGACGCCCCGGGAGTGCACGGCGTGCAGACCCTGGACGACGGCCAGGCCCTCCTGGACACCCTGTCCGCCACCGAGGGCCGCCGGGCCGTGGTCGTCGGCGCGGGCTACATCGGCGTGGAGATGGCCGAGGCCCTCATCAACCGGGGGTACGAGGTCACGGTCGTCAACCGGAGCGGTGAGCCCATGTCCACCCTCGACCCGGACATGGGCCGGCTGGTGCACCAGGCCATGACGGGCCTCGGCATCACGATGGTCGACGACGCCGAGGTCACCGCCCTGCGCACCGGCGCCGACGGCCGGGTCCGCGCGGTCGCCACCAAGGACGCCGAGTACCCGGCGGACGTGGTGGTCCTCGGCATCGGCGTCCGCCCGGAGACGGAGCTGGCGAAGGCGGCGGGCCTGCCGCTGGGCGACCACGGCGGCCTGCTGACCGACCTGGCCATGCGGGTCCGGGGGCACGAGAACATCTGGGCCGGGGGCGACTGCGTCGAGGTCCTCGACCTGGTCTCCGGCAGCCTGCGCCACATCCCGCTCGGCACCCACGCCAACAAGCACGGCCAGGTCATCGGCGCCAACGCCGGCGGCGGCTACGCCACCTTCCCCGGCGTGGTCGGCACCGCCGTCAGCAAGGTCTGCGACCTGGAGATCGCCCGCACCGGCCTCCGCGAGAAGGACGCCGACCGGGCCGGCCTGCGGTACGTGGCCGTCACCATCGAGTCCACCAGCCGCGCCGGGTACTACCCCGGCGCCGCCCCGATGACGGTGAAGATGCTCGCCGAACGCCGCACCGGGCGGCTCCTCGGCGTCCAGATCGTCGGCCGGGAGGGCGCGGGAAAGCGCGTCGACGTCGCGGCGGTGGCCCTCACGGCGGGGATGACGGTGGAGCAGATGACCGCCCTGGACCTCGGCTACGCCCCGCCCTTCTCGCCGGTGTGGGATCCGATCCTGGTGGCGGCGAGAAAGGCCGTGACGGCGGTGAGGTCGAGCGCCTGAGGCGATGAGCGCCCCGGGCCGGCGGGGCCGCGCCCCCTGCTTCCCGGGGAGCGGGCATCCCGTCACACGGCCGACGTGCCGGTGATCCGGTCGATGGCCTGCCGGGCCTGCTCCGCCGGCGGCCGGGCCGGCAGGGAGGACACGGAGGCGGAGGACGTCATCGCGGCGGGCGCGGTGGCCTGCGCCGTGGCCGGCTTCGCGTGCGCGGCCGCCGGCCGGGCCGAGCGCAGTCGATGACTGACCGCCTCGTCCAGGGTCACCGGCCGCTGCATCCGCGCCGCCAGCCGCCCGGCCTCCTGGCCGAGCGCCGCGACGTCTTCCCAGGGCAGCCGCACCACCAGCGAGATCTCGGCCTCACCATCGGGGGTGGCGTGCATCGCCGGGGTAACTCGGTCGTTCATCGCCTGTTCCTCACGTAGATCCGCGGTTGAGGAGTCATACGCACCACCCGCCCCGCACGTTCACCGGCACCGGGGCCGAGGGGCGCGTCGCCGCCGGTGGCACTGATTCCGGCCCCCCATCCCGGGCACAAGTCCGGTGTGGTCATCCCCGTGCACGACGTGAACCCCGTGAGCCGCACGCCCTACGTGACCTACGCGCTGATCGCCGCGAACGTCTTCGTCTTCGTCTTCATGCCGGCGCTGGCCGGCTCCATGCCGGGTGACGGCGAGCCGGCCCGGCTGTGCCACACCCAGGCGTTCCTGGAGCAGTACGCGGCGATGCCGCAGGAGTTGATCCGGCATCAGCTGCCGCGCCTGGTGCCCACCGGCGAACTCGCCCCGTCCGGCGGCTGCGCGCTGGGCCCGCCGGGCTACGACAAGTCGCCCGCGCTGTCCGTCCTGTCCGCGCTGTTCCTGCACTCCGGCTGGCTGCACCTGCTGGGCAACATGCTGTTCCTGATGATCTTCGGCAACAACATCGAGGACCGGCTGGGCCCCGTGCGCTTCGCGCTCTTCTACGCGGCCTGCGGATACGCGGCCACCTACGGGTACGCCCTGGCGCACCCCGACTCGGCGGACCCGCTGATCGGCGCCTCCGGGGCGATCGCCGGCGTGCTCGGCGCCTATCTCGTGCTCTATCCGAAGGCCAGGGTGTGGGTTCTCGTCCCCTTCCTGATCTTCCTGCCCCTGAGACTGCCCGCCTGGCTGGTACTGGGCTTCTGGTTCATGCTCCAGGCGTTCTACTCCTCCGGCGAGGGCGTCTCCGACATCGGCACGGTGGCGTACGCGGCCCATCTCGTCGGTTTCGTCGCGGGCATGCTGCTGGCCTGGCCGCTGCGCCCCGGCACCCCGCCCCCGCCCGAGCCGCGCGGCCTGCTGTTCGGCAGGCGGGCGCGGCCGGGCTGGTGAGCCGGGGTACTACTTCGCCGTCCGCGTGTGGACGTAGTCCACGAGGCGGGTCAGGGCGTCCGGGTCCGTGCTGGGCATGACGCCGTGGCCGAGGTTGAAGACGTGGCCCTCCAGACCGGCGGCGGCGTCGAGGACCTCGCGGGTCTTGGTCTCGACGGCCTCCGTGCCGGCGAACAGGACGGTCGGGTCCAGGTTCCCCTGGAGCGCCTTGCCGGGGCCGACACGGCGGGCGGCCTCGTCGAGCGGGACGCGCCAGTCGACGCCGACGACGTCCGCGCCGGCCTCGCCCATGAGGCCCAGCAGCTCACCGGTGCCGACGCCGAAGTGGATGCGCGGGACGCCGTACCCGGCGACGGCCTCGAAGACCTTCGCGGAGGCGGGGAGCACCGAGCGGCGGTAGTCCGCCGGGGCGAGGGCGCCGGCCCAGGAGTCGAACAGCTGGACGGCCGAGGCGCCCGCCTCGATCTGGACCCTGAGGAACGCGGACGTGATCCCGGCGAGGCGGTCGAGCAGGTCGGCCCACAGCTCGGGGTCGCCGTACATCATCGCCTTGGCGTTCTCGTAGGTGCGGGACGGGCCGCCCTCGACGAGATAGCTGGCGAGGGTGAAGGGGGCGCCGGCGAAGCCGATGAGGGGGGTCTCGCCCAGCTCGGCGGTGAGCAGCCGGATGGCCTCGGTGACGTAGGAGACGTCCTCGGGGGTGAGGTCGCGGAGCTGGGCGAGGTCGGCGCGGGTGCGGATCGGCTTCTCGACGACCGGGCCGACGCCGGGCTTGATGTCGAGGTCGATGCCGATGGCCTTGAGGGGGACGACGATGTCGCTGAAGTAGATCGCCGCGTCCACGTGGTGCCGGCGGACCGGCTGGAGGGTGATCTCGGTGACCAGCTCCGGCCGCATGCACGAGTCCAGCATCCCGATGCCCTCGCGCACCTTCAGGTACTCGGGGAGCGAGCGCCCCGCCTGCCGCATGAACCACACCGGTGTGTGCGGCACGGGCTCACGCCTGCACGCCTTCAGGAAGGCGGAGTCCTTGACGGCGTCGCGGGTGGCGGTCGGCTGGTGGCCCGAGGGGCTGGCGTTGGCACTCACGAGGCAAAGTCTCGCACGCCTCCCCGACGCCGACGGCCCGGGCTGTGGACAACCGGGACACCGGCCGGGACCCCCGCTCGCACGGTCACCGCGCCCGGCCTGCGGGGCGGCCTCCGTTCGCTGAGCGCGATGCGACAGTGACCCAGCGCACGGGTGTCTTGCCCTGCGCCGGGGCCCGGTTCCCCTTACTGTTCCGGCATGGCTGCGGCTCAGGGACGACTGTCGGACGGCGCTGGCGGGATGGACGACGCGAAGGAGGGGGAGCGCGATGGGAGTCAGGCGGCACCGGAGCCCTTCCGCTCCGCCGTCGAAGCGCTGCGGGTCACACGGCTGCGGCCGGAGATCGAGATCGAGTCGACCAAACCGCCCCAGCGGCTCGCCCCGTACGCGTACGCCCTGGAGGCCGCGGTCGTCGAGGGGGACGAGGACCTGGCCGACGGGCGCCTGGTGCTGCTGCACGACCCCGCCGGGCACGACGCCTGGCAGGGCACCTTCCGGCTGGTGACGCTGGTCCGGGCGGAGTTGGAGCCCGAGATGGCGGCGGACCCCCTGCTGCCGGAGGTCTGCTGGTCGTGGCTGACCGGCGCGCTGCAGTCCCGGGGCCTGTCGTACGGCGAGCCGAGCGGGACGGTGACGCGGGCGAGTTCGCACTACTTCGGCGGGCTGGCGACGCGGCCGGCCGCGTCGCAGATCGAGATCCGGGCGTCATGGACCCCGCGCGAGGTGCTGGGCGGGGTGCCCGACACCGCCGCGCACCTCGCCTCCTGGTGCGATCTGCTCGCCCAGATCGCGGGACTGCCTCCGGCGGTCGACCCCGGGGACGCGGCGGTGGTGACGCTGCCGCAGCGGCGGGGGCCGCAGACCCGCTGAGAGCCCCCAGGACCCTTCGCGGAACCGAGGACCGTGCGCCATGGGCGCACGGTCCTCTTCCGTGCGCGTCGCCACGCCGATCGAAACCATCACTTTGTCGATACGGCCACTTTCGGCCTTGTATCGACGTGAAGCGACCCCGTTCGATCTTCGAATGATCGAAGACGTGTCCGAATTGCACGGATTGTTACTCACTAAATCGTGATCATTCTCTAAAGGAGCAGAGGTTTGGTGCCGAAGACCTCTGTGACCTTGAAAGCACGGTTCGTCCCGGCTTCGACCCCACGAGTCCGGCGAACCAGCCCCCCGTCCCGCACCCAGGAGGCCTGGTGTCCGTTCTCCTCGAGCAGCCCGCAAGCCTGGTCGCCTACCGTCCGAACAAGCCGACCGCGATGGTGGTGGTGGCCGATCCACGGGTTCGGTCCACCGTCACCCGGCACCTGTGGGCCCTCGGGGTCCGCGATGTCATCGAGGCCTCGTCCATCGCCGAGGCCCGTCCCCGCGTCGGCAACCCCCGTGACATCTGTGTCGCGGACGTTCACCTGCCGGACGGTTCCGGCCTCACCCTCCTCTCCGAGACCCGCGCGGCGGGGTGGCCCAACGGCCTCGCCCTCTCCGCGGCCGACGACATCGGCGCCGTACGCAACGCCCTCGCGGGCGGTGTGAAGGGATACGTCGTCACCGGCACCCGCACCAACATCGGACTGCCCACCCGCCCGGGTGCCGCCCCCATCGGCTCCGCCGCCCGTATGCACCGCCGCCCCCCGGGAGCCCCGAGCCACCCGGGCGGCTACCGGGAGCTGTCGGGCCGCGAGGTCGAGGTGCTGCGCCTGGTCGCGGAGGGACAGTCGAACAAGGCGATCGGCGTCTCCATGGGCCTGTCCGCGCTCACGGTCAAGAGCCACTTGGCCCGAATCGCGCGCAAGCTCGGCACCGGCGACCGCGCCGGAATGGTGGCGGTGGCCCTGCGCACCGGGATCATCCACTGATACCGAGGACATCCCGGCCGGAAAGGACCGGAATCGTCGCCCGGCGTCCGGCCTCTCCCGGTTCGCCGGAAACATTCACTGACACGTGTGATACGTGACTGGTTTACGCCCCTGCTCGGCCCGTCGGCGGAACGTTCCGTCGGCGGGCCTCGTCCATACACAGATACCCTTGACAGGTGACCGACGCCCAAGAGACCGCAGCAGACGAGACCCTGCGAACCACCGGAGGCGCCCCTCCGGACGACGGCGGATCTTCTGAAGCGGGGGCGCCGATCCCTCTGCTGGAGCCCCGGGACGGCATTCCGGCCGTCATCGCCGACGAGTCCTCGCTCGCCGCGGTGATCGCGGCCTTCGCCGCCGGCTCCGGCCCCGTCGCCGTGGACGCCGAACGCGCGTCCGGTTACCGCTACGGTCAGCGCGCCTACCTGGTGCAGCTGCGCCGCGAGGGCGCGGGCACCGCGCTCATCGACCCCGTCGCCTGCCCCGACCTCTCCGGCCTCGGCGAGGCGCTCTCCGGCGTGGAGTGGGTCCTCCACGCGGCCACGCAGGACCTGCCCTGTCTGCGCGAGATAGACATGGTCCCGACCCGGATCTTCGACACCGAGCTGGCCGGGCGGCTCGCCGGGTTCCCCCGGGTCGGCCTCGGCGCGATGGTCGAGGGCGTGCTCGGCTACGTCCTGGAGAAGGGCCACTCCGCGGTCGACTGGTCGACCCGCCCGCTGCCCGAGCCCTGGCTGCGGTACGCCGCGCTCGACGTGGAACTCCTCGTGGACCTGCGGGACGCCCTGGAGAAGGAGCTGGACCGGCAGGGGAAACTGGAGTGGGCCCGCCAGGAGTTCGACGCGATCGCCTCCGCGCCGCCGGCGGAGCCCCGCAAGGACCCGTGGCGGCGTACGTCCGGGATGCACAAGGTACGGCGCCGGCGGCAGATGGCGGTCGTGCGGGAGATGTGGGAGGCCCGGGACCGCATCGCGCAGCGGCGGGACGTGTCACCGGGCAAGGTGCTGAGCGACGCGGCGATCGTCGAGGCGTCCCTGGCCCTGCCGGTGAACGCGCAGGCCTTGGCCGCGCTGAACGGGTTCGGCCACCGGATGGGGCGGCGTCAGCTGGAGCAGTGGCAGGCGGCGGTCGACCGGGCCAGGGCGCTGCCGGACTCGGCGTTGCCGGCGCACGGGCAGCCCGTGACCGGGCCGCCCCCGCCGAAGGCCTGGGCCGACAAGGATCCCGCGGCGGCGGCCCGGCTGTCCGCCGCGCGGGCCGGGGTGTCCGCGCTCGCCGAGCAGCTCAACATGCCGCAGGAGAACCTCATCACCCCGGACACCGTCCGGCGGCTCTGCTGGGAGCCGCCGAGGTCGCTGGACGCGGAGGCGGTGAGCGCGGTGCTCACGGGGTACGGGGCGCGGGCCTGGCAGGTGGAGCTGGTGACGCCGGTGCTGGTGGGGGCGATGTCCGCGGTGGCGAAGGCGAAAGAGGCCTAGGCGCCGCCCGGGGAGCGGCCCTCTCCCGCTCGGTGGCTATTTCGTCGCGCCCCTCATGAAGCCGTTGTAGATGAACCTCTGCAGCAGCAGGAAGGCGATCAGGGTCGGCAGGATCACCAGGACCGCTCCTGCCGAGATCGTCTCCCAGTGGGCGCCGAAGGGGCCCTTGAAGCGGAAGAGGGACGTGGAGATCACGCCCAGGTCGTCGGAGGGCATGTAGAGGAAGGGGATGTAGAAGTCGTTGTAGACGGTGATCCCCTTGACGATGACGACCGTGGCGATCGCGGGCTTGAGGAGCGGGAAGATGACCTTCCGGTAGATCGTGAAGGCGTTGGCGCCGTCCAGGCGGGCGGCCTCGTCCAGCGAGATCGGGATCGACCGCACGAACTGCAGGAAGATGTAGATCGAGACGATGTCGGTGCCCATGTAGAGGGCGATCGGGGCCCAGAGGGTGTCGAACATGCCGAAGCTGTCGACGATCTGGAAGGTCGCGACCTGGGTGGTGACGCCGGGGACGAGGGTGGCGACGAGAAACAGGGCGACGACCAGTTTCCGGAAGCGGAAGGTGAAGCGGTCGATCGCGTAGGCCGCCATCGAGCCGATGACGACCGTGCCGGTGACGGCGAAGGCGAGGATGAGGGCCGTGTTGCCGAAGGCGGCGAGCATCTCGCCGTCACGGAAGGCCGTCGCGTAGTTGCCGAGGTTCAGGAAGCTGTCGGGCAGGGTGAGCGCGCCGCTGTCGTCCGCCATCTGCCGCTCGGTCTTGAGCGAGGTCAGCAGGACCACCAGGAGCGGCAGCAGGACCACGACCGACGCGCCGACCAGGGACAGATAGGTGAGGGTGCGGGCAACTCGCCTGCGGGTCACCGGGGTTGGGGTCGTCAGAGTCGTCATACGAGGTCCACCCTGTCGTCGGGGACCAGGCGGCGCTGCAGCCACGTCACCGCCAGGATGATCAGCAGCAGGACGACCGCGGCGGCGGACGCGAGGCCCGTCTTGTTGAACTGGAAGGCCAGCTTCACCGTCTGGATCACGAAGGTCTCGGTGCCGGTGGCGCCGCCCGTCATGATGTACGGGATCTCGAAGACCGACAGGGAGCCGGAGATCGAGAGGATCACGCTCAGGCTCAGGACCGGGCGGATGCCGGGCGCGATGATGTAGCGGAACTGGTGCCAGCGGCCCGCGCCGTCGAGTTCGGCGGCCTCGTACAGCTCCCCCGGGATCGACTGGATCGCGCCGAGGAAGAGCACGAAGTTCAGGCCCATGTAGCGCCAGACGGAGACGCTCGCGAGGGAGATGTTCGCGGACGTCTGCGTGCCGAGCCAGGCGCGGTCGGACTCGTGGCCGAAGAGTGCCAGCACCGAGTCGAGGGTGCCGCCGTCCTGGAAGAAGTAGAGGAAGACGAACCCGATCGCGACCCCGTTGATCAGGTACGGGAAGAACAGGACGCCCTTGAAGAGGTTCCGGAAGCGGACGTTGAAGCTGAGGATCGTCGCGAAGTAGAGGGCCAGCACGATCTGCACGGCCGACGCGGCGAGGTAGTAGCCGCTGACGAAGAAGACCTGGAACAGCTCGGGGCGGGTGAAGATCTCGACGTAGTTGTCGGCGCCGGTGTAGTGCAGTTCGGGGCTGACGCCGTCCCAGTCGGTGAAGCTGTACGCCAGCATGTTGGCGACCGGCGCGTAGGTGAAGGTGATCAGCAGGGCCAGCGGGGCGGCCAGGAAGAGCCAGGGCGTGAGCCCGCGCCACAGGCGCACCTCGCGGGGGGCGCGCCGGGGCGCGGGGGGCCGGGGCGCGGCCGTGGAGGGCCGCGCCACCTTCTTCACCGCGTGCGAGGAGTCCGTCGTACGCGCGGGGGGCATCAGGACCCCACGGTCTTCTGTGCCTCGGTCCAGCGCTTGCCGAGGCCGTCGAGGAAGTCGTCGACGTCCCCGTCCTTGGCGCCCCGGGCGATGTCGACGAGTTCCTGTCGGTAGGCGGGCGCGTTGATGCCGACCTCGGAGGCGTTGTCGATCTCCTTGACCGTTCCGCCCTCGGCGTCGTCGAGTTCGATGAGTTCGACGCCCTGTTCCTCGTACGGCTGCAGGACCTCGGGCAGGGGGGCGTCCTTGAGCGTGGAGATCGAGAGGTTGTCCTGCGCGTAGCCCGACTTGTCGGTGAACCAGTCGACCCAGGCGCGGGCCGCCGCCTTGTGCTCGGAGTGGATGCTGACCGCTTGGTTGTAGTCGGGGTTGACGGTCGCGCAGGCCTTGCCGTCGACGCGGGCGGGGAACGGCATGAACCCGATGTCGTCGGGGTCGGCGCCGGCCTTCTCGGCGGCCTGCCGGAACTGGATGACCGCCCAGCTGCCGAGCCAGGCCGTCGCGATCTCGCCCTTGGCCAACTCCGGCTTGGAGTTCTCCCAGTTGGTGGTCGTCGGGTCCTTCTCGATCAGCTTCTGGTGCACGATGTCGTACAACAGCCGGTCGGCGACGCGCAGTTCGCCGTCCTCGCCCCACGGGTTGCCCTCGGCGAGTCTGGTGGTGGCCCCGGTGTCGCAGCTCACCGAGCCGTTCACGGCGGTCCACTGGCTCAGCGGCCACTGGGCGGCGAAGTTGGTGTAGTACGGCACGGCGTCGGTCCTGGACTTG
Organism: Streptomyces sp. NPDC002324; assembly: GCF_053593335.1. Classification (NCBI taxonomy): domain Bacteria; kingdom Bacillati; phylum Actinomycetota; class Actinomycetes; order Kitasatosporales; family Streptomycetaceae; genus Streptomyces; species Streptomyces sp. NPDC002324. The sequence goes on from NZ_JBSFCF010000016.1 coordinate 110,484, forward strand.
ATGGCCTTCAGCGCGGTGAGGAACTCCGCCGGGGTGGTGGGCCAGTCGGTGACGCCGGCCTCGGCCCAGATCCGCTTGTTGTAGAGGAAGCCGGGGGCCGCGCCCATCGGGCTCTGGCCGTAGACCTTGCCGTCGACGGTGGTGAAGTCGGTGAAGCGGTACTTCTTGCCGAGTTCCTTCTGGGTGCCCAGCGAGGCGAAGAACTTGGGGTAGTCGTTCTTCTTGATGACGGCCGGGATCATGAGCACGTCGCCGTAGTTGTCCGTGTTCATACGGATCTTGACTTCGGCCTCGTAGTCGGTGATCGCGTCGAACTTCACCTTCACCTTCGGGTAGGTCTTGTTGAAGGCGTCGGCGTACTTCTTCATCGTGCCGTCCTGCACGATGTCCGTCCGGTGGGTGAGGACCGTGATGGATCCGGACACCTGCGTCGGGTCGTCCGCCGCCTCGGCGTCGGCGCCCTTCGAGCTTCCCCCGCCGCCGGTGCAGCCCGACGCGAGGAGCGCGGCCGCCAGCAGTGTTCCGGTGAGCGTCTTCCGGTGGTTCATGTGCACCAGCTCCGTTCTGGGACGGACGAGCACGAGTGGGATGGCTGGTTCGGCACTCTGGCAGGCTGTTACTGAACCGGTAAAGTCCCTATTGCGCCAAGGCTGTCGAAATAGTTTCGCGATGGTGTCGGGGAATTGACTGGACCGGTTTAGGAGTGCGCATGCTGGACGCCACACCGCTCGTCGAGGGCTGGATCCTGCGCCATGGGGGAGATGCCCTCCCGGCCGAGGTGCCCGGGTGCGTACACACCGATCTGCTGGCGGCGGGGCTGATCCCGGACCCCTTTCTCGGGCGCAACGAGACCGAGGTGGCGTGGGTGGGGCGCCGGGAGTGGACGTACGAGGTCGAGCTGCCCGGGGTCGGCGCGGCCGGCGGGCACGATCAGACCGACCTGGTCTTCGACGGGCTCGACACCGCCGCCGAGATCCGGCTCGACGGCCGGGTCCTCGGTTCCGTGCGGAACATGCACCGCTCGTACCGCTTCGACATCACCGGTCTGAGCGGCCTGCTCTCGGTGCGCTTCGCCTCCGCGTACGCCGAGGCGGAGGCGGTGCGCGAGCGGCTCGGCGACCGGCCGAACGCCTATCCCGAACCCTTCCAGTACATCAGGAAGATGGCCTGCTCCTTCGGCTGGGACTGGGGGCCGACGCTGGTGACCGCCGGTATCTGGCGGCCCGTCCGGCTGGAGAGGTGGTCGACGGCCCGGATCGCGCGGGTACGGCCACTGGTGACCGTCGACGGCACGACCGGGCACGTGGAGCTGCTCGTCGACGTGGAGCGGGCGGCCGTGGAGGCGGGTCTGCGGCTGGAAGCGCGCGTGGGGGGTGTCACCGCCGTCGCGGAGGTCGGGGGGACGAGCGGGGCCGTACGCCTGGAGGTGCCGGGCGTGGAGCTGTGGTGGCCGCGCGGGTACGGCGAACAGCCCTTGTACGAGGTCGAGTTGTCGCTGTACGCCGAGGGCGACGCGCTGGACGTGTGGCGGCGGCGGGTCGGGTTCCGGAGCGTCGGGCTGGACCGGAGCGCCGATGAGCACGGCACCGGGTTCACCCTCGTCGTCAACGGTGAGCGGCTGTTCGCGCGCGGGGTCAACTGGATCCCGGACGACGTGTTCCCGTCCCGGATCACACCCGAGCGGTACCGCGCGCGGCTGACGCGGGCGGCCGAGGCAGGGGTCGACCTCGTACGGATCTGGGGCGGCGGGATCTACGAGAGCGAGGACTTCTACGACGTCTGCGACGAACTGGGCCTGCTGGTATGGCAGGACTTCCCGTTCGCGTGCGCGGCCTACCCGGAGGAACAGCCGCTGCGGGGCGAGGTGGAGGCCGAGGCGCGGGAGAACGTCGTCCGGCTGATGCCGCATCCCTCGCTGGTCCTGTGGAACGGCAACAACGAGAACCTGTGGGGGTTCCGGGACTGGGGCTGGGAGGAGCGGCTCGCCGGGGAGTCGTGGGGCGAGGGGTACTACCTGGGCGTACTGCCGCGCGTGGTGGCCGAGTCGGACCCGACGCGGCCGTACACGGCGGGCTCTCCGTGGTCGGGGTCCTGGGACCGGCATCCGAACGACCCCGCGCACGGCACGCACCACTCCTGGGAGGTGTGGAACCGGGAGGACTACGCGGGGTACCGGGCGAACGTGCCCCGTTTCGTGGCCGAGTTCGGCTGGCAGGCGCCGCCCGCGTACGCGACGCTGCGGCGGGCGCTGCCGGGCGAGGAGCCGGCGCCGGACTCCCCCGGCATGCTGCACCACCAGAAGGCCGAGGACGGCAACGGGAAGCTGGAGCGGGGGCTCGCGCGCCATTTCACCCTGCCCGAGGGGGACTTCGACCGCTGGCACTATCTGACGCAGGTCAACCAGGCGCGGGCGGTCGCCGCCGGGATCGAGCACTGGCGATCGCACTGGCCGGTGTGCGCGGGCACGATCGTGTGGCAGCTCAACGACTGCTGGCCGGTGACCTCCTGGGCGGCGATCGACGGGGACGGCCGGGAGAAGCCGCTCTACCACGAGCTGCGGCGGCTGTACGCGGACCGGTTGCTGACGCTGTCGCCACGGGTGCTGGCCGTGGTCAACCAGGCGGCCGGGGAGTGGACGGGCTCCGTGCGGCTGCGGCGGGTCTCGGTCGACGGGGCCGTGATCGGTCAGGCCCGGGTCGAATTCGTGGCCGCGGGGCGGGCGGTGGCCCGGGTGGGCGTACCGCGGGAGCTGGAGCCCGTCGGGCCGAAGGAGTTCCTCGTCGCGGACGCGGACGGGCTGCGGGCCCTGCTCTTCCCGAGCCCCGACCACGAGATCCCCTACCCCCGGCCGGAGTTCGACGTCAGCGTCACGCCGGACTCGGTCACGGTGACGGCCCGCACCCTCGTACGGGACCTGCTGCTGCAGGCCGACCGGCTGGACCCCGGGGCGCGGGCGGACCGGGGGCTGGTCACCCTGCTCCCCGGGGAACAGGTGACCATCGGTGTCAGCGGCTGGAAGACTCCCGGTGCGGAAGCCGCCCGATCAGCCCTGTACTGCCTGGAGCCCAGCCGATGACGACCTCCCGCGTGACCATCAAGGACGTCGCCGCGCTCGCCGGGGTGTCCAAGGGCGCGGTGTCGCTCGCGTTCAACCGGAAGCCGGGGCTGGCCGACGCCACCCGGGACCGGATCTTCGCGGCGGCACGGGAGCTGGGGTGGGCGCCGAACCTGGCGGCGCGGTCACTGTCGAACCGCCGGGTCGACGTGGTGGGTCTCGCGGTCTGCCGGCCCGCGAAGCTGCTCGGGCTCGAACCCTTCTACATGGAGTTCATCTCCGGGGTGGAGAGCGTGCTGGCCGAGCGGTCCTGCTCGCTGCTGCTGCGGCTGGTGCGGAACCTGGAGGAGGAGGTGGGGCTCCAGGACGCGTGGTGGCGGGGGCGGCAGGTCAGCGGGTCGATCCTCGTCGACTTCCGCGCGGACGATCCGAGAGTGGCCGCGGCGCAGCGGCTGGGGATGCCGGTGGTGGCCGTCGGGCATCCCTCCCTGACCGGCGGACTGACCTCCGTGTGGACGGACGACGCGACCGCCGTGACGGAGGCGGTGCGGTATCTGGCGGCGCTGGGGCACCGGCGGATCGCGCGGGTGGGGGGCGCGGGGTCGTTGGGCCATTCGGCCCTGCGTACGGCGGCGTTCGCGAAGGCGGCCGGGTCGCTGACGCCGGTCCGGGTCTGGCAGGTGGCGACCGACTTCTCGGGGGAGGCGGGGGCGCGGGCGACGCGGGCGTTGCTGACCGGGGCGGGGGACGACCGGCCCACGGCGATCGTCTACGACAACGACATCATGGCGGTGGCGGGGTTGTCCGTGGCCGCCGAGATGGGGGTGCGGGTGCCGGCGGACCTGTCCCTGCTGGCCTGGGACGATTCACAGCTCTGCCGGCTGACGCGGCCGACTCTTTCCGCGATGAGTCATGACGTGCACGGGTTCGGGGCGGATGTGGCGCGAACGCTGTTCGGGGTGATCGACGGGGACGGGGAGGTCGGGGTGTCGCATCCGGTGGCCACGCCCGTACTGGTTCCCCGGGGGTCCACCGCGACCGCCCCTCGGGTGCCTTAGGGGACAACGGGTGCGTCGTGGCTGGTCGCACGGTTCCCCGCGCCCCTAAGGTAGGGAGACGTAACCGCCGGTAACCCGTGAAACCCGTGTGACCTTCGCCGCTCCCCCGTCCAGGGGTGTGCAGCACAGTTACCCGCAAGTAGCATGGGGCTGAGCGCCCGCTCAGCGGTTGCGCATCGCAGCAGTGCCGTCCCGCACCTCTGGAGGAGAGCCATCGTGCCTCGTACCGTCAAGGAAGTCGTCTTCGTCGACGGCGTCCGCACCCCGTTCGGCAAGGCGGGCCCGAAGGGCATCTACCACGAGACCCGCGCCGACGACCTCGTCGTGAAGGCGATCCGGGAGCTGCTGCGCCGCAACCCCGGTCTGGAGCCCGCGAAGATCGACGAGGTCGCCATCGCCGCGACCACGCAGATCGGTGACCAGGGCCTCACCATCGGCCGCACGGCGGGCATCCTCGCCGGCCTGCCGCAGTCGGTGCCCGGCTACTCCATCGACCGCATGTGCGCCGGCGCCCTGACCGCCGTCACCTCGGTCGCCGGTTCCGTCGCCTTCGGCGCGTACGACGTCGCCATCGCCGGCGGTGTCGAGCACATGGGCCGCCACCCCATGGGCGAGGGCGTGGACCCCAACCCGCGCTTCGTCAGCGAGAAGCTGGTCGACGAGTCCGCCCTGTTCATGGGCATGACCGCCGAGAACCTGCACGACCGCTACCCGACGATCACCAAGCAGCGCGCCGACGAGTACGCCGTGCGCTCCCAGGAGAAGGCCGCCAAGGCGTACGCCAACGGCAAGATCCAGGCCGACCTGGTACCGATCTCGGTCCGCCGCACCAACGCCGAGGCCGGCGAGACCGGCTGGGGCCTGGTCACCGCCGACGAGCCGATGCGGCCGGGCACGACCATCGAGAACCTGACGGGCCTCAAGACCCCGTTCCGCGTGCACGGCCGGGTCACCGCCGGTAACGCGGCCGGTCTGAACGACGGCGCGACGGCCTCGCTCATCGCCTCCGAGGACTTCGCCCGCGAGAACAACCTCCCCGTCAAGATGCGCCTCGTCTCGTACTCCTTCGTGGGTGTCGAGCCGGAGGTCATGGGCTACGGCCCGATCCCGGCGACGGAGAAGGCGCTCGCCCAGGCGGGCCTGTCCATCGACGACATCGGTCTGTTCGAGATCAACGAGGCCTTCGCCGTCCAGGTGCTGGCCTTCCTGGAGCACTACGGCATCGCCGACGACGACGCGCGCGTCAACCAGTACGGCGGCGCCATCGCCTTCGGTCACCCGCTGGCCTCGTCGGGCGTGCGTCTCATGACGCAGCTCGCCCGCCAGTTCGAGGAGCAGCCGGAGGTCCGCTACGGCCTGACCACGATGTGCGTCGGCTTCGGCATGGGCGCCACGGTCATCTGGGAGAACCCGCACCACAAGGACGCCGGAGGCGACAAGTGACCACCACCACCGAGCTTCTCAAGGGCGCGGCGGAGCTGTTCCCCGACGAGGTCGTGACGTCCGCGCACGTACGCCACCTCGACCTGCCCTTCGGCGCCGGGCGCTTCGCGCTCATCACGCTGGACAACGGCTTCGACCACACCAAGCCGACCACCTTCGGCCCGGCGTCGCTGGCGAACCTGAACACCGCCATCGACCAGGTCGAGAAGGAGGCCTCGGCCGGCGAGATCGTCGGTGTCGGTGTCACCGGCAAGCCGTTCATCTTCGCCGTCGGCGCCGACCTCAAGGGCGTCGAGCTGCTGAAGGAGCACGAGCACGCGCTCGCCATCGGCAAGGGCGGCCACGAGGTCTTCAAGCGCCTGTCCGCGCTCGCCGTCCCGACCTTCGCGTACTACAACGGTGCCGCGATGGGCGGTGGCGTCGAGGTCGGTCTGCACTGCGCCTACCGGACCGTCTCCGCGGCCCTCCCGGCGTTCTCGCTCCCCGAGGTGTTCCTGGGCCTGGTCCCGGGCTGGGGCGGCTGCACGATCCTGCCGAACCTGATCGGCGCCGACAAGGCCGTCTCGGTGATCATCGAGAACAGCCTCAACCAGAACAAGCAGCTCAAGGGCGAGCAGGTCTACGACCTCGGCATCGCCGACGCCATCTTCGAGGGCGCCGACTTCCTGGAGCAGTCGCTGCTGTGGACGGCGTCCGTCCTCAAGGGCGAGATCGTCATCGACCGCCCGGTCATCGACCGCGGCGAGGCCTGGGACCAGGCCGTCGCCAAGGGCCGGTTCATCGCGGACTCCAAGGTGCACGGGGCGGCCCCGGCCGCGTACCGCGCGCTGGACATCATCGCCGCCGCGAAGAACGGCGACCTCCAGCAGGGCTTCGACGCCGAGGACGTGGCCCTCGCCGACCTGATCATGGGTGGCGAGCTGCGCTCCGGCATCTACGCCTTCAACCTGGTGCAGAAGCGCGGCAAGCGCCCCGCCGGCGCCCCGGACAAGAACCTCGCCCGCCCGGTCACCAAGGTCGGTGTCGTCGGCGCCGGTCTGATGGCCTCCCAGCTCGCGCTGCTGTTCCTGCGCCGCCTGGAGGTGCCGGTCGTCCTGACCGACATCGACCAGGAGCGCGTCGACAAGGGTGTGGGCTACGTCCACGCCGAGATCGACAAGCTGCTGCTCAAGGGCCGGATCAACCAGGACAAGGCCAACCGCCTCAAGGCGCTGGTCACCGGTGTCCTGGACAAGGCCGAGGGCTTCGCGGACGCGGACTTCATCATCGAGGCCGTGTTCGAGGAGATCGGCGTCAAGCAGCAGGTGTTCGCGGAGGTCGAGGCCGTCGCCCCGGCGCACGCGATCCTCGCCACCAACACCTCCTCGCTGTCGGTCACCGAGATGGCGTCGAAGCTGAAGAACCCCGAGCGGGTCGTCGGCTTCCACTTCTTCAACCCGGTCGCGATCCTGCCGCTGCTGGAGATCGTCCGGGGCGAGACCACGGACGACGCCTCCCTCGCCACGGCGTTCGCCGTCGCCAAGAAGCTGAAGAAGACCGCGGTCCTGGTGAAGGACGCCCCGGCGTTCGTCGTGAACCGCATCCTGACCCGCTTCATGGGCGAGATCCAGAACGTCATCGACGAGGGCACGCCGGTCGAGGTCGCCGAGAAGGCGGTCGAGCCGCTGGGTCTGCCGATGTCGCCGCTGGTGCTCCTGGAGCTGGTCGGCCCGGCCATCGGTCTGCACGTCTCCGAGACCCTCAACCGCGCCTTCCCGGACCGCTTCACGGTCTCCCCGAACCTCGCCGCCGTCGTCAAGGCCGGCAAGCGCGGCTTCTACGTCTACTCCGCAGAGAACAACTTCAAGCCGGAGCTGGACCCCGAGGTCGCCGCGCTCCTGAAGCAGGGCGACGTCGTCCTGTCCGAGGAGCAGGTGCGGGCCCGCGTGCTCGACGCCGTCGCCCAGGAGATCGGGCTCATGCTCGACGAGGGTGTCGTCGCCGAGGCGCAGGACATCGACCTCTGCCTGATCACCGGCGCCGGCTGGCCCTTCCACCTCGGCGGCATCACGCCGTACCTGGACCGCGAGGGCGTCAGCGAGCGGGTGAACGGAAAGAAGTTCCTGGAGGCCGGGGTCGCCTCGGTCCCCGCGTGACGCTCGCACCGGCATGACACGGTCCCGGCCATGACGGCCGTACGGACCTGAGGAGGGTCTCCGCCGCACGGCGGAGGCCCTCCTGTCATATGTCCTCGGCGAACCTGAAGTCCGGTGTCCCCAGCCGGGACGTCCGCAGCGTGCCGTCCGCCCCGAGCACCACCTCCCCTGGCGCCCGGCACGGCTGCCCGACCGCTTTTCTCGCACGGACGCACGAATGACCGAGCGGCCCCAACATAGGACGACCGTTTTCACCGGCCCGGTGGGACCGAGCGGCGTGCGACCCTGTCCGCATGGACGCCCCGCTGCTCGTGATCGTCGACGCCGCCAACGTCATCGGCTCCGTGCCCGACGGCTGGTGGCGCGACCGGCGCGGCGCGGCGGAACGTCTGCGCGACCGCCTCGCCCGGGACGGGGTCCCCGGCCGGCGGGAACCCGTCGAGCTGGTGATGGTGGTCGAGGGCGCGGCCCGAGGCGTGGAGCCGGCCCCCGGCGTACGGGTCGAGGCGGCCCCGCGCAGCGGCGACGACCGCATCGTGGAACTGGTCGCCGAGGAGGCCCGCGACCGCGCCTGCCTCGTCGTCACAGCCGACCGTGAACTACGGCGCCGGGTCGGCGAGTTGGGTGCCGAGGTGACCGGGCCGAGGGCGGTGCGCGGGGAGTCCTGAGCGCGGTCCGGCCCCGTACGCCCCACGGAAAGGGGGCGTACGGGGCCGGAGGGCACATCCCCGGGCGCGGACCGGCTACGAGGCGTCGCCGCGTCCCGGCGGCCCGCCCGGGTCACCCGTCAGGGTCTCCTCGTGGCGTCCGAGCCGGCTGTGCGAGCGGCCGTAGACGAAGTAGACGAGGAAGCCCAGGAGCATCCAGCCGGCGAAGCGGAGCCAGGTCTCCGTGGGCAGGTTGAGCATCAGCCACAGCGACGCGCACACCGACAGGATCGGGATGACCGGAACCCAGGGGGTGCGGAACGACCGGGGCAGGTCGGGGCGGGTCCGGCGGAGGATGATCACGCCGATCGCGACGACCACGAAGGCGAACAGCGTGCCGATGTTGACCAGCTCGGCCAGCTCGCTCAGCGGGGTGAAGCCCGCGAGGACCGCGATGACCACTCCGAGCAGGATGGTCGGCCGGTGCGGGGTCTTGAACCGGGGGTGCACGCGGGAGAAGAAGCGCGGCAGCAACCCGTCGCGGCTCATCGCGAAGAACACCCGGGTCTGGCCGAGCAGCAGGATCATGCACACGGTCGTCAGGCCGACGGCGGCGCCGAAGCTGATGAAGCCCGCGAACCACGGATGCCCGGTCGCCTTGAAGGCGTCGGCGAGCGGCGCGGTCACCGACAGCTTCGTGTAGTGCTGCATGCCGGTGACGACGATCGACACCGCCACGTACAGCGTGGTGCAGATGACGAGCGAGCCGATGATGCCCCGGGGCATGTCCCGCTGCGGGTTCTTCGTCTCCTCGGCCGCCGTGGCGACGACGTCGAAGCCGATGAACGCGAAGAAGACCACGGAGGCGGCAGTGAAGATGCCCATCACACCGAAGTTGGAGGGCGCCCAGCCGAACATCAGCTGGATGAGCGGCGATTGGAGGCCGTCCCCCGCTTCGACCGCCTGCGCCTTCGGGACGAACGGGTCGTAGTTGTCGCCCTTGACGAAGAAGGCGCCCGCGATGATCACGGTGAGGACGACGGTCACCTTGATGGCGACGACGAGGGAGGTGACACGCGCGGAGAGCTTGGTGCCGATCACGAGAATGGCGGTGAGGATCAGGACGAGCGCGGCGGCGAGGATGTCGAAGCCGAAGCCCTCGGCCCCGTCTCTCGTGCCGAGCGCCGCCGGCAGTTCCCAGCCGGCGTTGGCCAGCAGCGAATGGATGTAGCCGGACCAGCCGACGGCCACCACCGCCGTCCCCAGCGCGAACTCCAGCACCAGGTCCCAGCCGATGATCCAGGCGGGCAGTTCGCCGAGGGAGGCGTAACTGAAGGTGTACGCGGACCCCGCGACCGGGACCGTGGAGGCGAACTCCGCGTAGCAGAGGGCGGCGAGCGCGCAGACGACGCCGGCCACGACGAAGGCGAGGGCCACGGCGGGACCGGCGTTGTTCTTGGCCACCGTGCCGGTGAGGACGAAGATGCCGGTGCCGATGATGACACCGACGCCGAAGACCGTCAGATCCAGCGCGGACAAGGATTTCCTGAGCGCGTGTTCTGGCTCCTCGGTATCGAGGATGGACTGCTCGACCTTCTTCGTCCGGAAGAGTGTGCTGCTCACAGGCGGACCTCCCACGCTTGTCGTCCTCGACATGATCGAGAGGGGGCGTGGTCCGTATGCCCCGGCGCGGGCGGTTTCACGCGAATGGGCCGGTCTCACCACCGTAAAGAATGGCGAAACCGGCCCGGACGGCCCAACCGGACCGATCAGTCGCGGGCGGGTTCCACCTCCGCCGTGGTTTCGCCGAACCGCCCGTCGATCTTGGAGACCAGGCCGGTGACCTGGCGGGCGATGTCGGGCGCGGTGAGCCCGATCTCGGCCAGGACCTCGGCGCGGGAGGCGTGGTCGAGGAAGCGCGGCGGGATGCCGAAGTCGCGCAGCGGGATGTCCACGCCGGCGTCGCGCAGCGCCTGGGCGACGGCCGAGCCGACGCCGCCGACGCGGGAGTTGTCCTCGACGGTGACGACCACGCGGTGCTTGTCCGCGAGGGGCGCCATGTGCTCGTCGACCGGCTTGACCCAGCGCGGGTCGACGACGGTCGTGGTGATGCCCTGCTTGTCGAGCAGACCGGCGATCTCCAGGCACATCGGCGCGAGGGCACCGACGGAGACGAGGAGCACGTCCGGGGTGTCGGTGCCCGGCTCGCGCAGCACGTCCATGCCGCCGACACGGCGCAGGGCCGGTACGGCGGGGCCGACGGCGCCCTTGGAGAAGCGCACCACGGTCGGCGCGTCCGTGACCTCGACGGCCTCGCGCAGCTGGGCGCGGACCTGGTCGGCGTCACGCGGCGCGGCGAGCCTGAGCCCCGGCACGACCTGGAGGATCGACATGTCCCACATGCCGTTGTGCGAGGCCCCGTCGGTGCCGGTGACGCCGGCCCGGTCCAGGACGAAGGTCACCCCGCACCTGTGCAGGGCGACGTCCATCAGAACCTGGTCGAAGGCACGGTTGAGGAAGGTGGCGTAGACGGCGAAGACGGGGTGCAGGCCGCCCGTCGCGAGGCCCGCCGCCGACACCGCGCCGTGCTGCTCGGCGATGCCGACGTCGTACACGCGCTCGGGGAAGGCCTTGGCGAACTTGTCGAGGCCGACCGGCTGGAGCATGGCCGCCGTGATGGCGACGATGTCCTCACGCTCCTTGCCGAGCTTCACCATCTCCTCGCCGAAGACGGAGGTCCAGTCGGCGCCGGAGGAGGCGATCGGCAGACCCGTGTCCGGGTGGATCTTGCCGACGGCGTGGAAGCGGTCCGCCTCGTCCTGGAGGGCGGGCTGGTAGCCGCGGCCCTTCTCGGTGAGGCAGTGCACGATGACCGGCCCGCCGAAGCGCTTGGCGCGGGCGAGCGCGGACTCCAGGGCCTCGATGTCGTGCCCGTCGATCGGGCCGACGTACTTCAGGCCCAGGTCCTCGAACATGCCCTGCGGGGCGATGAAGTCCTTCAGCCCCTTCTTGGCGCCGTGCAGCGTCTCGTAGAGGGGGCGGCCGACGACGGGTGTGCGCTCCAGCAGGTCCTTGCCGCGGGCCAGGAACCGCTCGTAGCCGTCGGTGGTCCGCAGGGTGGCCAGGTGGTTGGCGAGGCCGCCGATCGTGGGCGCGTACGAGCGCTCGTTGTCGTTGACGACGATGACCAGCGGGCGGTCCTTGGCGTCGGCGATGTTGTTGAGCGCCTCCCAGGCCATACCGCCGGTGAGCGCGCCGTCGCCGATGACCGCGACCACGTGGTCGTCGCGTTTGAGCACCTGGTTGGCCTTGGCGAGGCCGTCGGCCCAGCCCAGCACCGTGGAGGCGTGGCTGTTCTCGATGACGTCGTGCTCGGACTCGGCCTGCGAGGGGTAGCCGGACAGGCCGCCCTTCATCTTCAGCCGGGAGAAGTCCTGACGACCGGTGAGGAGCTTGTGGACGTAGGACTGGTGTCCCGTGTCCCAGAGCACCTTGTCGCGGGGCGAGTCGAAGACACGGTGCATCGCGATGGTGAGCTCGACCACGCCGAGGTTCGGGCCGAGGTGACCGCCGGTCTTCGACACCGCCTCCACGAGGAAGGTCCGGATCTCCTCCGCCAGCTGGTCCAATTCCTCCAGGCTGAGCCGGTCCAGATCGCGCGGTCCCCTGATGCGGGTCAGCAGCGGCACCCGTGCCTCCTTGCGATAGTGCTGTTCGAGCGTTACCGGGCTCGTCGAAGTCTAATCTTCCGCGCGGACGGCCGACGGCCGGGCGGTCGACTGTCACGTCACGCGAACGGCGTAAACCGTCCTGCGCGGACGTACTTGCACGAAACGTCCGAGAACGAGCAGAAGTGCCCGGCACCTTGAAGGCACCGGGCACTTGTGCGCCCTGCGAGGGCGTGAGGCGTTCAGGGCCGCTACGCGCGACCTGCCGCCTTCTGGCTCTTACGGCTGACGGAGTCGATGACGACCGCACCCAGCAGAACCGCACCCGTGATCATGTACTGGATCGAGGTGTTCATGTTCAGCAGGTCGAGACCGGTCTGGATCGACTGGATCACCAGCATGCCGAGCAGCGCCGACCAGACCGAACCCCGGCCGCCGAAGAGGCTGGTGCCGCCGATGACCGCCGCGGCGATCGCGAGCATCAGCGTGTTGCCGCCACCGGCGGACAGCGTCGCGCTCGCGGTCTGGCCGGCGAAGAACATACCGCCGACCGCCGCGAAGCCACCCGAGATGGCGAACACGGAGATCCGGATCATCGGCACGTTGATACCGGCACGGCGGGCGGCCTCGATGCCACCGCCGACCGCGAACACCTTGCGGCCGTAGGTCGTGCGACGCAGCACGAAGTCCACAACCACCAGCGCCACGAGGAAGATCACCAGCGCGTTGGAGACGCCGGAGGCGTCGTTGAGCACGGCGGCGGCGACGAAGGACGCGACGGCGAGGGCGCCGACCCGCAGCAGGATCTCGCTGGTCGGCCGGAACGGCACGCCCGCCGCCCGGCGGCGGCGCTGCTCGTTGAGGTTGCCGACGAGGGAGAGGACGACGGCGACACCGGCCAGGATGTACGCGCCGATGATGGCCTGGTCCATGAAGAAGGAGCTCTGGCCGAGCAGGTGGACCGGACCCGTGTCGGACGGGATGTTGATCGTGCCGCTGTCGCCCAGCAGCCACAGCATCAGGCCGTTCCAGCCGAGGAAGCCGGCCAGGGTGACGACGAACGCCGGCACCCCGATCCTGGCGAAGAACCATCCCTGCAGCGCGCCGATGACGACACCGGTGATGATCGCGAGGACCAGCGACAGCCAGGCGTTCACACCGTGGGTCACCGCGAACACGGCGAACAGGGTGGAGGCCAGACCGCTGACGGAGCCCACGGACAGGTCGATCTCGCCGAGCAGCAACACGAACACCAGGCCGATGGCGAGCATGCCGGTGGCCGAGAGGAAGTAGCTGATGTTCGAGAGGTTGTCGGCGCTCAGGAAGCGGTCGTTCTGGAGCTGGAAGATCGTCCAGATGACGATCAGACCGATGACCACCGGCAGCGAGCCCAGCTCGCCGCCCTTCACCTTGCGCTTGAACTCGGTGACGTAGCCCTTGAGGCCCTCTTCGCGGACCAGCAGACGCGGGTCGACGACGGAGACCGGCGCGGCCGTGGGGTCGTCGGCGGGCGCGACCGTGGTCTGGCCCTGCACGGAATCACTCTTCACGGGGGTCTTGGACGTGTCGCTCACTTTGCCGCCTCCGTGGTGCGCCGCCCCGCACGACGGGTCACGGCGTTGTCCGTGGCACCCGTGATCGCGGCGATGATCTCTTCGTGGCTGGTGTCCTTCACGGAGAAGGAGCCGTTGTTCTTGCCCAGGCGCAGGACGGCGACGGTGTCCGCGACCGCCTTCACATCGGCCATGTTGTGGCTGATGAGGATGACGGCGAGGTCGCGCTCGCGCAGCCGCTCGACGAGGTCGAGGACCTGCGCGGTCTGCTCGACACCGAGGGCGGCGGTGGGCTCGTCCAGGATGACGAGCTTGGGGTCGCCGATGAGGGCGCGGGCGATGGCGACGACCTGGCGCTGACCGCCGGAGAGGCTCGCGATCGGGATGCGGACGCTCGGGATGCGGATCGAGAGCGTGGACAGCAGTTCGCGGGAGTTCTTCTCCATCGACACCTCGTCGATGACACCGCGGTGCAGCAGCTCGCGCCCGAGGTAGAGGTTGCCGACGACATCGAGGTTGTCGCAGAGCGCGAGGTCCTGGTAGACCGTCGCGACGCCGAGTCCCTGGGCGTCGTGCGGCTTGTTGATCCTGACCGGCTCACCCTGCCACTCGATGACGCCCTCATCGATGGGGTGGACACCCGCGATCGTCTTGACCAGGGTGGACTTTCCTGCGCCGTTGTCGCCCACCAGGGCGACCACTTCTCCGGCGTGGACCTCCAGCTCGACGTCGGTGAGTGCCTGAACCGCACCGAATCGCTTGGAGACTCCGCGCAACGCCAGCACGGGCGTAGCGGACACGTGAACCATCTCCTTCGCCGCCTGACCGGCGGGGATGCCGCGCTGGGAACCAGGCGCGGAGGAATGTGCGGGCCCCGTCGACGGGGGCCCTCGCACAAGGCTTACAAGGTGAACATGCGAGTGGCCGCCGCTCTTTCGGCGGCGGTTCCGTCCGGCGCCCGCCCCGGAAGCGGGGTATGGGTGGGGCGGGCGCCGGACAGGCTCAGTGGGCCGGAGCGACTACTCCAGGCCGGCGGACTTGCACGCCTTGGCGTACTCCGGGGTGCAGATGTCGGCGACCGTGTAGAGGCCGTCCTTCACCACCGTGTCCTTGATGTTCTCCTTGGTGACGGAGACCGGGGTCAGGAGCTTCGCCGGGACCTTGTCGCCGGAGCCGCTGGTGACCTCGGTGTCGGCCAGGGACTTGATGTCCTTCTTCTCCAGCAGGTTGACCGCCAGCTCGGCGGCGGTGTCGGCCTCCGGCTTGTAGGCCTTGTAGACCGTGGAGGACTGCGTGCCGGCCACGAGCCGCTGGATGGCGGCCAGCTCGGCGTCCTGACCGGTCAGCGGGATGCCGCTGATCTTCGCACCCTTGAGGGTGTTGGCGATGCCACCGGCCATGCCGTCGTTGGCGGCGTAGACGCCCGCGATGTTCTTGGCGCCCAGCTGGGTGATCGCCGCGGACATCTTCTGGGCGGCGACGGTGTCCTTCCACAGGCCGGACTGCTCGTAGGCGATGTCGACCTTGCCGTCGAGGGCCTTGTGCGCGCCCTCCTTGAACTGACCGGCGTTCGGGTCGGCGTCGTCGCCGTTGATCATGACGACCTTGGCCTTGGGCGTGGCCTTGTCGCCGAGGGCGTCGAGGAGGGCCTGGCCCTGCAGCTCACCGACCTTGACGTTGTCGAAGGAGACGTAGGCCGAGACCGGGCCCTGCGCGAGACGGTCGTAGGCGACGACCTTGACGCCCTTGTCCACCGCGGACTGGATGGAGGACTTGATGGCGGCGGAGTCCTGGGCGGAGACGACGATGACCTTGACGCCCTTGGTCACCATGGTGCTCATCTGCTGAGCCTGCTTGGTGGGGTCGGCGGCGGCGTTCGCGTACTCGACCTTGCAGTCGGAGCACAGCTCCTCGACCTTGTCCTCGAAGTACGGCCGGTCGAACTTCTCGTAGCGCGCGGTGACGTTGTCGGGCAGGAGCAGACCGATGGTCTTGTTGCCCGAGCCGCTGTCGCTGCCGCTGTCCGAGTCCTTGTCGTCGCCGGCCTTGCCACAGGCGGCCACGGACAGCGCCAGCGAGATCGCGGTGGCGCCGATCGCGACTCTACGCATCGTTGCGTTCATTTGGGTTGTGCCTCCCTGACACGGGCCGCAGCACTGCGGCCGAGGTGGCTGGAAGTCAACTCGGCCACACGTGCGACGTCAAGAAGTAAATCCTTAACGGGTTGGCAACGGCGTGTTTCGTTCTCTAAGTGAAGACAGGAGTCGCTGCGGAGAGGGTACCGTCCAAAAGGGTCGAATCACCCATCTCACTGAGGGCCAGGGCCAGGGCCCCGAGGACCTCGGCTCGGCCGCCAAGTGCCCCTGGCAACACCGAGAGTTGACGTGCGGCACTCGGGATCGCGTACCGGCCGACCGACTCCCTTATGGGTCCGAGAACCAGCTCTCCGGCCTCGGCGAGATCGCCACCGAGAACCACGCGGCTCGGGTTCAACAGATTGCAGAGATTGGCGACTCCACTTCCGATGTGTCGGCCGACGTCGGCGATCACCCGACGGCAGCCCGGATCCCCGTCCCTCGCCAACCGTACGACCCCTTCCATGGTCAGGTCGGTGCCATGGCTGGACTGGAGGAGCGGCAGCACATAGCGCGCGGCCGCGAAGGTCTCCAGGCAGCCACGGTTGCCGCAGCGGCAGACTGGGCCGGATTCATCAAGAGTAATATGCCCGATTTCTCCCGCTGTGCCACCCGGGCCTCTGTAGATCTTGCCATCGATCACCAGTCCGGCCCCCACGCCGCTGGACACCTTGATGTACGCCAGGTCCCGCACCCCCCGGCCGCTGCCCCAGACCAGCTCACCGAGGGCGCCGAGGTTGGCGTCGTTGTCCACGTGCACGGTCACACCGAGACGGTCGCGCATCTCGGCGGCGGGTTTGGTGCCGGTCCAGCCCGGCAGGATGGCCGTGGAGCCGAGCGAGCCGGACTCCACGTCGATCGGACCGGGCACGCCGAGGCCCACGCCGGCGATCTTCGCGCGATCCACCCCGATGGCCTCGATCAACCGGGTGACCAGCTGTTCCGCCCGGTCGAAGCCCTGCGTCGAGGAGGCGTCCACGTCCAGCGGCTCGGCCTCCTCGGCGAGCACCTGATGGGCGAGGTTCCCTATCGCGACGCGCAAATGGGTGTGCCCGAAATCCACGCCGATCACGATCCCGGCGTCCCCGCTGAGCGAGACCGCGCGCGCCCGCCGGCCGCCGGCCGACGTGGGCGTGACCTCGACGGTTCCGCCTTCCTTCAGCTCACGCACGATGTTGGAGACCGTGGCGGCGGACAGACCGGTCGTCCTGGCGATCTCCGCCTGGGTCAGCGACCCGGCGAGCCGCACCGCCCGGACGACGCGTTCGAGATTTGCTCTGTGCAGCGACGACTGCGACCCCGGAGTCTCCATCGACTCATCCACTCCCGTCCCAGGACGGACGGCCCGCACGCCGCCCGTGACCCAGGTCACTGCCACGGAACCCGGGTCACTTACAAGTTGTGAACTCCAAGCTCCGCTGAACGGGTTACCGCAGTCAAGTCCTTGAGGGAAACTGGGACCGCCGAGTGACCACTAAATGTCACTCTGCGGCTACTTGAGGTCCCGGAACGGGCTACTTGAGGGTGGCCGAGGTGAGGCCCGCCTGCACCTGGCGCTGGAAGGAGAGATAGACCACGAGCATCGGGATCATGGCGATGGTGACACCGGCGAAGAGGACGGGCAGGTCGGAGGCGTAGCCCTGCTGCTGCTGGAGCTGGATGAGGCCCTGGGTGAGGACGTACCGCTCCGGGTCGTCGCCGCTCTGCGGCTGCATGAGGACCGTGGGCAGGATGAACTGGTTCCACTGCCCCAGGGTGTTGAAGATCCCCACACTGATCAGACCCGGCTTGGCCATCGGCAGCATGACCTGGAAGAACGTCCGGGTGTGCGAGGCCCCGTCCAGGATGGCCGCCTCGAAGACCGCGGTGGGCAGCGTCCGGAAGAACGCGTGCATGAAGAACACCGTGAACGGCAGCGAGTAGGCGACGTACACCAGGATCAGCCCCTGGTAGGTGTTCAGCATGTCCAGCCGTTTGACCATGAAGAACAGCGGCACCAGGGCGAGGAAGACCGGGAACATCGCCCCGGCGACGAAGAAGTAGTACAGCAGCCGGTTGCCCGTGAAGGGGTAGCGGGCCAGGACGTACGCGGCCATGGAGCCGAACAGCATGGTCAGCGGCACGGAGAAGACCAGCACGATGACCGTGTTGACGAAGTAGTCCCCGATGCCCTTGTCCCAGGCACGGGAGAACACCTCCAGGGACCAGTTCTCGGGCCAGCCGAAGGCCGAGCCGCCGATCTGCGCGTCGGTCTTGAAGGCGCTGAGCACCAGCCACAGCAGCGGCAGCACGATCAGCAGGGCCCACAGGGCGAGGAAGCCGTGCGAGAAGACGTTCAGGACGACGCCTTCGCCGCGCTCGTCGCCCGGACCGGTCCTGCCCTTGTCCACCGTCGGGCCGGTGGGGACCGAGTCGCCGCGCGAGGCGGTCTTGAGGGGTGCACTCATCACTTCTGTCGTCTCTCCCGCTCAGAACTCGACGCGTTCGCGACGGGTGGCGCGCAGCATGACCACCGACACGATCAGGGTGAGGAGCAGCATCACGACGCCCATCGCACAGGCGTAGCCGCTCCTGCCGTACAGCAGGAAGTTCCGCATCATCACGGTCGCCATGACCTCGCTGTGGTGGTCGGGGCCGCCCCCGTACTCGCCCGCGGTCATGGTGGAGACCAGGATGAACATGTCCATCGCCGCGATGCCGAGGTAGACCCAGGCGGTCTGCACGGAGTCCCACAGCAGCGGCAGGGTGATGCGGAAGAAGGTGTGGGCGCGGCCGGCGCCGTCGATCAGCGCGGCCTCGTAGATGTCCCTCGGGATGGCCTGCATGGCGGCGGAGAACAGCACGAGGTAGAAGCCGACGCCGTGCCAGACGACGACCAGGATGAGCGCCCACAGCACGAAGTTCGGCTCGTTGAGCCATTCGACGGGGCTGCTCTCGTCGACCAGCCCCAGCTTCAGCAGCAGGCCGTTGAGCATGCCTCCGCTGTCGCTGCGGTACACGGCCCCGAACAGCACGGCGAGGATCGCCAGCGACAGCACCTGCGGGAAGAAGTAGACGATCTTGTAGAACCCCGACCCGGCGACCCCCGAGACCCCGCCGGCCCGGCCGCGGCCGCCCGCGTTCAGCATGAAGGCGAAGAACAGGGCGAGCAGGATGGTGATCACCGGGATGAACACCAGGAACAGGATGTTGTGCCAGATCGCCTGGAGGAAGATGTCGTCCTGGAACAACGCCGTGTAGTTGTCCAGGCCGATGAAGGAGAACGTCTGCGACTGCCCCTTCCAGTCCGTCAGCGAATAGCCGAACGTCTGGATGTACGGCCAGATCACGAAGATCAGATAAAGCGCCACGGGGGCGAGTAGAAACCCCGCGACGAACCGGTTCTGCCCTTTACGCATTGGCGTTTCCCTGCCTCGGCTTCCATGAGACGAAAGGCGCGCCCCGTGTTTCAGGGACGCGGGGAACTGCGCGGCGAGCCGCCACGAACCCGCAGCTCACCACAGTGCGCAGCTCCCCCGGCGCTCCGACGCCCCCCTAGTCCCGGTGGTTCTTCTTGGAGTCGGGGTCCTTGGCCTGCTTGTCCACGGCGGCCTGGGCCCGCTTGAGCCACTCGGCCGGCTGGATCCGCTTGGCCATCAGTTCGTTCGACGCGTTCTGGATCGCGGTGTCCATCTCGCTGTACCACTCGGTGTACAGGTAACGGAACGTGTTGTCACCGGCGGCCTTGGACACTTCCACCGTCGACTGGGTACCGGGCCGCAGGGAGACGCCGGTGTCGACCCCGTCCTTCACGATCGTCAGGGAGTTCGCCTCCTTGGCGAACAGCGTCGACCACTCCTTGGAGAGCATCATCCGCATGAATTCCTTGGCGGCCGGCAGGTTCTTCGCCTTGGAGGGGATGATGAACGGCTCCCCGGAGCCGGCCCGGATCGCCTCGAAGGGCATCACGCTGTCCGGCAGCACCGGCATCGGCATGAACGTCATCTCGAAGTCGTCCGGGGTCTGCTTCAGCTGCTCGTTCTCCAGCCAGGAGCCGGAGGTGATGAACACGGCCTTGTACTGGTTCCAGCGGGCCTGGGACTCGGTGTGGGTCAGGCCGTTCGTGCCGGGCATCAGATAGCCCTTCTCGACGACCTCGTAGATCGCCTCGACGCCGGCCTTCGCGGCGTCGGAGCCGACGAACGCCTTGGGGTCGAGGTTGTCGATCGCCTTCATGGCCTCCAGACCGCCCGTCTTGGCGATCAGGTCCATGATGGCGACGTTGATGTAGTACGGGTATTTCCCCTGGTGGGCGAGGCCGCCGATGCCCTTGGCCTTGGCCTCCTTGCAGATGGTGAGGAAGTCGGCCCAGGTCTTGGGCTCCTCCCAGCCGTTCTCCTTGAAGAGCTTGCCGGAGTACCAAAGGCCCCACACCGTGTAGATGTAGTTCAGGGCGACGACCTTGTTCTCCTGCATGCCCGCGTCGAGCGTGCCGGGGATCAGCGTGTCGCGGACCTTCTTGTCCGGGTCGTCGATCGAGGGGGCGTCCAGGACCTCGGCGAGGTCGAGGAGCTGGTCGTTCTTGTAGAGGACGTCGATCGGGATCTGCTGGGCGCCGGAGTCGTCGACGATGTCCGGCGGGTTGCCCGCGTTGAACCGCGGCTGGAGTTTGCCGGTGATCTCCTGGGTGCCGGTGTGGGTGGAGCTGACGCCCCACTTCTTCTGGAAGGCGGCCTCCCAGGCCCTGGCGTAGGCGTCGCCGTAGCCCCCCTTGAAGATGACGACGTCGAGCTTGCTGCCCTTCTTGACGCCGAAGGGGTTGGAGGCGGAGGTCTTGCCCTGGCTGTCCTCGGAGGTGTCGTCGCCGCCGCCCCCACTGGCACACGCGGACAGGAAGCTCATCGTCGGGACGGTGATCAGGCCCAGCGCGGCGGAACGCTTGATCAGATCGCGGCGGCCGACACCTTCGGGGTCGGTGGCGGCGACCCCCTCGGGGTCGTTGTCGTGCTCAGCGGTAGTGGATCCCATGCTCAAGTCCTCGCCTTCTCCAGGACTCAGGCGGTGAACCGGATCCTCCCGGCACCGCGGTCGGTTCAAGCTGGGGTCGTGCGTGAGGATTCAACAGGGGCAAGACGGCGGTCGCCATGCGGACACGTCCGCGACCACCGCTAATTCCCCCCAGGTAGCGCCTGTCCGCGGCTGTGTGACCACTATGCGGACGCCGACAGGTATAGTCCACTTCCCGCCAGGGGGGCAAGATCGAATGCAAGGTTGGCCATCGGTCTTTTCCGAGTTGAGACCTCTCGGAAATATGAGCGACCTTGCGCCACCTGACCGGAAAATCCCCGCCATTCGTCCCGGATGGCGCACTCAACACCCTAGACATCACACATCACTTCAACCCCTACCGGTCCCTGCGCTACGCGGTCGACAACGTTGTCCTCTTTCGATCATTCCTTGATCGAAAACTGTCTGCTGGACGTAGGGAGGGTGCTCGCTGATGCGGCACGGACGGGGTTCCACGGCGGCGCTCGGCGCCGCCGCGTTCGCTCTGGTGGTGGCCTCGCAGGGTGCGGCGGTCGCGTCACCGGACCGGCCGGCGGCCGGGGAGCGGGAGTTCAGCTCCTCGTTCGAACCGGACGACCCGGCTCCGGACTGGCTCAGTACGACCGACACGGCACCGGACTTCTCCCCCCGGGCCTCCGGCGTCGACGGCGGCTACACCACCGGCATTCCGGGCGACATCACCGACCATGTCACCGACATCCGGGCCAGCGGCGAGAACACGGGCGGCGGGGAGGTGAACGAGAACCTCGTCGACGGCGAGTCCGACACCAAGTGGCTCACCTTCCAGCCCACCGGCTGGGCGGAGTTCGACCTGGACCGCCCGGCGAAGGTGGTCACCTAGGCACTGACCTCGGCGAACGACGTCGAGGCGCGCGACCCGAGGGACTGGACCCTCAAGGGCTCCATCGACGGCAAGGAGTGGAAGACCCTCGACACCCGCTCCGGCGAAGGCTTCGGGGAGCGCTTCGAGACGAAGTCGTACGACATCCCCGGCGACGCGGTGGCCGAGTACCGGCACTTCCGGCTCGACATCACCAGGAACAACGGCGCCTCGATGATCACCCAGCTCGCCGATGTGCGGTTCTCGACGGGCGGCGGGCAGGCACCCGCGCCGAGGGAGATGCTGTCGCTGGTCGACCGGGGCCCGAGCGGCTCGGCGACCGTCAAGGCCGGCATGGGCTTCCCCCGGCAAGCGGGCCCTGCGGTACGCGGGCCGGCACACCGCCGACGACTCGCTCAGTGACCTAGAAGGTCAACGGCAAGGTGTGGACGTCGACTTCGCTGCCGCACTCGCTCCTCGCCCGGGGCGGCACGCTGAGGTTCGACATGGGCCCGAAGCCGTCCCGCTGGGGCACCGGGGAGAGCACTGCCCCGGTGTCGATCACGAAGGACGACAGGGCTCCGGCGCCCCGCTCGGACGCCGTCGAGGGCGACGGCGCGCTGTTCGACGACACCTCGGCGACAAAGGCGACCGCCGGGACGGTGCCGCTCCCGGTGCGGGCCCGCACGAAGGCGGTCCAGTACACGCTGACCTCGTCCGACCGTACCGAGGCACCGGCCGGCTGGACCCTCCAGGGCTCCGCCGACGGCACCGCGTGGAAGACCCTCGACCGGCGCTCCGGCGAATCCTTCGCCTGGACCGCCAGACCCGGGCCTTCTCGGTCACCACCCCGAGGGCGTACGACCACTACCGTCTCGTCCTCGACGACAGGGCGACGCCGGCGGAGGTGGAGCTGCTGTCCTGACCGGCCGGGGTCGGGTGCTGCGACGCACCCGGCCCCGGCCGGACCGGCGGGGCGGCCCCGGTCCGCCCGAACGTGTGACCGTCCCCGCCGGATCGGACCCTCAGCCCACCCGGCAGGGCAGCGTGGTCGCGGGATCACCTCCCGACCCCTGCACCACATAGCCGAACGAGGCGGTCTCACCGGGATCCAGCTCCCCGTTCCAGTTGGCGTTGTGCACCATGACGTTCTGCCCGCTGTAGGTCGCGCTGCCGTTCCAGAGGCTGTCGACCCGTTGCCCGGACGGCAGGGTCCAGTCGACCATCCAGCCGAGCATCGGCACGTCACCGGTGTTGGTGACGACGACCTCGGACTGGTAGCCACCGGACCAGCTGCCCGTCGTACGCCGGGTGGCGGCGCACTCGCCCGGCACCGGCTCGCTGGGGTTGCCGGGCTGCTTGATGCCGGTCACCTCACCGTTGCCGCCGTCGAAGACGATGTCGGAGCAGGAGTAGAAGGTCTCCTGGCTGTCGGAGCGCTGCCACACCATGTAGACGAGGTGGCGGCCCGACTTGTTCGCGGGGAGCCGGCCCTGCCAGGAGTAGTTGGCCTCGACCGTGCCCGGACTGCCGGTCAGCGGCGGGTGGTCGACGCTCAGGAACGGCTGCGTCTCCAGGTCGTTCCAGGTGAGCGTCTTCGTCGGGTCGAAGCCGTCCTTGGTGATGTAGACGTAGAACCAGCCCGGGTGCGCCGCCCACGCGTTGTAGGAGAAGTCGATGGTCGCGCCGGAGGTCAGATGGGTCAACGGCCAGTCGGCGCTCGGGGTGTTGAACCCGGTGAAGTTGGTGTTGCCACCGCTGCACAGCTGCCCGTCGGGGACGAAGCCGCGGGTTCGGCCCGCGCCGTCCGAGCGGAGCACCGAGAACCAGTTGTAGAACGGGGTCGTCCCGCTCACCTGCTGTGCGGAACGACACGCCGGGTTGATCGGTTTGATCTCACCGGTGTCGGTCAGCCCGTCCTGCCAGCACAGGAAGGTGCGGCTGCCTGGTTTCATCGGGGTGCCGTGCGCCTCCGCCTTGCCGCTGCCGGCCGTGAGGACCAGGCCGAGCGCCGGGATCGTGGTCACGAGGGCGAGCAGGACGAGCAGGAGTGCCTGGTGGCGTCGGGGCAGCCTTAATCGTAAACTTGTCACGTGCATGACATAGTCTCCTTGCGTGTACGGCTTGGAGGTGGGGGGACGTGCGCGTGCCGGTGCGAAAGTGCGGGTGTGCGGTGCCGGTGCGGATACCGGTGTGCGGTGCCCGTGCGTGGATGAGTGGTGTGGGGTGGGAACGGGTCCGGGCACGGCGGGTTCCGGTCCGCCGCGCCCATATGGGAGCGCTCCCACCCCCACCTACTCCGGAAGCTAGCGCGGAGCGCCCCGCTTGTAAACGGCTGACGCGGCGTCATCCGATCGAACGGACCAGGACCGGCCCGTCTCTGGTGCCGCTCGGCGATCGGCTGGGTGGCGTCACGGTCGGAGCGGTCGCCACGCCGCGCGGTGCGGCCGCCGCCGGGTGACAACGACCGCGCACGCGGCCGTCACGGAGATCGAGCCCGACGATCTCGCCGTGGTCGTGGACGACGTACACGGTGTCGGTGTCGGGTCGGCCGGCTCACGCGGACGTCCGGCCATCGGCATCACCTCGGGGCCGCGGCGGAGAGCCATGCCCTCCGCGGCGACGGTGAGCCATGCCCTCCCTCGTGCGGGCCGGGTCTCACCCTTCACCTCTCCAGGGTCGTTCGGCCTGTCGGCGGACGGTGGTGAGCAGACGGCGGGTGAGTTTCACGTGCATGCCGGTGCCCAGGACGAGCAGGCGGTAGAGGGTGCCCGCCGGACCCGGGAAGGTGGCGCGGGTCTCGGCCCGGAGACGGATGCGGCCCGGGGCGGCCGGGTCAAGGCGGAAGGACCACGTGTAGGAGGAGAAGCGGTGGCGGCCCAGAAGG
Source organism: Streptomyces sp. NPDC002324 (assembly GCF_053593335.1). Lineage (NCBI taxonomy): Bacteria > Bacillati > Actinomycetota > Actinomycetes > Kitasatosporales > Streptomycetaceae > Streptomyces > Streptomyces sp. NPDC002324. The sequence goes on from NZ_JBSFCF010000016.1 coordinate 134,931, forward strand.
GTCAGCTCCCTGGACGGGATCGCGGTCACCGCCCGGAAGCCGGGGAATGTCGTCGAGCCCTCCACCGGCGGGCGTGGTCCGGACGCCGTGTGGTCGGCGCAGCCCACGAGCTTCGCGTAACGGACCACCTCGGGACGGGAGAAGGCCCAGTCGAGCGCCTCGGCCAGGGCCCACCAGACCTCCTCGGCGGCCGCCTCGATGAGGATCGTGTGCTCGTCGACGAAGGGCAGGTGGTCACGGCGGCGCATCGGTGCATCCATGAGGACAAGTCTTCGCCCTCCGGCCTCGGCATCGCCAGGGTGCCGGGCCGGCGAACGTTCGTGACGCCGGTTCGCGCGGTTCCCGGCTCACTCGCCCGGTATGCGCCTCCGCATGGCTTCCGGCGTGTCGTCGGCGTGTCGGAGTCGGCTCGCGGTGAGACGGCGTACCTCCCGGACGAGTTCGGCGAGGCCGCGCAGCCGCAGAAGACCTCCTCCAGGGGGAACGGCTCGGTCACGCAGTCGTCCGCGCCCGCCGGGAGTCCGTCGATACGGTGTTCCAGGCCCGCTCCGGCGGTGAGCACGACCACGGGCGGTCTCGGGTTCTCGTGGCGCGGCCGCGCGCGAGCCGCATGCTTGTCCGTCGGCCGCCGGACAGGCGCGCCGGCCGGCCTCCGTGACGGCCATGGACAGCAGTTCGGTGAGCCCGGGTTCTCGTCGTCGACGATGACACGGACTCGGCCGTTTCGGGACGCGGAGGGACAGTCATGTCCTGATCGTGTCGCCGTTGCCCGGGGAACCCTGTGTTCCGGCCGAGCCGGAGCCGTGCGACCTGGTCGGCGGGCATGGGCCGAACCCCCTACGGGGACGGAGGGAACTCGCCAACGACCCTGGCCGAAGAGGGCGTTGGCACGGACCGGCCACAGGAATCCCTTGAGCCCCGCTCGGTGCGCCACCCACTCTGATCACTGGCTTCCGCCGACCGGGCCGGAAGCGTTGTCAGTGTTCTGGGGAGGACGTCCACCCATGCGAAGACTCCACGCCCTCTGGGCCGTGGCCGGAACGACCGGACTGCTCGTGGCGGCGGTCACGCCCGCGACGGCCGGTCCCGACGGATCGGCCACCAAGACCGACGCGACCACGAGGACCGTCGTGGGAGCCGGCGCACAAGCCCGCGCCGGGACCACACAGACCGTCACCCTCCTCACCGGCGACACGGTGTCGCTCACCGCCGGTCCGGACGGCAAGAGCGCCGTCGACGTCCAACGCGGCAAGGGACGGGAGGCCGCCACCTTCCTGTCCACCGAACGCGACGGCGAGGTCAGCGTGTTGCCGGCGGACGCGATCCCGCTGGTACAGGCGGGCCGCCTCGATCCCGCGCTCTTCAACATCACCCAGCTGGTGAAGCAGGGGTACACGGACGCCGCCACCGGCACCACCCCCGTGATCGCGACATACACCAAGGGCAGTGCGACCCCTGACGGCGCACGCCGCACGCTCGCGCTCCCGGGGATCGACGGCGCCGCGCTGAGTGCGAAGAAGTCCACCGCCTTCTGGGCGGACATCGCCCCCGCGCTCGGCACCGAGCCCACCTCGAAGGCAGCACGGCGACTCGGCGACGGCATCGAGAAGATCTGGCTGGACGCCCAGGTGAAGCTGTCCCTCGACACGAGCGTCCCGCAGATCGGCGCGCCCGAGGTGTGGCAGTCGGGCTTCGACGGCAGGGGCGTCAAGGTCGCCGTCCTGGACACGGGCGTGGACACCGGCCACCCGGACCTGGCGGGGAAGCTCACGGAGACGAAGAGCTTCGTGCCGGACCAGACGGTGCAGGACGGCCACGGCCACGGAACCCATGTGGCGTCCACGGTCGCCGGCTCGGGCGCGGCCTCGGACGGCAAGTTCAAGGGCGTGGCGCCCGGTGCGGAGCTGCTCGTCGGCAAGGTACTGGCGAACAACGGCCGCGGTCAGACCTCCTGGATCCTCGACGGCATGGACTGGGCCGCGCGCTCCGGTGCGAAGATCGTCTCGATGTCGCTGGGCGGTGACGCGACCGGCCCCTCCGACGTGCTGAGTGAGACCGTGGACGAGCTGTCCGCGTCCACCGGCGCCCTCTTCGTAATCGCGGCCGGTAATGCCGGCCCGGCCGAGCGGACCCTCGGCACCCCGGGCATCGCGGACTCCGCGCTGACCGTGGGCGCGGTCGACGCGTCCGACAAGCTGGCCCCGTTCTCCAGCCGCGGCCCACGGCTCGGCGACTCGGCGGTCAAGCCGGAGATCACCGCGCCCGGTGTGGGGATCACGGCGGCCCGTTCCCCGGGGACCAGCATGCCGGGGAGCACGCACGTCGGCGACAGGTACACGAAGGTGAGCGGCACGTCGATGGCGACCCCGCATGTCTCGGGCGCCGCGGCACTGGTCGCGCAGGCGCATCCCGACTGGACGGGACAGCAGATCAAGCAGGCCCTGGCCACCACCGCCAGGACCAGCCCTGACGCCTCCGTGTTCGAGCAGGGCGACGGCCGCGTGGACGCCGTACGGGCCGTCGGGCAGGGCGTCTTCGCCACCCCGGCGCTCAGCTTCGGCACGTACGAGGACGACGACGCCGAGGCCGTGAGCAAGGACATCACGTACACCAACACCACCGACACGGCAGTGGAGTTGAAGCTGGCGTCGTCGCTCACCGAGGCCGCCCTGGGCGTGGATGTCCTGACCGTCCCGGCGAAGGGCACCGCCACCGTCACGGTCACGGTAGAGCCCGCTGAGGAGGCCGAGGGCCGGTACTCAGGTCACGTCACCGCCACCGCCGACGGCATTCAGGTCACCACGGCCGTCGGTTTCGAGAAACTGCCGAAGACCTACGACCTGAAGGTCTCGCTGGTCGACCGCGCCGGCCAGCCGTCGACCTCGGCCTCGCTCTTCATCCTGCAGGAGCTGAACGGCGCGTACCCGGACTCGCACGGGTTCCTCGGCCGCGGGTACACCTTCAAGGTGCCGGCCGGTACGTACTCCATGGCGACCTGGATATCGGAGCGGGACGCGGCCGGACTGCAGGTCGCCACCTCCGTCGTCGGTGATCCGGAGATCAAGGTCGACAAGGACACCGAGGTCGTCTTCGACGCCCGCAAGGCCGTCGAGATCAAGCCGAGGACGAAGGAGAACTCCGAGTTCCAGGGCTTCAGCACCAACTGGCACCGGGAAGGGCCCGGGACCGCCTTCGGGGCGACCTACGCCCAGAACTGGTGGACCGACCGCATCTATGTCGCCCCGACCGAGAAGGTCACCGAGGGCCTGTTCGAGTTCACCTCCAAGTTCCGTCTGTACGAGAAGGAGCTGACGGCGAGCGTCAGCAGCCCCGAGAAGTACCCGCTGCCCCTCGACTACTCGCAGGTGAGCGACGGCCTTCCGGCGAAGTTCAGCGGTGAGCGCACGGTGCGGGCGGTGGACGCCGGCAGTGGCACCGCGGCCGACTTCCAAGGGCTCGACGTCAAGGGCAAGGTGGCGGTCGTCCGGCTGTCCGCCGGGAAGACGGCGGACGAGGCGCTGGCCAACGCGACCAAGGCCGGGGCCGGTTACGTCATCGCGTACCAGGAGAAGCCGGGGTACTGGATCTCCTGGGTGGACAGCACGACGATCCCGCTGATGGTCGCCACCGGCGAGGACGGCGCGAAGCTTGGCGCGCTGCTGAAGAGCGGCAAGAAGGTCACGCTGAAGCTGGACGGCACCGCGGTCAGCCCGTACGTCTACAACGTGATGTTCCCGCAGACCGGCGCCATCTCGAAGAACCAGACGTACTCGCTGAACAGCTCCAACACCGTGAAGCAGAAGGTTCGTTACCACGCGAGCCGGGTCGGCGACGTCGGCAAGGACGCTGTCTACCGGTACCGCCCCTGGCAGTCGGCCTCCATCGAGACCGCCCAGAACGTCCCCCTCGGAACGACACGCACCGAGTACTACAACGTGGATCCCGACACCCGCATCTGGAACACCGTCATCCCGAACTGGCAGGCGGGCAGAGGCCAGTGGAACGACCTGCGGACCTTCGGCAAGGCGGGCAAGGCGCCCACCGAGGAGTGGCTGCGGCAGGTCGTCCGCCCGGCGACCAGCGAGCGGTACGGTCTCTCCCAGCGCACGGGCGACAAACTCGCCCTCAGGGTCCCGGAGCTGAGTGACGCGACACCGGGTCACTACGCGAGCGTCGACGGCGCTCAGGACACCGCGAAGGGCACGCTGTACGCGGACGGGAAGCTGGTCGGCAACAGCGCGCTCGGCGGCTACGGCACCTTCGACGTCCCGGCGGCGAAGGCCTCGTACCGCCTCGTGCTCGACGCGCAGCGCAAGGCCGACTGGGCCACGTACTCCACCAGCACCCACACCGAATGGTCCTTCGCGTCGGCGCACACGAACCAGCAGACCGCGCTGCCGCTGCTCTCCGTCGACTACGGCCTGGACGGACTCGACCTGCTCAACCAGGCGGATTCGAAGCGGAAGGCGAAGCTCGAACTCTCCGTGCGGGACCAGAAGTCGAGCGTCACGGCCCGTGAACTCAAGGCCTGGGTGTCGTACGACGACGGCGCGTCCTGGAATGAGGTGGAGGTCCGAGGCGGCAAGGCGAAACTCAAGCACCCGAAGGGCGCCGAGTTCGTGTCCCTGCGCGTACGGGCCGCCGACCGGGACGGCAACGCGGTCGACCAGACCGTGGTACGGGCCTTCGGCCTGAAGTAGACGGCGGCCCGGACCGGAACGACACCAGCCTTAACAAAGATCGTCTACCGTGCCGAGCCATGGTGAACACGGCATGTGACACGGCCGGACAGAACACGGCAGGACGCACCCCTGCCGCGAGCCCTTGGGCCGCGGTCGGGGTGTCCGCCTTCGAGGAACGGGTGTACCAGGCGATCCTCCATCAACCCGACGCCGGTGCGGCCGGCTGGGCCCTGCTGGCCGGCACCTCCCCCGCCCGGGTGCGCGAGGCCTGCAACCAGCTGCTCGGACTCGGGCTGCTCCAGCCCCCGGACTCCATGGGCGGGTTACGGGCGGTCGACCCACGGGTGGCGGTGCGCGGGCTGATCCGGCGGCGCGAGACGGAGTCCGAACTGCTCGCCGCCACCGCCGAGGAGATGGGCACCGCGTACGAGGCCGGCCTACTGCGGGAGGAACCCTCCCGGCTGATCGAGGTCGCCTCCGGCGAGGGCGCCATCGCGGCACGTCTGGAGGAGATGTACGCACGCGCCGAGCGGGAGGTGTGCCTTTTCGACACGCCGCCGTATCTCGCCCCGCCCGCACCGCAGGTGGATCTCCAGGCCGATCTGCTGCGCCGCGGGATCGTCTCTCGCGGGGTGTACGCGGCGACGGCCCTGGAGGACCCGAAGGTACTGTCCCGCACCTGGAAGATGGTGGAACTCGGTGAGCAGGCCCGAGTGCTGCCGTCCGTGCCCCTCAAACTACTGGTGGTCGACGGGTGCCGGGCGATGCTGCCACTGACCGCCTCGGCGGCGGGCGGCTACTGCGCCGTCGTGGTGTGGCACTCGGCGGTGACCGAAGCCCTGCAGAAGCTCTTCGAGATGGCCTGGCAGCAGGCCACGCCGCTCGGTCAGCCGACCGTCGACGGTGAACTCCTCGAAGGCGAAAGGGCGTTGATCCGGCTGCTGGCGGCCGGCATGAAGGACGAGGCGGTGGCCCGCCATCTGGGGGTGAGCCTTCGGACCCTGCGGCGCCGGGTGAGCGAGCTCCAGGAGCGGCTGGGGGCGGCGAGCAGGTTCCAGCTGGGGGTGAGGGCCGCCCAGCGGGGCTGGGTGTAGCGCCCGCACGCCCGAGGCGCCTTTCGCGGGCGACACGGTCGCACGCGGCACGGCGAAGGGCCGCATCCCCGTCACGCGGGGATGCGGCCCTCGACTGCCGTACCGGTCCGCCTACTTGCGGATCAGGCTGCGCAGCACGTACTGCATGATGCCGCCGTTGCGGTAGTAGTCGGCCTCACCGGGGGTGTCGATGCGGACGACCGCGTCGAACTCGACGCCCGTGTCGGTGGTGACCTTGACCGTGCGCGGGGTGGTGCCGTTGTTCAGCTCCTCGACGCCGGTGAAGGAGAAGGTCTCCTCGCCGGTGAGGCCGAGGGCGGAGGCCGAGGCACCCTCCGGGAACTGCAGCGGGAGGACGCCCATGCCGATGAGGTTCGAGCGGTGGATGCGCTCGTACGACTCGGCGATGACGGCCTTGACGCCGAGGAGGGCCGTGCCCTTGGCCGCCCAGTCACGGGACGAGCCGGAGCCGTACTCCTTGCCGGCCAGGATGACCAGCGGGATGCCCTGCTCGATGTAGTTGCGGGAGGCGTCGTAGATGAACGACACCGGACCGCCGTCCTGGGTGAAGTCGCGGGTGTAGCCGCCCTCGGTGCCCGGCGCGATCTGGTTGCGCAGGCGGATGTTGGCGAACGTGCCGCGGATCATGACCTCGTGGTTGCCCCGGCGCGAGCCGTAGCTGTTGAAGTCACGACGCTCGACACCGTGCTCCGTGAGGTACTTGCCTCCGGGGGTGTCGGCCTTGATCGCGCCGGCCGGGGAGATGTGGTCGGTGGTGACCGAGTCGCCCAGCTTGGCGAGGACGCGGGCGCCGGCGATGTCCGAGACCGGGGTGGTCTCCATCGTCATGCCCTCGAAGTACGGGGGCTTGCGGACGTAGGTCGACTGCGGGTCCCACTCGAAGGTGTCGCCCTCGGGGATGGACAGGGCCTGCCACTGGGCGTCGCCCGCGAAGACGTCGGAGTAGGACTTGGAGAACATGTCCTCGCCGATGGCGTTCGCCACGACGTCGTTGACCTCGGCCTCGGAGGGCCAGATGTCCTCCAGGTAGACCGGCTTGCCCTCCTGGTCCACACCGAGGGCGTCGCGCGTGATGTCCACCTTCATGGAGCCCGCGAGGGCGTACGCGACGACCAGCGGCGGGGAGGCCAGGTAGTTCATCTTGACGTCGGGGTTGATCCGGCCCTCGAAGTTGCGGTTGCCGGAGAGCACCGAGGTCACGGCCAGGTCGTGGTCGTTGACGGCCTTGGAGACCTCCTCCGGCAGCGGGCCGGAGTTGCCGATGCAGGTGGTGCAGCCGTAGCCGACGAGGTTGAAGCCGACCTTGTCGAGGTAGGGGGTCAGGCCCGCCTTGTCGAAGTAGTCGGTGACGACCTTGGAGCCCGGGGCGAGGGTGGTCTTGACCCACGGCTTGCGGGTCAGGCCCTTCTCCACGGCCTTCTTCGCGACGAGCGCGGCGGCGACCATGACGTACGGGTTCGAGGTGTTGGTGCAGGAGGTGATGGCCGCGACCGTCACCGCGCCGTGGTCGATCTCGTACGTCGAGCCGTCGGGGGCGGTCACGGTGACCGGGTTGGACGGGGCGCCGTTCGGGGCGACGGCCGGCGAGTCGGAGGCCGGGAAGGACTCCTTGCCGGACTCGTCCACGGAGTCGACGTAGTTGAGGACGTCCGCCTTGAACTGCTCGGCGGCGTTCGCGAGGACGATGCGGTCCTGCGGGCGCTTCGGGCCGGCGATGGAGGGGACGACCGTGGAGAGGTCGAGCTCCAGCTTCTCGGAGAAGTCGGGCTCGGCGGCCGGGTCGAGCCAGAGACCCTGCTGCTTGGCGTACGCCTCGACGAGCGCGAGCTGCTGCTCGCTGCGGCCCGTGAGCTTCAGGTACTTGATGGTCTCGCCGTCGATCGGGAAGATCGCCGCGGTCGAGCCGAACTCCGGCGACATGTTGCCGATGGTGGCGCGGTTGGCGAGCGAGGTGGCGGCCACGCCCTCGCCGTAGAACTCGACGAACTTGCCGACGACACCGTGCTTGCGGAGCATCTCGGTGATCGTGAGCACGAGGTCGGTGGCGGTGGTGCCGGGGGTCAGCTCACCGGTGAGCTTGAAGCCGACGACGCGCGGGATGAGCATGGAGACCGGCTGGCCGAGCATCGCGGCCTCGGCCTCGATGCCGCCGACGCCCCAGCCGAGCACACCGAGGCCGTTGACCATGGTGGTGTGCGAGTCGGTGCCGACGAGGGTGTCGGGGTACGCCTGGCCGTTACGGACCATGACCGTACGGGCCAGGTGCTCGATGTTCACCTGGTGGACGATGCCGGTGCCGGGGGGTACGACCTTGAAGTCGTCGAACGCGGTCTGGCCCCAGCGCAGGAACTGGTAGCGCTCCTTGTTGCGGCCGTACTCCAGCTCGACGTTCTGCGCGAAGGCCTCGTTGGTGCCGAACTTGTCGGCGATGACGGAGTGGTCGATGACCATCTCGGCCGGGGAGAGCGGGTTGACCTTCGCCGGGTCGCCGCCGAGCGCCTTCACGGCCTCACGCATGGTGGCGAGGTCCACCACACAGGGCACACCCGTGAAGTCCTGCATGATCACGCGGGCCGGGGTGAACTGGATCTCCTGGCTGGGCTGGGCCTGCGAGTCCCAGCCGCCGAGGGCACGGATGTGGTCGGCGGTGATGTTCGCGCCGTCCTCCGTGCGGAGCAGGTTCTCCAGCAGGACCTTGAGGCTGTAGGGCAGGCGAGCCGAGCCCTCCACCTTGTCCAGCCGGAAGATCTCGTACGACTCGTCGCCCACCTGCAGCGTGCTGCGGGCGTCGAAGCTGTTCGCCGACACGACAGTCTCCTTCATTCCATGTGCGCGTACCACCGCATCCTGCCGCCAGGCCCTCTTGGCCGATCCGCTAAGGTAAGGCTAAGTTAGGTACCCCTTACCGGGGTGGCGGCCGCAGTGCGCCTCGGCAGATATCTCGATGTCGAGATAACAGTAGTACATGGGCGCGGGCTGGTCATGCCCGGCCCGATGTGGCGTGCGCCAATCTCGACGGAACGAGGACGGGACGAGGGGGCGTGGGGGGCGATCACCGCTCGCCCCGACACGACGCCGGGCGTCTGTCCGTGCGTCCCGGGGGCGGTCGATTCGCGTCACGGGGGGCGTGGGCGGCCCGCCCGCGGACAGGCGGCCCGTCCGGGCCCAGGGGTCGTCGGTTCGTTCGCCCGCAGGGGGCGGCCCGGCCGCGCGGTTGATTTCCGGTCGCAGGGGGGCGGCTCGTCCGCCGACAGGCGGCCCGTCCGAGCCCAGGGGTCGTCGCTTCGTTCGCCCGCAGGGGGCGGCCCGTCCGCGCGGTTCCTTCCCTGCCGCAGGGGGCGGCAAGCCCGCCGACAGGCGGCCCGCCCGAGCCCAGGGTCGTCGCTTCGTCCGCCCGCAGGAGGGCGGCCCGTCCGCGCCGCACGCCGATCGGCCGCCTCGTACGAGGCGGCCCGTCCCCGCCGGACGGATCCGCCCGTCACCGCCGCACGGGCCGGCCCGCCACCGCACGGCCCGACCCCTTCGGCGCCCCACCCGCCAGCCCCTCCACCACCGCACGGGCCGGCCCGCCGCCACCCCGCCGGCGAGCCCGTCACGTCGCACCGCCGCGCTTGTATTTGCGTTGCACGGCGATTCCCGCGCTTCCTAGCATGGTGGGTCTCATGGGCACGGGGTCGAGCCCGGTGCGCGGCCGTGAGTCAGCGGATCGGAGATCCCCCGGCATGACCTCCCACCTCCACGCACTCTGCTTCGACGCGAACGACCCCGCCGGTCTGGCGCGCTTCTGGGCCGGCGTCCTGGGCTGGGAGACCGTCGACGATCCCTACGGCGCCCTCGCGCTCGCACCGGACGACGACACCGGCTTCCGGCTCCGCTTCCTGCCGAGCCAGGAGAAGAAGACCGTCCCGAACCAGATGCACTTCGACCTCACCAGCAAGTCCCTGGACGACCAGCGGCAGATCGTGGCGCGGGTGCTCGACCTCGGCGGCCGGCACATCGACATCGGCCAGCTCCCGGACGAGGAGCACGTGGTCCTCGCCGACCCCGAGGGCAACGAGTTCTGCGTCATCGAGCCGGGCAACACCTTCCTCGCCGACTGCGGCTTCATCGGCGCGCTCGCGAGCGACGGCTCGCAGGAGGCCGGGTACTTCTGGAGCCGGGCCCTCGGCTGGCCCCTGGTCTGGGACCAGAACGAGGAGACCGCGATCCGCGCGCCGCACGGCGGCCCGAAGGTCACCTGGGGCGGTCCGCCGCTGGCCCCGAAGGCGGGCAAGTACCGCCTCCACTTCGACCTCGCCCCACCCGCCGGCGGCGACCAGCGGGCGGAGGTCGACCGTCTCGTCTCCCTCGGCGCGACGCCCGTCGACATCGGCCAGGGCGACGTCGACTGGGTGGTGCTCGCCGACCCCGACGGCCACGAGTTCTGCCTACTGCCGCCCCGCTGACCCGCGCGGTCCGGGCGGGGCGCGCCACGGGCCTCGCCTGGCACCCGGGACCAACACCCCACACGGAACTCGCAGTTGCCCTCAAGTGGGAGGGATGCGAACCGCCGGGAGGGGTACCCGGTGTACATCGGGAAGGAGGCACACATGCCGCTCACGTTCCGCAAGAGTTTCCGCATCCTGCCGGGTGTGCGACTGAACATCAACAAGCGCTCCTGGTCCATCACCACCGGCGGCCACAACGGCCCGCGCCACACCCACAGCAGCACGGGGCGCCGTACGACCTCGATGGACCTGCCCGGTCCCTTCGGCTGGCGCCGCACACGCAGTGCCAGGCGTCACTGAGACCGCCGCCGTCGCCGCCGTACGACTGACGCCCCGTCACTCGAACGGCCTCTCGCCACAACTCCAACGGACCCCCCAAGAGGCGTGATCTCATATCTGAGATAACCTCGGCCGCATGGCAGACGACTACCTCGAACGCATCGGCAAGCTCATTCGTGACGCAAGGCAGCACCGTGGCTGGACGCAGTCACAGTTGGCGGAGGCGCTCGGCACGAGTCAGAGCGCGGTGAATCGTATCGAGCGCGGTAATCAAAACATCAGCCTTGAGATGATCGCCCGAATCGGTGAAGCCCTGGACAGCGAGATCGTCTCGCTGGGATACGCGGGTCCGATGCATCTGCGGGTGGTCGGCGGTCGCCGTCTGTCCGGTGCGATCGATGTGAAGACCAGCAAGAACGCGTGTGTCGCGCTGCTGTGCGCCTCCTTGTTGAACAAGGGGCGCACAGTGCTGCGCAGGGTGGCCCGCATCGAGGAGGTGTACCGCCTTCTGGAGGTGCTCGGCTCCATCGGCGTACGCACCCGGTGGATCAACGGCGGTGTGGACCTGGAGATCGTGCCGCCGGCCGAACTGGACCTGGCGGCCATCGACGCCGAGGCGGCCCGCCGCACCCGCTCGATCATCATGTTCCTCGGCCCGCTGCTGCACCGCATGGATCACTTCACACTGCCGTACGCGGGCGGTTGCGACCTCGGGACGCGGACGATCGAGCCGCACATGATCGCGCTGCGCCGCTTCGGCCTGGACATCACCGCCACCGAGGGGCTGTACCACGCCGAGGTGGACCGGTCCGTCACCCCCGGCCGGCCGATCGTACTGACCGAGCGCGGTGACACGGTGACCGAGAACGCGCTGCTGGCCGCCGCCCGCCACGACGGCGTGACCGTCATCCGCAACGCCTCCTCCAACTACATGGTCCAGGACCTCTGCTTCTTCCTGGAGGCGCTCGGCGTACGGGTGGAGGGCATCGGCACCACCACCCTCACCGTGCACGGGGTGCCGCACCTCGACGTGGACGTCGACTACTCGCCCTCCGAGGACCCGGTCGAGGCGATGAGCCTGCTGGCCGCCGCCGTGGTCACCGAGTCCGAACTGACCGTGCGCCGGGTGCCGATCGAGTTCCTGGAGATCGAGCTGGCGGTCCTGGAGGAGATGGGTCTCGACCACGACCGCTCGGCGGAGTACGTCGCCGACAACGGCCGTACGCGGCTGGTGGACCTCACCGTCCGTCCGTCGAAACTCCAGGCGCCGCTCGACAAGATCCACCCCATGCCGTTCCCCGGCCTGAACATCGACAACGTCCCGTTCTTCGCGGCCATCGCCGCGGCCGCGCAGGGCCAGACCCTGATCCACGACTGGGTCTACGACAACCGCGCGATCTATCTGACCGACCTCAACCGCCTCGGCGGCCGCCTCCAACTCCTCGACCCGCACCGGGTGCTGGTCGAGGGCCCCACCCGCTGGCGCGCCGCCGAGATGATGTGCCCGCCGGCCCTGCGTCCGGCCGTGGTCGTCCTGCTGGCGATGATGGCCGCCGAGGGCACGTCGGTCCTGCGCAACGTCTATGTCATCAACCGGGGTTACGAGGATCTGGCGGAGCGCCTGAACACGGTGGGCGCGCAGATCGAGATCTTCCGGGACATCTGAGCGACGCTGGCGCCGTGCCCTCAAAAGCAAGGGGCACGGCACCTCAACATGCCAGATGACCTGCGGATACTCGCCTTCACGACCCTCCACTGATCACCATTGCCCTTCAGCACCTTGTGCAACGCCCATGCAAGATGATCTTGAATGGTTGACGATACGTCAGAGCTACCTGAGTACCCGCCGGCCCTTATGCAAAGGGTGTCCCCGAAGTGGTCTCGCAACGTCCGCCGCGGTCGTGTCACGCCGACCGCGTCTGGTCGACCATCGGCACCCACGGCGAAGAGAACAGGCACGGGGAGCACATAAGCGTCCGGTGGATTCGCAGTTTCGACCCGGACGTCGGTGATCGCGGAAGGACAGCAGTCGTTCGACGCGTCGGTCGGCGACCGGGCCGTGCGGGGGTGGTCACGAGCGGCCGTCACCCTGCCCGATCGCCGCCGCGTCGGGGGCCGCCACCACGCTGATCGACGTCGTGGCACCTGGCGTTGCCGAAGTGACCTTCACCGAAGCGGCACCGTTCTGCCGCTGCCGACCGAGCAGCACCGCGGACACCGAGGCCGCTGTTGTCACTGACCAGCCTCGACGCCGACGTTCGCCGCCCTGCACGACCCCGCCTCCCGCATCTACTACGAAAAATGCCGAGCGCGCGGAAAGACCCACACCCAAGCCCTCCTCCGCCTGGCCCGCCAGCGGATCAACATGCTGTTCGCGATGCTCCGCGACGGCACCTTTACGAGCCCCGAACCCCACGCCTCGCTTGACGAAAGACATAGAGGCACCCCCCTCCGCATGCGCAGGACCTCCGACAGCGCCCATCCCTTGGGCCCGCTGTGCCTCGTGGCCCTCATGCGGGGACGAGGGAGCGCACCGTCCCGGGTCTCGGCGGTGGCTGACGCAGAGCACGGCAACGGAGTACCCGTCAGAGGTCGCTGCGTCGCTCCGGAACACCTGCTACGTCACTCACGGGCCGCGCGCGCCTCCCGGGGACTCATGCCGTAGGACGCCTTGAAGGCGTGGCTGAAGTGGGCCGGGTCCGTGAACCCCCAGCGCGCGCCGATGGCGCCGACCGGAAGGTGGTCCAGGGCCGGGTCGGTGAGGTCGCGCCGGCACCGGACGAGGCGGTGTTCCCGGATCCAGCCCGAGACCGTGTGCCCCTGTGCGGCAAGCAACTTGTACAGGTAGCGACGGGAGATGCGGTGGGCTGCCGCGATCCTCTCGGGACTGAGGCCGGGGTCGGCGAGCCGCTGCTCCATGTAGATGAGGATGCGCTGGGTGAGCAGGCCCGGACCGTCGTGTCCGACTGCCGGGCCCCCGCCGGCGTGCTCCGCGAGCATGGTGCCGATGAGGCCGACCACGTTGTCGGCGAGCCGGGACGTGCCGCGTTCCTCCAGGTGTTCCATCTGCCGTGCCAGCTCGTAGAGAAAGGGGCGCACGACCAGGCCGAGCCCGTCGTGGCACGAGACCGGAGTCGCCGCGACCCGCGCCAGATCGCGTTCCGACAACTGCAGCATGGGGCGCGGGAACATCACCACGAGGCCGCTGTGGGGCTGGTCGAGGTCGTAGGTGAAGGGACTGCGGGTGTCGTAGATCACCAACTCACCGGGGCCGACCTGGGCTTGGCGGTCCCTCTGGGTGAGTACACCGTGCCCGGTGAGCTGCAGTGTGACCTGGAAGAAGTCGGGCGCGTCGGATGCGATGTGCCGCCGAGTGCGCGCGACAGTGTGCGGTTCGGCCGTGATGGCCGAGAACTGGACCGGGCCGAGCTGTGCGGACCGCAGTGAGGCACGGAAGTCGGCACACGCGCGCGGCAGAACCTCCAGGGGCACGAGGTTCTGGCTGACGGCTTCCCGCCAGCTCTCCAGTCGTCGGGTGGTGTCGCCGTCGTCCGGCGTCGTCATCCGGGGCATGCGGCTCCCCTCACGGCGGATACTGCCCCCGAGGAGCCGTGCTCGGCCAGCCCGCTCCTTTACCCGGAGTTTAGATCCCAGCGAGCGATCCCGAACCGCGAGTGTCGGGGATCACACTGCCGCCGTGCCGCCGTGATCGGTACGCATGCCTGGAGACCGCAGCCGAGAGGACGGCCCCCATCGCCGCCGCCCGAGCGGTTCTCAATCAGCCAAATACCCGGGCTCACAAAAGCAAGCGGGACAGGCTACCTCGCACCGACCATTCGGGGCAGTGAGCAGGAGGACATCGGCGAGGTCCGTGCAGGACGAGCACGACCACACCCACCCCCGGCCGACTGGAACGTCGCTGCGGTCCCACCCTTCAGGCCGCCGTGACCGCTTTCCGCACACGGCCCTGCCGCCTGGCGAGCCCACACGTCTGGAGGAACGCATGAACGCCACCGAGGCGCTTGCTCCGGCGCAGTCCGTACCCCGGAGCCTGCCCCGCGTATCCGCCAGGGCTGCCCTGCGTACGCCCTCCGGCCGCTCTTTCGCGGAGGGCCGGCCCGTCTGCGGGCCGACTCTGCCCGGCTGAGCGGCTCTCGACGCACAACGGCTCGACCGGACACGCCGACGACGGCTCGACCGGGCGTGCCGAAGACGGCCGGCAAGGCCACCGCGTCCCGGCAGGAACGCGATGCGAGAGCCCGCGGACAGGACGCGGGACGCAGGACGCAGGACGCAGGACGCAGGACGCGAACAACGAGTACCCGACGAGCAGGAGACCCGCTCGTCCGAACGAGGAGACGCATCATGACGACATTGTTCGAGACCGCTCCGCCGCTGGACCGGGAATCCGACGACAGCCTGCTCGGCCGCGTCTGCGGACTTCTGCCCGAGATCGCGGCGCGCTCCGCCGAGGCCGAGGCCGCTCGGGCGGTCCCCGCGGAGATCATCGCCGCGCTGCGCGAGGCCGGGGTGTTCCGGATGGCCCTGCCCAAGGCCTGGGGCGGCGAGCAGATGGACCTCGTGGAGGCCGCTCGTGTGATCCGGGAGATCTCACGGGCCGACGGTTCGGCCGGCTGGACCGTCCAGGCGGCATCGATGGCCTGGTTCTTCGTACGGTCGCTGCCCCAGGAGACACTGGCGAACGAGGTCTTCGGCGACGGCGCCGACCTGATGCTCCGCGGGGCGATCGCCCCGAAGGGGAAGGCGACGCCGGTGGAGGGCGGCTACCGGCTCAGTGGCCGCTGGCCACTGGCCAGCGGTTCCTTCACCCCGGACTGGATGCTCGCCGGCTTCGTGGTCGAGGATGCGTCCCCGCGGCCGGAAGGCCCCCCGGAGATGCGCGTCGCGCTGATCCGTCCCGAGCAGGTCACCTTCCTCGACACCTGGGACGCGGTGGGCCTGCGGGCCACGCAGAGCACCGACTTCACCATGGACGGCGTCTTCGTTCCCGAGCACTTCACCGGCCCGCTGATGGGCGCCAACAACATCCCCGCCCCCTTCTACGACCTGCCGTACTCGCCGACCGGCGCCTCGCACGACGCCGTCATCCTCGGCTGTCTGCAAGGCGCGCTCGACGATCTCGCCGAGCTCGCCGCCACCAAGCGGCCGGCGTTCGATCCGAGGGTGCTCATCGGCGAGGATCCGGTGTTCCAGGAGCGTTTCGCCGAACTGCACGTGCGCACGGCGGCGCTGACGGCCCTGTCGGAGAGCACCGGCCGTATCGTGATGGGCCGGATCCTCGCGGGCGAGCAGCCCACCCCCACCGAGTGGTTCGCCTTCACCGGTGGCGTCGAGTACATCCACGACGAGGGCATCCGCATCCTCAACGAGATCATGACGCTGTCGGGCAGCTCCGGGCTCTACAGCTCCAACCCGATGCAGCGTCGCTGGCGCGACGTCCGCTGCGTCTCCCAGCACGTGGCCGGCAACAACGGCTCGATGCGGAAGCTGGGCGCGGTCCTGTCGGGGCAGGAGGGCGTCCGATGAGCCTGCTGGACACGACGATGGATCCCCTCGAGCTGCGTCGGGCCTTCGGCTGCTTCCCCTCCGGGGTCACAGCCCTGTGCACACTGGGTTCCGGCTCGCCGGTAGGCATGGTCGCCAGCACCTTCACCCCGGTCTCGCTGTCACCCGCCCTGGTCTCGGTCTGTGTGCAGGACGGCTCGGCGACGTGGCCCAGGTTGCGCGAGGGGGGCCGCCTGGGCGTGAGCGTGCTCACCGAGGGACAGGACACGGTCTGCCGGTCGCTGGCCGCCAAGGACGGGGACCGGTTCGCGGGCGTCGAGTGGGAAGCCGCCGAAAGCGGCAGCGTGTACATCCACGGGGCCAGCCTCTGGCTGGACTGCTCGGTGTACGCCGAGCTTCCCGGGGGCGACCACACGATCGCCCTGCTCGAGGTCCACGGCCTGAGGGCCGAACACGACAGGGCCCCGCTGGTGTTCCACGGCAGCCGGTTCCGGCAGCTGGCCGCCTGACGGCCGTCAGCCGGCGCGGGAGCACCTGGTCCCCTCCACGCTCGTGAAGGGGGCGGGAGCCCCGCGCCGGAACCATCCTGCGCGCACGTCCTCGAAACCGCCGCGCCGCTTCGTCCTGACCATCGACCAGTCAGCGACTGGTGCAAGCTCCTTGGGAAATTCCGCGCCATAGGGACGGCGGTACGGCCCGACCCGACACCTGCCATGGACGTCGTGGGCCCCGTCCGGCGCATCGAGGCACTGCTGACCGCGCCGGAACTCGACGCCCTCGTACGACTCCGGCACGCAGAGGGCCCGGTGATCGCCCGTCGGCTCGCCGAGACCCTGGGCCGATCCCACGCGGCCGTCAGCGAGACGCCTGCCCTGCCGGAGCAGCGCGGCTTCGTCGAGCGCCGCCCCAGCTCTGCCAAGGGCCACGCCGCCCCGGTCACGTCACACCGGGTCTCTTCCGGGACATCTGATCGGCGGAGTGTCGTGCCCCTAGAAGGTGAGGGGCACGACACTCCTAAGAGGTCATCTCATTTGGCTGGGTAAGCTGGCGGTCGTGGTGAGGATCGTTGAGCGGCTGGTGCCGGATGAGTTGTGGGAGCTGTTCCAGCGGGTGGTTCCGGAGGCGCCGTCGCGGCCCCAGGGTGGGGGCCGGCGGAGGCATGGTGACCGCGAAGTGCTTGCCGCGATCGTCTTCGTGGCGACCTCGGGCTGCACGTGGCAGCAGTTGCCGACCGCGTCGTTCGGGCCGTCCGGCGCGACGGCTCACCGACGCTTCACCGAGTGGACGAAGGCCAGGGTGTGGGCCAAGCTCCACCGCCTGGTGCTTGACGAGCTCGGGTCCCGTGGCGAACTGGACTGGTCTCGGTGTGCGATCGACTCGGTGAACATGCGCGCCCCGAAAAGGGGGACCTGACAGGTCCGAATCCTGTAGACCGGGGCAAGTACGGCTCAAAGATCCACTTGATTACCGAGCGGACCGGTCTGCCCCTGTCCTTGGGGATCTCGGGTGCCATCGTCCATGACAGCCAGGCCCTGATCCCGCTCATGAAGGGCATACCGCCGGTCCGGTCCCGCCGGGGCCCCGGCGTCGTAAGCCCGGCAAGCTCCATGCCGACAAGGGCTATGACTATGCCCACCTGCGGCGATGGTTATGCTGCCGAGGCATCCGGCACCGCATCGCATCGCCCGCAGGGGAGTTGAGACCTCCCAGCGGCTGGGACGACACCGTTGGACGATCGAACGCACCATGTCCTGGCTCGCCGGCTGCCGCCGCCTCCACCGTCGTCATGAGCGCAAGGCCGAGCATTTCCTCGCCTTCACGAGTATCGCCTGCACCCTCATCTGTTACCGGCGGCTCGGCCCCTGATGTGGGCCCGCAGCAGCTTCACCGCCAAGTCGTGGCCGTAGTGCTTGGCCATGTCCATGGGGGTGCGACCGTCTGGATCGGCGAGCTCCGGGTCAGCCCCGAAGGCCAGCAGCACAGCAGTGGTGTGCACGGTCAACGGTTGACCGCTCTGCAGGGAGCCATCACCCTCGGCGTCGATTGCGTGCGTCAGCAGCGTCATGTTGCTGAAGACCTCATCAGGATCGGTACCGTCGGCCAGCAATCGGGCCAGGGTCTCCACATCCTCGTGCTCGACCGCGTGATGCGCGGGTGTCCAGTCGTCGCTCACCAAGGCATTCAACCGCCACCACAGCACGTCTGCCAGCGACTATCTACACAATTATCCACCAATTGAGATGACGTCTAAGGGCGTATGCGGCAGCGCTTCGCGCTGGGCATGCGCCCACCCTTGACCGCCCTGACCAGCCCTGATGGTCGGCGACTATCGAGCGGCCCGAAGATCCTGGCGTGGGGCGAGGACTACGCGCGCATCATTTTTCGGCACTACAATCCCCACACGCTTGTGTGGACGCTCCCCTGCGGAGCTTGGCGCCGTATTGGGGGATCAGTGCCAGAAAGTGCTTCAGATCAAGGCGTAAACTTCCGCATACTCGGATCGCTGGAGTGTTCTCTGCATGGTGCTCCAGTGCGATTGCGCGGGAGGTTGCAGGAACGTCTTCTGGCGTACCTTCTGCTGCGGCGCAATCAGGTAGTCCCCCTGGACCGCCTGGTGGAGATAGTCTGGGGCGAGGCTCACCCCGAGACAGCCCTGAACCAGATTCGCAAGATGGTCTCCGACCTACGCAAGCGATTGCCGCCGCTGAAGAGGCTACTCACCGTAGCAGGGACGGGTTATCGCCTCACCCTCGCCGACGACTGCCTGGATCTTGGCCTGTTCGAGACCGGCACCAGTCTCGCGCGTGAGGCATTGCGGCTGGGCCAGCGACACCAGGCACTGGACCATCTGCGGAGCGCTCTGGCCTTGTGGCGGGGCCCCATCCTCGACGAATCCGGCGGCCAGCTGCTGCACGCAATCACCGCCGGGCTGGAGGAACGCCACGTCGCCGCGCTGGAGCAGTTCTTCGACATCCACCTCACACTGGGGCGGTCCGACATCGTGCTCAACGAGCTGCGCGAAGCGGTCGTCCGCAACCCCGCACGGGAGACGCTGCGCGGGCAGTTGATGCTCGCCCTGTACCGGGCCGACCGGCAAAGTGACGCCCTGGACGAATATCACCGGCTGCGCCAGGCTCTCGACGAGAGCCACGCGATCGAGCCCGGTCCCGGAATCGCCATGCTGTACCAGCGCATTTTGCGTGGTGACCCCGACCTGAACCCTGCTGTTGCCGCGGACCGCACCGCGACCGTTGTGCGGTCCGCTCCGGTGAATACCCTCCCGTACGACCTGCCGGACTTCACCGGTAGGGAGCAGGCCCTCAAGGTCCTCCGGACCGTGGGTTCGGAGGGCTTGACCACATCCGGTTTACCCGGAGGAGACACCCTGCGGGCGGGGGCTCCGCGTATCGTCGCGATCGATGGCATGGGTGGTTCGGGCAAGTCGGCCCTCGCCATTCATGCCGCCCACCAGCTCTCCGCGCACTATCCCGACGGACAGCTCTACCTCGATCTGCAGGGCTTCACCCCTGGCGCCCGCGTCATACCGGCGCACGAGGCGCTGGCGATCCTGCTGGGCTCGATCGGCCTCACCGAAGAGGAGCTTCCGACAAACTCGCATATCAGGGCGGCACGTTGGCGATCGGTGACAAGCCGAAGGCGCTTGCTGCTGGTGCTAGACAACGCGGTGAGTGCGGCGCAGGTGCGAGAGCTGCTGCCGCACTCCAACGAAAGCCTGGTGATCGTCACCAGTCGGCGACGGCTCCCTGAGCTCGACGGCGCGGTCGCGATCTCGCCTGGCATGCTCTCGCCCGCTGAAAGCATCGCCCTCCTCGAAAGCGTCATCGGGCCGGGCCGTGTACAGGCTGAGATAGATGAGGCCCACCGTATCGCCGTACTCTGCGGTAGTTTGCCGCTCGCTCTGCGTATCTGCGCGGCGCGGCTGCAGCACCGGACCTACCTGAGCCTGAAGCAGCTGGCCGACCGACTGGCCGAGCAGTCGCGGACGATCGAGGAACTCTCTTCCGGCGACAGGAGCCTGAGTGCCTGTCTGAGTACCTCGTACGAGGCACTCGACGTTCCTTACCGCACTGCGCTAACCCGTCTCGGGAGCATGCCCGTGCCGGAGTTCGACAGCCACACTGCCGCAGCCGTGCTCGGCAAAAGCCTGATGAGCACAGAATCGGTCCTGGAGGGACTCCTCGACGTCCACCTTCTCCAACAGCGCGCGCAGGGCCGTTACTCCTTTCACGATCTGGTCCGGGCTTTCGCTCTCACCTCGCCGTCGGAGGAGGACAAGTCCGACACGAACGCTGCTCTGGTGCGCCTGCTAGAACACCACGTCCGCGTCGGCGATCTTGCCTGCGCTCACCTGTTCCCCGGGCGGGCCGGGCATGCAGAGGTGGTTGGAGACCGGCTGAACAAGATGCCCGCCATCGTGGACGCCCAATCGGCACTCACCTGGTTCGCTACCGAACAGCGCGGCCTGCTGGCCGCGCTGCGGGCCGGCGCGGCCGCTGCCCTGTACGCCCTGACCAGCCGGAGCGCCCGCAATCTGGTGTTCTTTTTGCATATGCGCGGAATGGCGAAGTGGTTGCAGGAGAGTGCGGCCATCGGTCTGGCGGCGGCCCGTTCACTGAACGACGAATCTCTGGTCAGGATGAGTCTGACCAATATGGGAGTCGCCCTATGGAGGTCCGGCCGGTTCGACGCGGCGACGCTTCATCTGCAAGAGGCACTCGCCCTTGCCGAGACCGCCTCGGACGTTCCCGGACAGGTGGGCATTCTCAATCGGCTCAGTGCCTGCTACGAGCGGATGGGTCGCTACTGCGAGGGGGAGCGGGTACTGGAGCGCTCCCTGCTTCTACTGCGTGAGCATCCGGCCCCGCAAGAAGAGGCTACGGCACGGGCCTCGTTGAGCGTCCTCTACGCGATCAGGGGCCAGTTCGCGGGCGCCCGTTCCCAGGCCGAGTCAGCACTGCGGCTTGGCACTTCGGTCGATACGAACACCCGCATCAATCTGCTAAATGCCCTGGCCAGTGCCTTGACAGGCCAAGGCGAACCGGATGCGGCCCGTCGCCCGCTCACCGATGCCCTGGAACTCGACCGGAGCATAGGCGGCACCCAAGCGGGGGTCCACTCGCTGGTGCTGCTAGCCGAGGCTCACCTAGCCTTGGGTGATACGCAAAAGGCATTGGAGAATGTGGAGGAGGCACTTATCCGCCTCGACGGCGGAAGCCGCCCCTCGATCCACTCGTGCGCGGCGCTGCGGACAGCTGCTCAGGTGCATCTGCGGCTCGATGACGCCGAACAAGCTGGAGCCGCCTACAGTTCGGCCCTTGAGTTCGCGGAAGCGACAGGGTATCCGCTGGAGATCGCCCGTGCCCACGATGGGCTCGCGGACGTCGCGAGGGTGCAGGGTCATCACGAATCATCCGAGCAGCACGCGGCGGTGGCGATGACGATCCTCCGTGACCTTGGGCTGACAGCTTCGCCATCCCCCGCTAGCAGCTGCCTACATGCGTGACAGTCCGACGGGGAGCCGACCCGCACGGACGAAGGCGGTACTG
Source organism: Streptomyces sp. NPDC002324 (assembly GCF_053593335.1). Taxonomy (NCBI): domain Bacteria; kingdom Bacillati; phylum Actinomycetota; class Actinomycetes; order Kitasatosporales; family Streptomycetaceae; genus Streptomyces; species Streptomyces sp. NPDC002324. Next base: position 156,587 of record NZ_JBSFCF010000016.1, read on the forward strand.
GGCACATCTGGACTCCACGGCGGCCAGCCTATCGTCCAGTTGCACAGTGCAGAGGAGCAGAGCCATGAACGAATCGCACACGGAGGGCGATCGCAGAGACTGGACAGACGAAGCGTTGCCCCGGCTGGGGCCCCTAACCGGACGCCCACGCGGCCCGGACGTGCGGGACTGCCCGTGTTCAGCCGACAAGGTCCGCCGCGAGCTCCCCAGGCTTTCCCCCGGAGGCCAATGGGTCCAGATCGCCGTGCGTGTGAACGACGATGATATTCCCCCACCTAAGGTTCATGGTCGTCCCCAAGGGGATCGAGGAGTTGTTCCTCCATGACCAGGGGGACGTCACAGCTCCCGGGCCGCCCGGCAGTCAGCCGGTCTTCAGGGACGGGGCGGACGGTCAAGGATGAGCGCAGCTCATCGCGGTAGCGACGACGCCAGGCGTCCTTCAGAGGCCGTCGCGGCCCGCACACTCCGAGATCCCACCCCGGACGCCGTCGCCATCCCGTGGTTCCCCTGGAGACGCAGACGCTGATGTGGGGGAATTACTCGATCGTCGACATGTTGGCCCAGCGGTTCTCGAAGTACATCGCCTTCAGGGATTGAACCCGCGCGGTGAGGCCACCCGCGTGGTGCTCCCGCCCCTGCTCTGTGCTTCGATCGGACCTACTCCGGCCAAGGCGGCGTCCGCGCTCGCGGAGAGGAGAGCGCCCACGGCCGGAACAAGGAGCCTGTGCGCCAACAGTGCGTCGATCGCGCAGGCGACCTCATCGACCGAGGCACGAAGCTCCTTGGCCAGAGCCCGCTTCGGGTCGCCTCGGTGATACCAAATGGCGCCGCCGTAGTCAGACAGGGAGCCGGCCGTTCTCCGGCGACCACCGGTAGACCGGGGCCGCGAGCCGCGGAAGCGGCTCCCGTTGAGTGGATGATGTCACGCTCGCAGTTCCCGTTCCTCACCCCGTGGCCGCCCGGATGCCATCGCGGCCACGATTTCCGAAGCGACGGCCGCCATGTTTGGCTCGTCCAGCAGATAGAAATGCCCCCCGGGAAAGACCTGCTCTCGTACCCCGACGGGAGCACGTGCAGTCCAGCCGGCGAGTTCCTCCGGCGCCACGATGAGGTCCGTACGCCCGCCGAGCACCGTCGGTGCGACTGGCAGCCTCCGCTCCGCGATCCACTCGGCGAGGCGATGCTCCAGAGCAAGGTCACAGCGCATCACCCGCAATACGTGCTCGCGCACCATGGGGTCGTTAAGGGCGTCGTCCGGAGTGCGCTCCCCGCGGCAAACGATGTCCAGGAGTTCTTCGTCCGTCAGGATCTCTGGGCGGCGGGCGGCGGGCGGGTCTCCGGGGTAGGCACTCAGCACGAGGCCTCCGCACAGATCCGGCGCCTGCACCGCGAGCGCGGCAGCGAAGACAGCGCCCATACTGTGTCCGAAGAAGAAGGTGGGCAGGCGTAGTAGTTCGGTCAACTCGCTGAGCACCTCACGCAAAACGCCGCCAGGATCGTCAGCGACCCCGGCACAGCTCTCGGCGAACCGCCGCTCGCGGCCTGGCAGGGTCACGCCCACCACCTCGACGGTCGGGGGCAACAGCCGCAGCAAGGGCAGGAGTGCGTTGGGCCCCGAACCGGAATGGGGCAGGACAACCAGCCGTGTCAGTCTCGTGCCGCTCGCGGGGCGAATCACCGAAGTCCAGCGCTCAGACATGGAAGTCAGCTCCGATGTCATCACGCAGCCAGTACATGCTGGCCTCCCGATCGAGCAGCTTGAGCTCAATCAGGTACCTGCGCAGCGCTACATGGTCCGTCCGGGCCCGCTCCGACCAGCGTCGCAGCACATCGTTGACCTCGTTCTCGGTGTAGCGGCGACTGGGCTCGAAGGAGTGTAGGGCGAGATGACGTAGCACGTCGCGTCGGCGCTGCAGCGTGCCTGGCAGGCTGGTTAGCCGGCCGTCCTGGGTATGGGAGCGGAGCAGGGCGTCGAGACGGGCATCGCCGGTCCTGAACTTTTCACGGGGCCTGGTCTCCTCTTGTGCACCGCGCGCGGCGACCGCCAGGCTTTCTGTACGCGCTCTCAGCCTGCCATCCGACTCCTCCACGAGACCGCCCGAGGCCAGTCGCCGCAGGTGGACGCCCGCCTCGGCGTCGCTCACACCCGCGGCCACCATCACCTCATGCCGCGTCATCGCGCCGAGTACCACTGCGCAGTAGACTCGCAGCCGTGCCGAATCGGCGAGCAGGCCGATAGCTGTCCGGGCTGTCGTCATGGTTCCCTCCCATGTCGCTTTCCAGCAGACCGATTCGTGTCCTGCCGAGCCTGTCCGACAGTGCCCGGATAGGGGCCCGCATCACCTGCATCACTACGAAGACCGGCTGCTGGGCCGAGGGCATTCTGCGGATCAGCCCGCACCGGAGATACGCGTGCACGGCCACAGCGGCTTCCAGGCAGCCGACCTCAAGTCCATCAGCGAACTGCTGCACCGTCCACGCCGGGCCCCAGCCCGCGAGATCCACCAGCAGAGCCTTCTGTTGGGGCGTCAGGGTCGCAAGTGCGTGCACCAGCGCCTGATCGACCCAGGATGTCTCACGGGATTCGGCATCAGCGGCCTGAGCGATCATATGAGGTTCAGAGCGGGCGAGTTGGACGAGATCAGCGGCCGAGGAGGTGACGAGCCAGGAGGCCGCCGCTTCCAGGGCCCGGGGCAGTCCGTCGAGCCGGGCGCAGATCTCCAGGATCTCCGGCTCAATCCTGTCGGACCAGTCGGTCCCGAATCCGACCTGGAGATCGGCGAGACGGTCGAGCAGAACAGCCACCGCGGGTCCGGCACCGTCGGCCGAGGGATGCTCGCCGGTGTCCGCGCCCGGCACCGGCAGAGGGTGGAGGGGTAGACGGAATCCGGGCCAGCGGGCTTCGCCCGCTGTCCTCGATGTCTGAAGAACAAGCAGGTTGCGGCACCCGTCGAGGAGCTTCTCAAGGGACTGTGGCGTGATCTGGTCCATGTCGTTGCCGTCAAGAACCAGGAGTACCTGCCGCTCACCGATCAGCCGTACGGCATCGTCCACCGCGCCGCCATGCGTCGAAAGCAGGTTATCGAGGCCGACGAGCGGCGGCTGGCAATGCCCTCGAGCCCGCTCGTCGGATCCCCCCGGATCCGGCAGAGTCCACCACAACACCGCAAGGCCGTCCTCGGCCCTCAGCACGAGCGCGGTCTCCAGCGCCAGCCGTGACTTGCCGACTCCGCCGAGTCCAGTGATTGCGACAAGTCGTTGCCGCTCGGTGCGATAGGCCCGCAGAATCCGAGCCAGCTCCACGTTCCGTCCGCGCAACGGGCGTGTGGCGGCCGGCAGGAGCGCCGGCAGTCTCTCGAACGCGATGTCGTACACGCGCTGCCCTGCGGCGAGTTGGAAGGCGACAAGCTGTTCGTCACCCAACCGCAGTGCGTCAGCGAGCAGCCGGATAGTCTCTCGCCGCGGGTTCCTGGCCTGCCCCAGCTCCAGGTTGCGTATGGCCCTTACGCTGACCGTGGAGAAGCCAGACAGCTCGCTCTGGGTGAATCCGCAGCGTCTACGGTACTGCTGCAGCAGTTCACCGAGCTGAGTCGTGCTGGGGAATTTCGTCATCTGGTTGACCATGGCATCTCCCTTAAAGGTCAGTCGTAGGAATTCCGGGGGCACGGCCTCGTATCCGCGCTGCACGAAGGACACCCGGTGATACGTCAGCTCAGATGTCCGTGATCCGGGCGATGACCGCACCGGTGAGCTCTTCGGAGAGCACGCCGAGAAAAGCCCCCACTATCTGCTCGATCCCGAATACATATGTTTCATTGACGACCAGCTCTCCGGTCCGGAGGTATGGGCTCAGGCACGCCTCCACTGTTTCTCGCGGTACGCCGAGCGGCTGCGGCCGGTAGGGGCGGACCACCGCGTCCGCGTAGGCTCCTTGCCCCACGTGGACGATCCGCCCGCCTGGCCTGCGCAGCGAGTTGGCCACCACAGATACGTGGTCCCGGTCTAGATCCACCCAGGCGGCGTCGATCTGTCCGGTGAGCGGTCCTGCCAGCCGGCCCAGCGCGGCCGACTCGAGGGTGTCGTAGACGTCGTCAAAGCCGTACACGTCGGTTGCGATACATGCGGAGTTTTCGCCCCTGACCCCCGCCAGTAGTTGTACGGCGCCGGTGAGCGTGGCCACTTGCCCGACCAGACTGCCCACGAGACGGACAGCGGAAGCCACGTACAGCACCTCGCCGGGCGACAGCTGGAGAGCCTCGTGCACGCTCTGCCAGGCCGTCATTCCGGGAGGACCGAATACGGAGAGATGCAGGGTGATCGGCAGGCCGGCGACGACATCGATGATCCGCACTCCTGGCTGCCCAGCCCACACCACGCTGTGTGTGCTCCACCCCGTGACGTGCTGGACCATCGCTCCTACGGGCAGTGCGCGCGTCCGTGACGCGATCACCCGCGCGATCGCGGCGCCGCCGAGAACCGGTGTGTGCAGGTACGACTCTCCGGCGGAGAGCGTACGCGCGTCCGCTTCGATCAGCAGATACACATTTTCCAACAGGGCGGATCCGGGGGTTAGCGGCGGAGCTTCAGACTCCACTATCCGGAACTGTTCCGCGTGTATCCGGCCGAACGGCCGCTCGATCATGTGGACACTTCGAATGATGGGCATGGGGGTGAGCGGGCCGCTCAGACTGGCGACGGATCGCGCGGGGTCACACTCTGGGCGGCCATGCTGCCGACGGTCGGCGAGTTCGGGGAGCTGTCCTCCCCCACCACCGCCACGATCGCCAGCAGAAACAGGCCGGCGATGCCTACCGCCGCACGCTTGATCGCAATGCTGTACATGGGACTCCTCAATCCGCACTTGCTGTCTGACGTGGTGATCATTGCGCGTCGTATTTCCCTGGCTGTTCCCTCCACGTTCCCCCACAGCGCCGGGACGGCGGCTCCGGACGTGAGTGGGCAGGTGATCGTGGGCATCGCCGGGGTACTCGTGCTGGCGCACTCCGAGAAGCAGGACGCCACCGCGACCTGGAAGAAGACATTCGGGCACCACCCGCTGATGGCCTTCGTCGACCACGGAAGCGGTGTGTTGAGCGACTCTGAAGATGTGCATGAAGTCGACGTGCTGGTTGTCGACGGAGTGGTGTGAAAGGACCCCGGCGGCCGTCAGGCCGCCGGGGTCTTCGTGGTCATGGTGTCGCTTTCGTGGTCACTCTGTCGCGTGTGTCTCGGTGATGGCGAGGTGAGTGGAGGACTCGTCGACGATGCTCTTCTCGTCGGTGAACGCGGCGATGAGGGACTGCAGGGCGATGTTGTTGACCGAGCGGGGCAGGCCGCGGCTGGTGAGGTGGATCAGGTCGACGGCGTCGTCGGAGAACAGCGGGTCGGACCGGCCGGCGATCGTCAGGTGGTGCTTGATGTAGCTGGCCGTCTCCTCCTTCGTCATGGTGGGCATCTGGTAGCTGATCGCGATCCGCTGGTCCAGGGCCGCGAGGACGCCGTGCTTCATCCGCTTCCGCAGAGTGGGTTGGCCGATCAGCAACACCGCGAACGGCGTCGTGGAGTCCATGCCGTACTTGGTGAATATGCGGATCGCGTCCAGCTCGTGGTGGTCCAGGAGGTGCGACTCGTCGATCACGACTGCGGGGGTGCGACGACCCCGCTCGTCGACCTCCGCGGCCAGCGCGGCAGACGCCTGGGCTGCGAGAGCGGCGGACTGGTATTTCGGGGTGCCGCCCAGGCTGGTGACGATGCGGTCATAGAGGCCGCGCATCCCGACCTCCGGGTTGGGCTGGTAGATCACGGTGAAGCGGGCCGCCGGGTCCATCGAGGCGACGGCGCCCTTGAGGGCGACGGTCTTGCCCGCGCGGACCTCGCCGGTCACGACGCCGATCGCCCGGTTGTTGATGCACCACGCGATGCGGGCCGCGGCTTCGCGGTGGAGTTGTGCTGGTGGAGCATCGAGGGGGCCAGGTCCCGGCCGAAGGGGACGCGGGTGAATCCGTAGTAGCCCTGGACGCGGTCGATCATGACTGTCCCCTCGAATCGTCCATCAGGGACGAGTAGTTGATGCCCTTCCCGGTGTTCGCGGCGTGCGTCTCGTCGAGGATCTTGAGGTAGTCGATCCCGGTCGACGGCGCCGGCTCAGCCTGCGTCTCTGGTCTCGCCTTCGGGTGGGCATGACGGCCGACGTGGTGCGGGAGGGCCTTGCCCACCGTCTTGCCCAAGGCCCTCACCTCGATGTCGGTCAGGTCGAACGGGTCGAAGACCAGCTCGATCCTCATCCCGGCCAGCGATGGGTCTACTCCGTAGGAGTTGCCGTGCAGGCTGATCGTCGCGGTCTTCGTCACGGTGCGGAACTCCGACCACAAAAACACCTCCCGCAGGTCCGCCGTGGACGGCAGGGGCAGCGGCTTGGGAATCGAAGAAAGCCAGCGTTCGATCGGCGCCTGCCCGGTCTCCGAGTGCACCGCGCGGTGATAGACCGTCTCCACCCACGCGATGAAAAGCCTGTTCAGCTCGGTGAGATGCGTGATTTCACCAACCCACCTGTCATCCAGCTCGACCAGGAACTGGTCACGAACGGTGCGGAATAATCGTTCGATATTGCCCCGGCCCTGCGGCCGTCCCGGGCGTGAGTGGGTCAGCCGGATCGCGAGCGACGCGCAGGCCCGCAAGAGCCACGTGTCCACGAAGGCACTCCCGTTGTCGACGTAGATCGACTCAGGGACGCGGCGGGCCGACAGCGCCGGCCGCAAGGCCGCGGCAAGCCGGACGGTGTCCTCGGCGAACCCGAACCGGTGCCCCATGCTTGCGCACGCCTTTCTCGCGGTGACGGCGGCGCAGGCGGCGGCAGAGGGGGCTGCAGAAACGGTTCCACCCTGGTTCCGCTCACCGTGGCGGAAGTCCGCCGGCTGCTGGCAGTTGGCCTCGCGCACCGACCCTGCCCGCCGCTTCGTATCCACGCAATGAGCTGGTCACGGTGGCGGCGCAGGCGTCAGGCCGTCGCCAGACACTGCCACTACCGACGACGATGCCACTCGTTGGAGGGGCGGTCCGGCAAGACCGCCCCTGACACGCCATCAGCCCACTACACTCCCCACGACGCCTCTGACCAGGCCAGATAGCGAACCGCTGCTGGAGTACGAGCCCGTGTCCAAGATCAAGGGGCAAGGCCCGACTCCTGAAGATCACCAACAGTCACGGCATTGGGTCTGAAGTCACGGTCTCGTCAGCCGCCTCGATGGTCCGCAGCGCGGGCGGCATCATTTCTGACTATCCCGTTCCGCCTATCCCATACCATATGCACGGAACGATAGATCAAAGCTCGATGCGAAGGTGCGAGAAACCGCGGTAAGTACGGTTCCTGCTCCACTTCATTTCACCGACCCGGGCCGTCGGAAAGCGCTGGCAAAATAGGGAGAGGAGCGTCGAAGCCTCCATTCTGGCTAGCGTGGCGCCCATGCAGTAATGCATGGAGTGGCCGAAGGCGAGATGGTCAGGCCGAGCGCTGTCCGGGACGTGCGCAGCCGGGCGATCCGGACGGGCCGCTCCAGTCGCGAAGGGGTCGTTCCCGGTCAGTGACACGAGGACGAGGTCTCCGGCGGCGACGGGACAGCCGGCCACCTTCAGGTCTGTGACCGCAGTGCGTGCCACATGGCCTAGTGGCGGGTACAGCTCCAACACCCGCTCGATAAGGGAGTCGGTCGCGGCTCCCGCGTCCGGGTCATTCACAAGCGCAATCAGATTGTTCTCCAGTACGTACCAAAGGCAAAGCCCGATTAGCGAGGCAGTCGTCTCAAGGCCCCCGAAAAGCACCATGGAGCAGGTGGCGAGGCGGTCCCTGTCGTCGCCCACAGCCAGGTTCCAGATGCTGTCCTCGTCATCCACGCTGCTAAGCGCCTGGCCCATCTCGTGAAGGGCCTGTTGTGCGCGCACCGCGAAGTCCCTGCGGTACGAGGCGGCGAGGAAGTCCGCCAGAGCTGCGGCCCACTCGTGCAGCCGCTCCACGGGCACGTCGTGGAGCCCAAGGAGGTGGGCCATAGTGCGGGCGGAGATCACGTTGGCCAGGCAGGTGACCGCGTCTTGGGTGCCGCCCTCTGGGAACTCGTCGACGGCGCGCGCCACGATGTCGCGAATCTCATCCTGGACCCTGCGCATCCTGCCGGGTGAGAACATGCGTTGGACAGCGCGCCGGCCCGTTGTGTGCGCTTCTCCGTCGAGCAGCACGAACCACCGGCCTATGACGTCCAGCAGCTCAGCACACTCCTCGTGCATGTCAGGGGGCAGGTAGATACCCTTCTCGGCGGTGCGCGACGAGAGCCCGGGGTGCCCGAGGGCCACCTGGGCCGTGAAGCGGTCGGCGATCACCCACGAGCCGAGTTCGGCGTAGTAGCGCATGGGGGTAGCTGAGGTCTGTTGCATCCCCTATTCCTCCGTTCCCACTCGGGAGTCCGGGTGCTCGGCCACCCGAGCCAGCAGCCGCACGAAGTCACTTACCAACGCCTCGGCCGTGGCCCGATCGAACCGGTCCGTCGCGTATTCGAGCACCCCGACAATGCCCCGGTGGGATCCGTCGCCGCGCGGCACCTCGTCCAAGTAGAGGCCGAGGTCGAACTTAGCCACGGGAGTGGGTGCCAACCCAGCGATGCCTCGCAGTCCCGGTGCCTTGAGCGCGGCGGAGCCGCGACCCCCGAAGCCCAGCACTACCTGAAACAAGGGGTGCTGCCCCGCCGACCGCTTCGGATTCAGCGCCTCAACCAGTTGGTCGAAGGGGACATCCTGGTGTGCGTACGCCTCCAAGTCGACGGCGCGCACACGCTCCAGCAGCTCCCCGAACGTCGGGTCCCCCGAGGTGTCCGTGCGCAGCACAAGCATGTTCACGAAGAAGCCAACCAAGCCGTCGAGAGACTCGTCCCCGCGCCCCGCCACGGGCGTGCCGATCGGGATGTCCTCGCCGGCTCCGGAACGGGTGAGTACCAGGGCCAAGGCAGCTTGGAGGACCATGAAGAGGGTGGCGCCGCGCGCTTGGGCCAGCTGCGCGAGTCGCTCGTGCACCGAGCCCTCGACAACGACGTCGACAGCATCGCCCTTATAATTGGGGACGGCGAGGCGCGGGCGGTCCGCCGGCAGCTCGACCCGTTCCGGGAGCCCGTCTAGCGCCCTCTGCCAGTAGGCGATCTGCCGTGACATGCGGCTGACCGGGTCGCTTGCCTTACCTAGTGCATCGCGCTGCCAGAGTGCGTAGTCCGCGTACTGCACGGGCAGCGGCTCCCACGCTGGAGCCAACCCCTCCAGCCTGGCCAAGTAGGCCTGGGTCAGGTCTCGCATCAGGGGCCGCAGGGACCAGCCGTCACCCGAGATGTGGTGCAGGAGGAACAGCAGGACATGTTCGTCGGGTTCGTCCTGGACGGTGAACAGCCAGGTCCGCAGGGGCACATCGGTCATGATGTCGATGACCTCCTGCGCGGCGTCGGCGATGGCCGAATCTAATTCCGCCCGTTCGCACGACACGTTGAGTAGAGCGGGGCGCGCCGTCTTGGCGGGCAGCACCTGCTGGTAGGGCACCCCGAGCTCTTCGGGGTACAAGGTGCGCAGGGACTCGTGGCGTTCTACCAGGTCGCCAAGCGCCATCTCAAGAGCTTCGGTATCGACACGGCCCGTCAGCCGCACGGTGAGGGGCATGTTATAGGTGGCGCTCGCCCCCTGGAGCAGCGACAGATACCAGAGACCCTGCTGTGTGAAGGACAGCGGCACCCGCTCCGGGCGGACACCGCGCTCCGGTGTGGTGGGCGGCGGTGCCGCCGGGGAGGTCTCAGCCACAGCCTCTGCCAGGGCGCGGGCAACGCCACGCACCGTTGGGGCAGTGAACATGGTACGGATGTTCAGCTCCATCCCGAGGACCGCCCGGACCCTGCTGATCAACCGCATGGCCGACAGCGAGTCGCCGTCGAGATCGAAAAAGTCCTCGTCGGTCTCGACCTGTGGCAGGTCGAGCACCTCAGCGAACAAACCGCTCAGGACCTCTTCCAGATGTCGCTCGACGGCGGACGGGTATGCGGTGTTTGGCGAGGAACTCACGTAAGACCCTTCGTTTCTGACCTCAGCAGGCGCGTGAGGCTCGAACGGAACCTGCTGACGCAGACTGCTGCCTGTTCTGCGGTGAAGGAGTCTGCCGAGACCTGGAGGACACCGCGGATATTCCCGACCGATTTCCATCGGAACTCCCACTGCGCTGGGAAGATGGCCCACTTGGGAGTAATCGGCCGCAGCACGGTGCGCACCCCGGAGAGGCGCAGGCGTGGCGCCTCGTTATCGGCGTTGACCACGTGCAGGAAGAGCGGGGCGTTCCCAGGCCTGCGCCGGATGCCAGCCGCTTTGAGGACACGGGAGTAGGGAACATCCTTGTGAGCGAGCGCCCCGCTGATCGCCTCCGCGTGCGCTTGGACCAGCTCCCTGCTCGTCGCCCCGTCCTGCCATCCGGTGCGCACCGCAAGAGTGGTGAGCAGGGGCCCCATGGTTGCCTGGAGTGCGTACGTGTCGCGTTGTACGGCTGGGAGCCCGACCGTGGAGGAGCGCTTCGCATCGTTCCTTGTGCCGGAATCCACGACGGCCAGGCTGACAGCGGTCAAGAGCACCGCGGTCGGCGATACTCGTGCGCTACGAGCCAGTTCCCGAACTCCCCGGGTGACCGCAGCATCGAGTTCCAGTTCTGTTTCGACGAGAATGCCCCGTGCAGCCGGGGCCGGCGGATCGACGCGTGGGTGGGGCTGCGGTCGTACGCCCTCCAGCTGAGCTCGCCACCAGGTGGCGTCCCAGTTCTGGTCCTGCTCCTCGGCCGCGTGGTCGAAGAAATCCGGCGCCAGCGGCCGTGCCTCGGGCTCGGTGCGGCGACGCAGGGCGCCGTACGCGGATCCGAGTTCGTCCAACAGCATTGCGAGGGACCAGCTGTCGCCCGCGACATGGTGCACGCAGAGGCCGAAGTAGTGGCGCTCAGGTGACGCGGACACGAGCTTGGCCCGCACAGGGCCCTGGGCCCGTAGGTCCATGGGCTGTTCCCACAGCCGGGACAGGGAGGTCGGGGTTGCTCCGTCCGGACACCGCTCAACGGCTGTATCAAGCAGGGGCAGTGGTGCGGAGTCCGGAATGGCCTGGCCGTCCGCGTATGTGGAGCTGAGCACCGGATGCCGACGGATGACGCTGTGCAGCGCCGTCTCCAGGGCTGCGGCGTCGACCGCCCCTCTGATCTCGAAGCACAGCGGCATGTTGTAGACGGGCAGTGCTCCGATGGACTCGTGGGCCAGCATGGACTGCTGCATGTCCGAGAGCCGTCTGCTTCGCTGCGGAATGACGGACACTGCGTCACACGCCCATCGGCTGGGTCGCCTCGGCGACCCAGACCGCGAAGGTCGGGGCACGCAGGCAGCTGTCCGGGGCTATGTGGATGCCGGTCTCCTCGCGGACGCGGCCGCAGATGCGCAGCGCCGTCAGAGAGTGTCCGCCGAGAGCGATAAAGTCGTCGTCATCCGTGACCGCGTCGACCTTGAGGATCCGGCGCCAGATCTCGCGTAGCCGGTCCGGGGTGCTTCCCGTCCCCGTAGTATCCGCCTCGGTGTCGCGGAGGGGCGCCGGAGGCTCGGGGAGGCCGAGCTTGGAGACCTTGCCGTTGGGCAGGCGGGGCAGCTCCTCCAGGAAGACGATCTGTTCCGGGCACATGGCCGGCGGCAGTGCGTTCGTCAGGTAGGCCCGAACGGCGCGCGTGGTGAGCAGGGTGTCAGGCTCCCCGGCGGTAGCCACCACTGGGGCAGCGGACCGGGCGGCTCCGTCGGCCCTGCGTGTCGCGTAGACGTAGGTGACATCGGCGTCGGTCCCGACGCACCAGTCGTTGACCTCGTTCACCTCGAAACCGGCGTCGGCCAGCAGAGTTTTGATCTCCGCACCGACCACGCTCGCGCGCTCGACTTCCAGGCACACCTGGCGGACCCGGGACCAGTGCTCAGGTCGAACGCCCCGCAGGACTTCGAGTTCCGCCCCTTCGGTGTTGATCTTGAGTAGGTCTACCCGGTCGAGACCGTGCTCCTCGAAGAGGGTCGACAGGGTTGTGGTCTCGACGGTGTGCGAGGTGGCGGCGAGTCGGCTCTCGGCGGCCACGAGAAGGGACGACAGCTCTTCATCGGCCAGGTCGCCGTCGCCGATGACGGTATTCCGGTAGTGCGACTGGACCAGTCCGGCCGCGGCTCGCTCCCGGCCGGTGCCGAGCCCGGACAGGTAGGTGAGCTGCGGGAAGGATGTCAGCTCCTCGCTCCCGATGCGGTCCGTCAGCGCCACGGGGACGACCTCGCTCGCCACGGAGTGCAGTTCGAGGTTGGAGCGGAGGAAGGGCAAAACGTCCGGATTGGGCTCGACCGAGAGCAGTCGGACGCCGTCGGCCTGCTTATGGGCCCACAGGGAGAACAGCCCGATGTTGGCGCCGACGTCAACAACCACAGCGCCCTCGCCGAGGTAGACGCCGAAGCGGGAGTACTCGTCCTCCTCGAAGATCTGACGGTGGAGAAAGAGCGCCTCGTCAGCGGAGGGCGCGGCAACGGCCAGGCCGCCGGGCAGCTGGAAGCGCTGGATGCCGTCGACGACGGGCGCGTGGCTCCGCTTCGCAGCGACGTAGGCGACCAGGCGCACGCCGCTCTCCTCGTCGGGTACGGCGACGACCGCCGCGTCCTGGACCATCGGGTGCCGGCGCAGGGTGGCCCCGACCTCGCCGGGTTCCACGCGAATGCCCCGGACCTTCACCTGGTCGTCGACGCGCCCGCAGAACTCCAAGTAGCCGGCGGCGGCCCGGCGTACGAGGTCGCCGGTGCGGTAGATCCGGCCGACCGGACCGAACGGGTCGGGCAGGAAGCGCTCCCGGGTTCGTTCGTCGTCGCCCAAGTATCCCGCCGCCACCGGAGTGCCACCGATCCACAGCTCTCCGGTCTGGCCGTCGGCGACCGGGGTCATATCCTCGTCCAGCACGTGGAGTTCGGCTCCGGCGACCGCGCGGCCAATAGGTGCGATGGCGCCGTAGAACTCCTCCGAGGTGTCCCAGTACGTGACGCTGACCGAGCACTCGGTGGGGCCGTACTGGTTGAACAGGTCGCACAGCGGCAGCGTCTTGCGGAAGCGGCTAACCATGTCCATGTCCAAGGCCTCACCGCCACAAAAGACCCGGCGGAGGTCGTCACAGAACTCCAGGTCGACTTCCTCCAGCATGTGCCGAAGCATCGAGGGCACGAAGTGCGCCGTGGTGATCCCGGCGTCCTGGATGAGCCGGATCAGGCCGCGGCTATCGAACTGCAGCCCCGGCGGAGCAAGGACCAGCGTGCCACCCGCGATGAGCGGCGAGAAGATCTCGTGCAAAGAGGCGTCGAAGGCGATCGAAGCCTTGTGTAGGACCCGGTCGGAAGCAGCGATGCCGTACCGCTCGTGGCCCCAGGCCAAGCGGTTGGACAGGCCGCCGTGCTGGAGCACGACGCCCTTGGGCTTCCCGGTCGACCCGGAGGTGAAGAGGATCAGGGCCGGGTCCTGCGCGTCCGCGCGGGCTAGCCGGGACACAGTGCCCGGCACGGGGGATGCGGCAGTGGGGTCCGGACTGTCGACGTCGACCCAGCGGCTGGGCCGCAGCAGCTCGTCAGCGTGTCGGCTCGCGCGGTTGCGCAGGATGATGCGGGGATCGGCGGCCTCGATAATCTGGTCGATGCGCTCGGCCGGGTACTCCGGGTCGAGCGGCACGCCGACCGCGCCCACGGTCAGAGTCGCCAGCAGGGAGGTCACGTAGTCGGCCGAACGCAGGAAGTAGAGCCCCACGTGGTCGCCAGCGCCTACGCCGGATCGGGCAAGTAGAGCGGCGGTCTCATCCACTCGGCGCCACAGGGCCTGGTAGCCCAGTTCGCCGTCGGCACTGACGATCGCCGTGCGCTCATCGCCGAGCGTGCCCGACGCTTTGAGCAGGTCGAGGAGGTTCGAGTGGGTCATGGCTCAGACTGCCTTCTGAGCGACGGCGACGATAGATGCGCGCGGAACCTCGGCGACGAAGGAGCCACCCGCCTCGCGGATGCGCGGAACAGCGGGGAAGTCAACGGTGTGGCCCAGCCCCGCCAGGTACCCGGTGTGATCGAAGACCTCCTCCAGCAAACTCCAGGCCTTCAGGACGCCCAGCTCTTCGAAGAATCGGGAGACCCCGTACATATTGCCGATGTAGTCGCACATGGCCACCCGTGCGGCCTCCTGGGAGTCGGCCCGGACGATCAGCGGGTCATACACGTCGAGCACCTGCGCCGGCGTGGCGGACTCGGCGAAGAGGCGTACGAGCCCGTCGCGCGTGAAGTGGGGGTAGTCGTGCCCGCCGGGCGACCACTGGTGGACTACTTGTGTGAAGAACCGGGCCATCGGGCTGGCCTCGTCGAAGTCGTGGAGCACGACCCGTCCGCCGGGCCGGACCGCCCGAAGCGCCTCCCGAACCGCGGCCGGGCGGTCCTGACTGGCGATATGGTGGGTGCCGTAGGCGAGGAGGACCGCGTCCACCGAACCTTCACACACAAAGAGAAAGTCCGCCGCCTGCCTGACGGCGGGCAGGCCCTGGGTCAGCGCCTCCTTGATCATTTCCCCGGAGATGTCCGAAGTCAGCATGGTTATCCCCGAGGTGGCCTTGCCGCCCAGTTCCGCGACGGCGCGGGCCAGGGTCCCGTCCCCGCCGAGGATGTCGAGCACCACGGCTGGACCCTCCGGGGCGCACAGCCCCAGCAGCTGCTCGACGCCTGTCCAGCGGACCGACGCGTCCCTCTGCGCAATTCGGTACGAGTTTCCACGGCCGGTCTCGTCGGTGTCGAACTCCGTGACCGTCCGTTCCAGAACTGCCAGGGCAAGCTCGGACCCCGACCGCCCGAAGTCGACCACCGAGCGCAGGAGCGCGCTGTCGGCGACGACGTCGTTCCGGTAAGCATCGAGCGACAGGGACGGCAGGTAGCGCACGGTCCCCAGGGAATCCTGGGGGTACGCCGTGTACGCCGCCTTGGCGGGGGCAGTGAGCATCGCAGCGTTGCCTTTCATGAAGTCTGTGGTCCTGGGCCTGATGAGCTGCGGCGTCCGGGAGGGTTACCCCTGGCCCCCGGTACGACGGCGCGGTTCCGCGTTGGCCAGCACCTCGCGGATCACCGCGCGGTAGAAGGTCCAGTAGCTGCGGTCGACGAACTTGGCGAATTCCTTCACCTCGTCGTGGCGTTCACGCAGCTGGCTGATCGGCACCGTCATCGCAGCGTGGTGTTCGACGTGCAAGTTATTGCCGTTGGTCAGCCACGTGCTGAACCAGCTGCCGCTGATGGAGCGGGTGTTGAGCAGCACGTCGGTGGTGTCGTTCTCGCACTTGATGTGCTCGGGTAGTTCGACGAGGAAGTGCATCGGAGTCGCGACGAGCAGCAGGGGCGCCACCCACAGCTCCAGCACCAGCACACCGTGGCCTGCGGCGCTGGCCACCACCGCGGCGCCGGCGAGGATGGCCATCAGGCGGTACTCGATCACGCTATTGCGGCGAAGCCGCTCGGACACCTGGCCGTTGCCGTACTGCCAAGTGCCCCGCCAACTGCGGTAGCTCTCGGCGGCTACTGTGCCCAGCCGCTGGTAGTCGAACAGGGCCCGGAGCATGACCCCCAGAGTCAGTGGCTGGCGCGTGTCGAAGCCGAAGAATTCGGTGTCGTGGTCAGTTCCCAAGAAACGGTGGTGCTGCAGGTGCCGAATCCGGTAGTGGCTATACGCGACGAGCATCGGCAGGCCCAGTACGACGCCGACCGCGCGGTGCAGCCCGACCGTCAGAAATGCGGAATGATGCAGGCACTGGTGTTGGAGTTCGACCATATGAGTATAGAGAATTCCCAGCAGAAGAATACCTGCCATTACCAGAAAAGGATTCTGTGTCAGCACCAGGAGAGCGCCGGCCGCGCCCATCGCCAGGGCTATGGCAAGTTTTGCGACGAAGGCCCCCTGGTCGCGCGCGGTAACGCGGGAACGCTCGAAGATGCGCTGCGGTGTGCCTGTTGTCACCTCGCTCACCCGGCCGACCGCGCCAGGCTCGCCGGCCGCAGATCGGTCCAGCTCTTCTCTATGTGGTCGAGGCAGCGCTGTCTGGAATCAGGCCCGAACGTCGACTCCCAACCCACTGGAACGGCGCGCGTCACGGGCCACAGGGAGTGCTGGCCCTCGGAGTTCACCAAGACGAGAAAAACACCCTCTTCATCGTCGAATGGATTCACCATTTCATCCCCTTCTCGCAATCTCCTGGAATACCCCAAGCCTAGAGAGAAAGGAAGCCCAGATCAGGCACCATAGGCGGTGGCTTACCGGCAGTTGGGAGGCGTCATCAGCCTCGCCCGCCAACGTGCGGGCCTCGCGCATCAGAACAGAATGCACGCATTGCGGTCGAACTTCCCATTCGCATTGAGCGGTAGCGCGGGACGGTGGACGAAGCGTTTGGGGATCATGTGGGAAGGCAGGTGCGCCCGCAGACGGGCGCGGATCTCTGCGGGCGCTGCCTCTTCGCCGCTGTACACCGCCGTCAGCCGGTAATCCCCCGAGGCCCCCGGCACGGCGACGACCACAACGTCCCCCAGCCCGCCCCAAATCCGGACGGCCGACTCGACGTCACCCAGTTCCAGTCGCTGACCCATGATCTTGATCTGTTGGTCGAGTCTGCCGAGATGGACGAGCTGCCCGTCTTCCAGTCCTACCCGGTCCCCAGTGCGGTACCAGGCGTCTGTACTCGGCGTCTGCGGCCGGCAGTCCGGACGGGGCTCCACGAAGCGGCCCTGGTTGTCCGCCGGGTCAAGGTAGCCGTCGAACCGCTGCGGTCCCCGTACCTGGAGCTCGCCCGTATCTGAGTCGATCTGGTGTTCGAGATGCCGGTAGATGGTGCCGATGGGCACCGTCCCGTTGGACGTGGTCGGCCAGCGCGATGGGTCGCCCGGCAGTTCGTACGCCGTCACGGTCACCGAGAGCTCGGTCGGCCCGTACAGGTTCTCGACCGTGCTCCCTGGTGCCGCGTCCTTCCAGGCCTGAGCCTGCTCCAGGGTCAGCTGCTCGCCGGCGAACAGACTCCGGCGTAGCGAGGGCATGCTGCCCGGTGTCAGCAAGCCCCCCATCCGGACGAGCGAGATGATCGACGGTACGGAGTACCAGTGGGTGATCGCGTTGTCGGCCACGAAGGAGGCCGGGTCGAGGAGTTCCTCGATGGTGGGCACCACAAGCGCCGCCCCGCCACCCCAGGCGACAAACATGTCGAACACCGAGGGGTCGAAGGTCAGGCCGAAAGTCTGCGAGAGCCGACACCCAGGCCCCACGTCGTAGTGGGCGATGTTGTGGCGGAGGAACGCGTCGAGATTGCGGTGCCGGATGGGCACGCCCTTGGGCATGCCTGTGGATCCCGAGGTGAACAGGATGTAGGCGGTGTCGTCGGGATCACCCGGTTCCCCCGCGAGGGTCGACGCCGGACCCCGCTCCTGCAGAGCCCGTCCCACGTCATCGGCGCCGATGCGCACGACCGGGATCCCTGTTCCGTCCGCGAACGAGGCATCCCCCCCGGCATCGGCCAGGACGGCGTCCAGACCGGCGATGTCAAGGATCTTCCGGTTGCGCTCAGCCGGGTACGCCTCGTTGAGCGGCACGACGGTGGCTCCGGCCAACAGGGTGCCGAGATAGCCCGCGTAGGACGCCACGCTGCGCGAAGCCAAGAGCCCGACGCGCCTCACCCGGGGACCCGCCCCCGTCACGCGGCCCGCGACGTCCCGAGAGACCGCGTCCAGTTCGGCGTAGGTGAGGCTCTGCCCGTCGATAACCAGCGCAGGCTCGTCGGGCACCCGACGGACGCTGTCCGTGAACCAGGCATGCAGTGTCTTGGCAGTCACGGTGATGAGACCCCTTCCGCGGGCATGTCCCGCATCGTCCGCAGCAGTGAGAAAACGACGAAGAGCGCGGCACTCCAGGTTCCCCACACACAAATCCACAGCGTGGTGCGCAGGCCCAGCCTGCTTCCAGGGTTGCCACCGAACAGTGCCCCGATCAGGAAGCCGGACAGGTCCACATGAAGGCAGCGTTGACCCGCCCGAGCAGGTGGGTGGGGGTGATCTGATGCTGGTACGAGGGCGCCGCGATGTTGCAGAGGCCGACGATCATCAACTTCCGCTGATCGACCCGGTCGGCGAGGATTCAGGCGGGCAGCGATCAAGAGCACGGGCCCGGCGGACGGCACAGAAGCAGTCACCGAGTCGTTCCCTCTATCGGTCCTTGCGGACTCATCCGGGAAGCAGCTGGACACGCAGGTGCTTGAACCCGCTGATGACCGTGGACGCGAGCCGCACCGGCGGCTCGATCATGGCGGCGGAGCCCACCCGTTCGCACAGCTCGTCGAGGAACAAGCGCAGCTCCATGGTGGCCAAGGAGGCCCCCAGACAGTAGTGCGGGCCCGATCCGAGCGCCAGGTGCGGGTTGTCCATACGGGCGATGTCGAATCGGTCGGCATCCACGAACACGCGCTCGTCCCGGTTGGCCGAGAAGTGCCAGATCGCCACATCCTGGCCGGCCTTGATCTTCTGGCCGTGCAGTTCCACGTCGCACTCCGCCCGGCGCAGCACGTGCTGGCTAGGCGACACGTACCGCAGAACCTCTGCGACCGCGGTGTTCAGCAGGCCCCGGTCCGCGCGCAGCCGCTGCCACTGCTCCGGGTGCTCGATGAGGGCGATCAGTGAGCCAACGGCGCCGTGCCGGGTGGTCTCGTTCCCGCCCAGCAGCAGCAGGTCGAAGAAGAGCATGGCGCTCTCCTCATCCAACAGCCCCCTGTCCTGTGCTTCGACCAGAGAGGTCACGATGTCCTCCCGCGGCGAAGCCCGGCGCTGGCTCATCAGGTCCTGGCAGTACAGCAGCAGCTGCGCGTGAGCTGCGGCGGCACTGGCACGAGCGCTCGGGGAAGTCTGCAGGTCCTGGTCGGCCGATCCGAACGCGGCCGTGGTCAGGCGCAGCAACAGCACCCAATCCTCCTGCGGTACGCCGAGCAGCGCCGCGATCGAGGCGACGGGCAGCAGCGCGACGGTGTCGACGAAGTCGACCTCGCCCTGCTCCAGAGCCTCGTCGAGCGACTGCCGGATCACCGACCGTATGTACGGCTCCAGCCTGGCAACCGCGCGCGGCGTAAAGGCCCGGTTGACCAGTTGCCGCAGCTCGTTGTGGCGGGGCCCGTCGGTGTGGGTGAGCATCCGGCCCGAACCCTCGTCCCCGGTCCATCGCTGCGCACCGAGCGTGTTGGTGCCGGCCGAGCTAAAGGTGGCTCCGTCCTTCTGCACCGCGAGGCAGTCCTCGTATCGCGTGACCGACCAGAAGCCAGGCTCGGACTGCTCCGGGTTCCAGTGCACCGGGGCATAGTCGCGCAGGAGCCGGAACACCCGATGGTGCCCCGGGTCTGAAAATAGCTGAGGATCTGCGAGATCGATCTGGTCGAGCGCCGCCTTGGCGGAGTAGGTCAACGTCACAGGTGCCCCTTATGAGAATCAGGTCTACCAATCGCGTGGCAGGGTCGTGTTCAGGCGGTCATCATCTTCTGGATCTCGGTCATGAGTACGGTCAGAGCCGCCCGCTCGGGCACCGTGGTGTTGGGGTGCCACAGGTCGGCGAGCAGACAGGTCCGCGTACGGTCTCCGCGGTTCCACGCCTCGTGCTCGAAGGAGTAGTCGAAGAGCAGGGTCCTGCCCTCCTCCCAGGTCCGGGTCTCCTCGGCCACTCTGATTCCGGCGCCCTCCGGAATGTCGATGGCGAGATGCAGGTTGATGCTGAAGTTCCACAAGTCGCAGTGCGGCTTGATGGCCCCGCCGGGCAGTAGCGTCGAGAAATGCGATTCGAGGAGCGGGCAGATCACACCCGTGTCAACTGCGTTCTCGCTGAGCACCTTGTAGGCCGTCGGGGCTAGCGGCTGAGAGTTCGCCACCAGTTCGCCGTCGCGGTAGAGGTAGAGTGCTTGCCAATCGCGCTGGCGGGCGAGGTAGTGCTCGTAGTCCGTGAAGCTCGTCCGGCGCTGCGCCCAGGCCTGCTCCTGTTCCGCCTTGATCTGTGGATGGTTCTCTTCGAGCGCCACGACCAAGGGCAGCAGCTCCGGATAGGCGTACGGGTCGTGCCACGGCTGCTGTGGGATACCGGGCAGTACCCACTTGGCCGCCTGCTGCAGGGGGTGGCGGAGGTCGGTCCGGCGGCGCGGCTCCAGCATCTCTTCGACTCGGTCCAGCGAGTCCGTCCCGTACCGCGCTTTCAGGGCCGCGAAATGGCCGTCGATCTCCGGTGTCATTACTCTCCTGACTGAGCGGGTCTGTCCTGCATGAAAGTGGGTGGGTGCCGCATTACCGCACCCACCCCGTGACCGTCGATCACGTCGTGCGGCGTACCAACTTGGGTCGCTCGGCCCCGGCGCTCGGCTCCTGCTCCAGACTCGCGACCACGCCGGCGACAGTGGGGTTGTCGAAGAGCTTCATCAGATTGGCCTCGGCGCCCAGGACAGCGCGGATCCGGTTCACCAGGCGGGTCGCGAGCAGCGAGTGCCCGCCGAGCTCGAAGAAGTTGTCGTCCAAGGACACCGACTCGATTTTGAGGATCTCGGCGAACAGTCCGGCAACCGCCCTCTCCCGCTCGGTGGTCGCGGCCCGGCCGGCAGACAGCGATCCGTAGTCCGGGACCGGCAGAGCGCGCTTGTCGAGCTTGGCATTGCGGTTCAGCGGCAGCACGTCCAGGGGGACGAAGGCGGCCGGCACCATGTAGTCAGGTAGTACCAGCGCCAGTTCAGCACGCAGTGCGGCCACGTCCACCGTGTGGCCCTTCTCCGGGACAACGTAGGCAACCAAGCGCTTGTCGCCCAGTACGTCCTCGCGGAGGATCACAGCGGAGTCCGCCACCGTGGAGTGGGCGTGGACGGCCGTCTCGATCTCGCCCAGCTCGATGCGGAAGCCGCGCAGCTTGATCTGATCGTCGGAGCGACCGGCGAAGTGCAGAGAGCCGTCAGTCGTCCAGCGGGCCAGGTCGCCACTGCGGTACATGCGCTCGCCGGGCGCGCCGTACGGGTTGGCGACGAACCGCTCCGCGGTCAGCGCCGCACGCCCTACATAGCCGCGGCCGAGGTTTGCGCCCGCGAGGTAGAGCTCGCCCAGCACACCCGGTGGCACCGGGTTGAGCTGTTCGTCGAGCACGTGCATCTGGGTGTTGTGGACGGGGCGGCCGATGCTGGCACTCTCGTAGTCGGCCAGCGCGCAGCCGGACGCTTCGACGCAGAATTCGCTGGGCCCGTAGTAATTGAAGACGGTGGTGGTCTGTGCGGTGCGCAGTTCGCTCCACAACGCCTGGCTGACAGCCTCTCCGCCGAGCATCAGCGTCCGCAGCGGGGTGTCGCCGTCCAGCAGGCCCTCGGCGAGCAGTTGTTGCGCGTAGCTCGGAGTCACGTCGATCTGAGCGACACCGTGGCGCACGATGTAGTCGACCATACGGGCGGGGTCGCGGCGGGTCGGCTCGTCCAGCAGGTGGAGCTCATGACCGGCGATCATGGCCAGCACGCCCTCCCAGGACGTGTCGAAGGCGAGCGAGGCCGAAAGAGATACCCGTCGGCGGTCCTGGGGGCCAGTGGGCTGCGGGAACGTGACGCCGGTGTGGTATTGCCACAGATTGGTCAGGGCGCGGTGGAGCACTGTCACGCCCTTGGGCCGCCCGGTGGACCCGGATGTGTAGATCACATACGCGGCGTGATCAAGGCTGAGCGGCACAGGACGGTCCGCGTCGGTCGGGTTGTGCTCCGGCTGGTCTTGCTGCCTGTGCTCGGTAACCAGGGTCGGTAGCCGTACGGCAGTACGTATGCCGACCGAGATGTCCTCAGTAGTGACGAGCACCGCAGGACGGGCTTCAGCGAGGACGGTGCGGATCCGCTCGGCCGGACTCTGTGGGTCGATCGGGGTGTAGACGCCGCCCGCCTTGATGACCGCGAGCCAGACGACGATCGCCTCGGCGGTCCTCGGCAGGGCGACGGCCACCAAGTCGTCGGCCACGATGCCGAGTGCCAGCAGGTGGTGGGCGAAACGGTTCACCCAGGCGTTGAGTTCGCGGTAGGTGAGCCGGATGTCGCCTGCCACGAGGGCAAGCGCGTCGGGTGTGGCGGCCGCCCGTTCCTCGAAGATCATGCCGATGGTCTTGTCCGGCAGCTCCGAGGCTGTCTCGGTCCGCTGCTGCAGCGTGTCGCGCTCGGCCGGAGTAAGGATATCGACGGTCGCGAGATCGCTGTCCGGCTCGGCTGCCAGTTGTCCGAGGTAGCTGACGAACCGCTCCACGAGAGTGGCCGCGGTGCCTTCGTCGAACAGGTCCGCCGCGTACTCGAGGGTGCCGGCGATCCCCATTGGGGTGCCGTCCGGCGCCTTCTGCTCCACGAGGACGAAGGACAGGTCGAACTTCGAGAGTGCCATCTTGAACAGCTCGACCTGCGTGTGCACGCCAGCCAGCTCCAGCTCCAGTGCGCCGCCGTGCAATTCGAGGCCGACCTGGAAGAGGGGGTGTCGAGATCGGGTGCGAAGGGGGTTGAGTTCCTCCACGATCCGCTCGAAGGGTAGGTCCTGGTGTTCGTACGCCTCCAGGCTGGCTTCCCGTACCCGCTGAATCAGCTCCCGGAACGTCGGCCGGCCGGACACGTCGGTGCGCAGCACCTGGGTGTTGATGAAGAGGCCGACGAGATCGTCGAGCGCGTTGTCGGTACGGCCAGCGATGGCCGTACCCAGGGGGATGTCGGTACCGGCGCCCAGACGGAAGAGCAGCGCCGAGATAGCGGACTGCGCCACCATGAACAGGGTGCTGTGCGTCTGCCGGGCTACGTCCGTGAGTCCGGTGTGGACCATCGGGGTGATGCGGAAGCCGATCTCCCTGCCGCGGTAGCTCGCAGCCTGCGGGCGCGGCCGGTCCAGGGGCAAATCCAACTCGTCCGGGAGCCCCTCCAGGGAGTCCCGCCAGAACTGCAGCTGCCGACAGACGAGGCTCTGCGGATCGGCCTCGCTGCCGAGCAGTTCACGCTGCCACAGGGTGTAGTCGGAGTACCGCACCGGCAGCGGTTCCCACACCGGCGCCCGGCCGTCGGCTCGCGCGGCGTACGCCTGACCGAGGTCCCGCAGCAGTGGCGTCATCGACCATCCATCGCAAACGATGTGGTGCAGAACCAGCGCCAGCACCTGCTCGTCCTCAGCTATCCGCAGCAGGTGTGCCCGGACCGGCGGGATACCTCCGTCCAGGTCGAAGGGCAGCTCCGCCAGTTCGCGCAGTACGGAGTCGGCCTTCTCCGGGTCGACATCACGCCGCTCCAGCACCAGCCTGGCCTCATCTGCCGGAAGGACGCGCTGGCATGGCTCGCCGTCCGCCTCGCCGAACACGGTACGCAGGCTCTCATGCCGACTGATGACATCGGCGAGAGCTGTCTCCAGGGCAGCGATGTCCGGCGCGCCAGACATTCGAATCACAACGGGGACGTTGTAGGTGTGGCTCGGTCCTTCAAGCCGGTTGAAGAACCACAACCGCTGCTGGGCGAATGACAACGGAAACATGCTTACCACTCCAATTCGAGAAATTAGCTGTCAAGACGACCGGCGGACCAGTCTCGGACGTGCGACTGTGGCCCCATCGCCCCGCTCGAGGCTCGCCGCGAGTCCTCCGACCGTCGGGGTATCGAGGATCTGCCGAAGCTGGAACTCCTTTCCGAGCGCGCACCGGAGACGGCTCCAAAGCTGGCTCGCGAGCAGTGAATGACCACCGAGGTCAAAGAAGTTGTCGTCCAGGGTCACCGAGGGCAGCCCGAGTACCTCGGCAAATACGGCGGCCACCGTTACCTCCGTCGCTGTGCGAGGGGGGCGGGACTGCGCCCCCATCGAAGCCTGGGCGACGACGGGAAGCAGCTCAGCCAGCGCGGCTCGGTCGATCTTCTGGTTGCGATTCAGCGGCATCTCGTCAACCTGCGTGAACTCAGCAGGCACCATGTGGGCGGGGAGCTCTTTGAGTAGCTGGGCACGGAGCACCTCCCCGCTCACGGGCTCGTCGGCGGTGACGTAGGCACAGAGCACGGACAGGCCCGTGTCACGGCGGCGCAGCAGGACCACAGCTTCACGAACCCCAGGCAGCTGCGTCAACTGAGCTTCAATCTCGGGCAGTTCGACGCGGAAGCCTCGGATCTTGACCTGGTGGTCGCTGCGGCCGAGGACCTCCAGCTGACCGCTTTCGCTCCAGAGCGCGCGGTCACCGGTGCGGTAGAGCCGCTCGGGCTCTTCCCCGAGTCCGCCGTACACGAAGGCGGCAGCGTCGAGCTCGGGACGGTTGAGATACCCGTCGCAAAGGCCGTCGCCACCGACGTACAACTCGCCGGGTACACCGAAGGGCTGCGGGTTTCCATCTCGGTCCAGGACGTACGCCGTGGACCGGGCGATCGGGCGACCGATCGGCACCCTGACTTTGTACCCCGTGGTGATGGAATGGGCCGTGGAGAAAGTGGTGTTCTCCGTAGGCCCGTAGCCATTGACGAACTCGCTGCCAGGGCAGGCGTCGATCGCCTTGGCCACGTGCATCGCTGAGAGGTTGTCGCCCCCGATGAGCACCTGGCATCCCGCCAGAACGGAGGGTTCCTGCTCCACGACTCGGTGGAACAGGGCCGTGGTCAGGAAGAGGGTATCGGCCCGGTGCCGCTTGAGGGCGGCACCGAGGCCAGCCGCGCTTATGACCTCCTCGTTCGGGACGAGGGCGACGGTCCCACCGTTGAGTAGTGCTCCCCAGAACTCGAAGGTGGTGGCGTCGAAGGCGACGGCGCCCGTCTGCAGGATCCGGGTATCGGAAGAAAGGCGCACATAGTCGGTGTTCTTGACCAGCCGGACAACCGCGCGCTGATTTACCAGCACGCCCTTCGGCCGACCGGTGGTACCGGACGTATACATCACGTACGCAGCGTCCAACGGGCCGATGGTCGGGTCCGGCAGCTCCTGGTGCGCGGTGTCAGCGATCACATACGACTGCGTCAGGTCAAGGACGGGAACATCTACAGCCGGCACCGGACCCTCGGACAACAGAAGGCAGGCGCCGCTGTCGGCAAGCAGGAAGGCGCGTCGCTTTTCCGGGATGTCAGCGGCGATGGGCACGTAGGACGCGCCCAGGCGAAGAATGGCCAGGAGAGTGATGAAAAGTCGCGGGGTCTTGCCCAGGAGGAACGCGACTCGGTCGTGCGGACGCACGCCTCGGGCGTGCAGCGCCAGGGCTAGATCTCTGGCCTGATCTCGCAACTCCCCGTATGTCAAGTTGCCGTCGTCGTGGCTGACCGCCTCACGGTCGGGGTGAGCGGCGGCCTGCTCGGCGAAGAGCGAGTAGATGGAGCTTTCACTCGGATACGGCTGCCGGCTGCTACCCCTGCCCAGTTCCCGCAACCTGGTTCGCTCAGGTTCAGTCAGCAGCTGGAGGCCGGCGATCGTCGCATCCGGCTCAGCATCCAATTGTCGGAAGATGTTGACGAGATGGGCCAGCAGTCGATCCGCGAAGCCGGATCCGTAAACGTGCTCATGGCAGTCCACATGCAATGCGGTCCGCCGCCCGGGCCGGGACTCGATGGAAAGGGATAGGTCGAATCCGTTTCGTCCGCCGACGGGTCCGTCCAGGACGCACTGCAGCGTCGCCGGCGCAGCGCCGGGATACGAGGCAGACGCCGGGGTCAAGCCGACGAGCGCTTCCGCGACTTCCTCGCGCACCTTCCGTACTGTCTTTGACGGCGGCATGGCGACGGAGAGGGCGCTACTCCGGTCGCCCATAGACCACGAGGAACGTCGCACGCCGATGCGGAAGGCTTCACTGTTGCTGTATTTTCGACCCAGGACCAGTGCCGCCGCAGGCAACAAATCGGCTGCCCGATGCTCGTACTCCTCTGGCAGGAAAACGGTGCGCCGCAATGTCCGGCATTCTCCTCGCAGCGAGCACGAACCGCCGAGCGGGAAGACGGACGCCATCTCTTCGTTGTCGGAAAGCACTTCTGCAACAGCCATGGTCTCGGGTTCCGTTCGCTCGTCCCGCACCGGCGGAAGGGGACACACCAACCAGCCTAGGGATCGGCATCCCCATTGGTCGGCAGCTGTTCGGCAGCAGACCGGCAGCTCAAGGAGGGGGCCGGACCATTACCGAGGATGATCCTTTGGAGTGGCCACCCTGGTAGTGGATCTTGATGGTCCAGGGAGGGATGTCCAGGTGGGGCGCAAGTCTCCGTATCCGGAGGAG
>NZ_JBSFCF010000017.1:0-176579 GCF_053593335.1 Streptomyces sp. NPDC002324
GCGCGCCCGGTGGGGTTCTCGCCCGGGCGGCGGGCGGGGGCGCGGGCGGGGGGGGCGGCCCGCGCGGGGGGGGGGGGCCCGCGCCGGCCGCCCGGGGGAGCCCGGCGGGCCGTCGCCGCACCGGAGAGCCTCGCCGCGCCCGGCGCCCCCGCCCCGCCCCACCCCGAGGAACGGCCATGAGCGACCCCTCCCCCGCGAACCCCAGGCGCCGCCCCCGCCCCGTCCCCCTCTCACCCCGCACCGTCGCCGCCCTCCTCCTCGTCGGCCTCGTCGGCGCGGCGGCCTTCGGCTGGCCCTTCTTCGCGGACCCCGGCTCGCAGGTCACCGCGCACGCGCAGGACGCGCCCTGGTTGTTCGCGGGGCTGCTCGTGCTGCTGGTCGGTGTGGTCGGCGCGACGCTGTCGGAGGCCGGGCTGGGCGCGAAGGCGGTGGCGATGCTGGGGGTGCTCGCGGCGACCGGTGCCGCGCTGCGCCCCGTCGGGGCCGGAACCGCCGGCATCGAGCCCATGTTCTTCCTCCTGGTGCTCAGCGGCCGGGTCCTCGGCCCCGGCTTCGGCTTCACCCTCGGCGCGGTGACGATGTTCTCGTCCGCGCTGCTCACGGGTGGTGTGGGGCCGTGGATGCCGTTCCAGATGCTGGCGATGGGATGGTTCGCGATGGGTGCCGGGCTGCTGCCGGGCGCGCACCGCCTGCGCGGCCGCGGCGAACTGGCCCTGCTCGCCGCCTACGGCTTCGTCGCCGCCTTCGCCTACGGCACGGTCATGAACCTCTACGGCTGGCCCTTCATCGACACGCTCGCCTCGGACATCGCCTTCGACGCGTCGGCGGCCCCGGCCGCGAACCTCGCCCGTTTCGTCGCGTACTGCCTGGCCACGTCCCTCGGCTGGGACCTGGGCCGCGCGGTCGTCACCGTCGTCCTGACCCTCACCCTCGGCACCCCGCTCCTGAAGGCGCTGCGCCGGGCCACCCGCAGGGCCGCCTTCGAGAGCGCCGTCACGTTCGAGCCGCCCTCGCGGTGAACCCCCTGTGAGGTCCGGGCCACCGTCCGTCGCGTGAGCCGTGAACCACCCCACAGGACCCACATCACATACGAACCGGGGTCGTAGATCGAAGTGCATGGCATGCACATGAAGAAACCCGCGCCGACCTGCGCATTGAGAGCCACGTCACAGACACGGCCTCGGGCACGGATACGACCACAACTAGCAAAAGGGGTCATTGCGGACGGCCGCTCGGGCTGTTTCTCTGGATGAGTCGCACGGCGCCGACGAGCCCACCCGGGCCTCGGCGCCGACGTACGCCCCCACCGCACACCCCGTGGTGAAGGCATGCCCGCGACGGCCCTGTCCCCGTAGAAAAGGATCCCCGTGACCCGCTCCGCTCTCCGCCGCATCGCCTCCCCGAAGAAGGCCCTCGCCGGTGTCACCCTGGCCGCTGCCGCCACCGGTGCCCTGCTCGTCGCCGCGCCCGCCCAGGCCGCGTCGGAGGCCTCTCAGGCGCAGGCTGTCGCGAAGAAGATGATCGCGGACTCGGCCCAGTACACGTGCTTCTCCCACATCGTCGACCACGAGAGCGACTGGAACATCCACGCGACGAACTCGTCCTCCGGCGCCTACGGCCTGGTCCAGGCCCTCCCCGGCTCGAAGATGTCCTCCGCGGGCTCCGACTGGAAGAACAACGCCGCCACCCAGATCAAGTGGGGCGTGGACTACATGAAGGACCGCTACGGCAGCCCCTGTGGCGCGTGGAACTTCTGGCAGGCCAACAACTGGTACTGATCCGGCGCGCCGGCACCACCCGCACCCCCGCGTCACCAGCACCACCAGCGTCACCGGCACCACTAGCACCACTAGCACCACCCAGAGCGAAGGCGGCGGCCCCCGATCCCCGGGGCCGCCGCCTTCTTCGTCGTCCCCGTCCCGGATGCGGTGGCCATGACCGGGGCGGAGAATGGAGGGAGTCCCCGAACTCCCTCCCACGCCACGCGCATCGGGAGCCGTGATGGACCGAACGGAACTCTTGACGGTGTTCTACGGCGAGGGACCCGTCCCTGTTCTCTGGGCGACCGACTGTCCCGTGCACTTCGACGTGTGGCTGGCGTTCGCCGAGTCTCCGCCGTCCTCGCATCCGCCGCCGCATCCGCACTCGTCGCCCTCGTCGTCGTACCGGCAGGATCTGATCCTCGCCGTACGTGAGGAGTACGGCGTCGAGCGGGCCCTCGAACGGTTGCAGGGGCTGCGGTTGACGGACGCGTGCCGTCCGGTCGCGGCCGGGAGCTTCGTCGTGGCGCAGGTGACGCTGGAGGAGTTGGTGACGGCGTTGCTGCCGCTGACCAGTCTCGCGGGAGTGGTGCGGGTCGCCCACGAACTCGCCGTCGAGAGCGGGGCGGAGGGGATCGAGGCGGCACTCGCGGGGCACATCCGGGCACCGGCGACCAGCGAGATCCACGACAACATGCAGCGCCGGCAGGAACGCGGCCGGCAACTCACCTGGTTCCTCAACCTGCTGGCCCACGTCGTGGCGGAGGCCGGCCCGCCCGCCGGCGAACAGGACGGTCACCGCCAGCTACAACCAGGGCCGTGACATCCGCAACGCGGCCGCCGCCCTGCACCTGGACGGCAACGCCCCCTTCCGGGGCCCCCTCACCGAGGGTGCCGAGGCGACCCTGCACGACCTGGACGTCACGGTCGTCGCGCCGGACGAGGGCGCGCTGGCCGAGCTGGCGGAGAAGTGGCGCGAGGCGAAGCGGCGCGGCGACCCGGAGGTCATCTCGGCGGCGTACGCGGACGATTCGGTGCCGAACCTCTCCAGCATCGTGCTGCTCCTGCGGCACGCGGAGGGCACCGCGCTGCTCACCGGCGACGCCCGCGGGGACCACGTCCTCGCCGGACTGCGCGCCCTCGACCTGCTCGACGACGCCCCGCTCCACGTGGACCTGCTGAAGCTCCCGCACCACGGCAGCGACCGGAACGTGGAGCCCGGCTTCTTCGAACGGATCCGGGCCGACCACTACGTCGTCTCGGCCGACGGCGTCCGTCACCACCACCCGGGCGAGGACACCCTGCGATGGCTCGTCGAGTCCCGCGCGCCCGAGGACGAGTACGTCGTCCACCTCACCAACCGCATCCCCTTCGCCGAGGAGGCGCTGGCGCGGCTGCGCACGGACAGGGCCTTCGAGGTCGAGGTCAGGGGGCCCGCCGACCAGGCTCTCGTCATCACGATCGGAGACCGGCCATGACCAAGTCCCGGCACGCGCAGGACACGTTCACCCGACCCGCCCCGGACCCCGCCCCACCGCTCGCCGACCCCTCCCGGGAGACGCGCACCGGCCCGCCCGACGGCCCGATGTGGGCCGTGGACTCCCCCGCCCTCGGCACCGGCCTGACCGTCCGGCCCTGCGGCGACCCGCTCCGCCCGGCCGAACCGCCGCCCGCCGCCGGCATCCCGGTCGCCCTCGCCCTCTCCGGCGGAGGCTTCCGCGCCACGCTCTCCGCCCTGGGCTTCGTCCGTCTGCTGGCCGGCACCGGGCTGCTCCGCCACCTGCGCTACTCGTCGTCCGTGTCCGGCGGCTCGCTGGCGAACGGATGCCTGGCCACCGCCTGGCCGGCGCTGCGCGAACGGGACTTCACCCCGCGGGCCGTGGACGAGCTGGTGATCGCCCCCTTCGTCGACCGCGTCTCCTCCCACTCCCTCAAGCGGACGCTCCTGCGCGACATCTGGCGCACCCTCGGCCCCACCACCCGCACGGACCTGCTGGCCCGCCGCCTCGACGACTGGCTCTACGACGGGACCGAGCTGGAGAACCTGGATCCCCAGGTCCGCTGGATCGTCAACGCCGCCAACCAGACCACCGGCGTCCGCTTCACCTTCGAACGCGACGTGTACGGCGACTACTCCATCGGCCTCGCCCGCACGAACGGCACGGGCCTGCGCCTCAGCCGGGCCGTCTCGGCCTCGGCGGCCGTCCCCGGCGCATTCCCGCCCGTGGTCCTCGACGCTTCACCCTTCCCCTGCGCCACGCACCGCCCCGCCCTTCTGGACGGCGGTACGTACGACAACACCGGCCTCGAAGCCATCGACGGCGACACCTACCGGCACACGTTCCTGTGCGCGCTCAACGCGGGGGGCCTGCTGCGTCCCGGCATGTACGGCCGTGTCCCGGTGATCCGGGACCTCGCGCGAGCCAACTCCCTCCTCTACCGCCAGAGCACGGCTCTGCGCACCCGGGCCACCGTCGAACGCTTCCGGCGCGCCGCGGCACTCGGCCCCGTCGGCGAACTCCCGCCCGGGGCCCGCCGGGGCATCCTGGTCCAGCTCGCCACCGACTTCCCGGCCGCGGACCCGCTCCCCCACGGCTGGCGCGCGACCTTCCCCGAACACCGCACGCACGACGGCCGCGACCTCGCCCTCGTCCCCACCGTCTTCGACCGTCTCAGCCCGTCGCTGTGCCGGGCCCTGGTCCACCGGGGCTGGTGGCTCGGCGGCGCCGCCCTCGCCGCCCACCACCCCGAACTGCTCCCCTCCGACCTGACGACCCTCGATCCCCCGGAGCTGTGAGCGTCACCGACGGCCACGGTCCTGGCCCCGCCCCCGCCCCCGCCCCCGCCCCCGCCTTCAGCAGACCCGGCCCGGTTCCCCGTCCGGCAGATACAGCGCCCGTTCCTGCTGGGTGAGGTCGCGGTGAATCGCTCGGCAGATGCCGGTGACCGCCTCGGCGGGGAGCGGCAGTTCCGCGTCCCACAGGCTCAGACGATCGCGGTGGTCACCGACCGCGAGGGTGCGGCCGTCGGGGCTGAACGCCAGCCTCGCCACGCCGTCCAGGCCGGGGAAACTCGCGCGCGCGTACCGCGTGGCGGTGTCCCACAGCCGCACCGCGCTGCCGCCGGCCGTGGCGAGGGTGCGGCCGTCGGGGCTGAACGCCAGCTCGATGGACCCCTCCGTGAGGCTGACGGTGAGCGTGGCGTCGAGGTGCCCCGTGTCGGTGTTCCACAGCCGTACCGTGCCGTCGAACTCGGCGGAGGCGAGAGTGCGGCCGTCGGGGCTGAACGCCATCGAGTCCACCTGCCGGTAGAACATGGGCAGGTCGCCCCTCGCCCCTTTCGGCGAGGCGCTGCCCTCGGGTTCGCCGAGCGTGGACCGCACCCGCCCGGTGACGGGATCACGGAGCCGGATGTCCCAGTTCCGGCCCCCGGTGGTGGCGAAGACCTCGCCCGTGGGACTGAACGCCAGCGGCGAGCCCTCTTCGGCCTTGGGGAGTTCGACGCGGGGCCGCCCGGTGCGGGCGTCCCACAGCACGAGGCCGTCGCCCACCGTGACCAGGGTCTTTCCGTCGGGACTGAACGCCATCCCGTTGACGAAACGAACGGGCAGAGTGGTCCGGGGCCGCCGGGTGGCGACGTCCCACAGCTGTCCTCTCGGGCTGTCGCTGATGGCCAGGGTCCTGCCGTCGGGGCTGAACAGAAGAGACCCTCCGCCGGTCAGCCCGTCGGCAAGGGTCGCTCGCGCACGGCGGGTGGCCGTGTCCCACAGCCGGACCACCCCGTCGGTCCTCGCGTCCCGGGCGGACATCCGGACACTGCTGGTGGCGATGGTGTCGCCGTCGGGGCTGAAGGCCACCGACTGCAGATCCCCGCCGGGCACGTCCAGCGTGGCGCGGGGGCGGTTCGTGCCCACCTTCCACAGCCGGACCCCGACATCGCCGCCGCCGGAGCCGTCGGCCTCGTCGCCCGTGGCCAGTTCCGTGCCGTCGGGGCTGAACGCCACCGACATCACGGGGCTGGTGTGGCCGGTGAGGGTGGTGGCGGCGCGGCCGGTGGCGAGGTCCCACAGGCGTACCGTGCCGTCGTAACTGCCGGCGGCCAGGGTCTTGCCGTCCGGGGCGAACGCCATGGACTCCACGCGGCTGCTGGCGCTGGTGAGGGTGGTCCGCTGCCTGCCGTCGGCCGTGTTCCACAGGTGGACGGTGCCGTCCTCGGTGCCGGTGGCGAGAGTCCTGCCGTCGTGGCTGAAGGCCAGTGAACTGACCACTCCCGTACGGCTCCTGAGGGTGAACAGCACACGTCCGGTGGCCAGGTCCCACAGGTGCGCGGTGTGGTCCCGGGTGCTGGTGGCGAGGGTGCGCCCGTCGGGACCGAACGCCACCGCCATCTCCAGGCCGGTGGGGCCCCTGAGGGTGGTCGTGACGCGGCCGTCGGCCACGTCCAGCACCTGCCCGCTCTCCGTGACGGCCAGCGCGCGCCCGTCGCGGTCGAAGCCGACCGCCGCCATGTTGTCGTCGTCGGGTTCACGGACGGCGACCGAGGCCCGGACGCGCCCGGTGTCCATGTTCCACAGCCGCGCGTCGTCGTTGCCGCTGGTGGCGATGGTCCTGCCGTCCGGGCCGAAGGCGAGGGAGCGTACGAAAGCGGGGTCGTCCTTGTCCTCGGGGCCGGCGACCGTCTTCCGGGTACGGCCGGTCGCCGGGTCCCACAGCCGTACCGTGCCGTCGAAACCGCCGCTGGCGAGGGTCTTCCCGTCGGGGCTGTAGGCCAGGGTCGACACGGTCGAGGTGTGTCCGGTCAGCCGGTGCCGCAGCGGGACGGCCGCGGCCGCGTACAGGCTCCGGGTGGCCTCGCGGGTGGGGCTCGTCCGGTAGGCCTTGATGGCCAGGAGCGAGGCGAGATCGGTGTCGCTCTCCAGCAGCGCGGCGGACTGGGCGGCCAACTGACGTGAGAGTCCGTCGCGTTGGGCGTCCAGGGCGCTCTGCCGCTGCCAGTAGGCGACGGCCGTCGCGGTGAGCGCGAGGGCGAGGAGACAGGCGAGGGAGCCGACGAGGACGCGCAGACGGCGGGTGGTCCGGGCGCGGGCGCGTTCCTCCTGGTCGAGGGCGGAGATGCCGGCGGTGAGGAACGCGGCCTCCCGGTCGGTCAGCTCGTCGGTGTGGCGCGGCCCCCCGAAGTACTCCCGTGCCGTGGCGAGCCGGCTTCCCCGGTACAGCGCGCCCGCGTCGCGGCCCAGCTCCTCCCAGGCGCGGGCCGCCTCGGTCAGCTGCCGGTGGGCGCGCAGGCGGTCCCGGTCCTCCTCGATCCAGCCGCGCAGCCGGGGCCAGGCCGTGATGAGCGCCTCGTGGGCGAGGTCGACGGTCGGGCCGTCGAGGGTGAGAAGGCGGGCCCCGGCCAGGGCCTCCAGGACCCGGGCGGCCTCCGCCCGGCCGGTGCCCGTGGTCTCCAGCTCGGCCCGGTCGGCGGGCCTGCGGGTGTCGGGCGTGCCGTCGCCGGGGGAGATCAGCCGCAGCAGGACCCGGCGGGCCGTCACCGCCTCACCCTCGGTGAACCGGCCGTACGCGTCCTCGGCGGTCTTGGCGATGGCCCCGTCCAGCCCGCCGGCCGCCTCGTACCCGGCGAGGGTCAGCGTCTTGCCCCTACGACGCCGCCATGTCTCCAGCAGGACGTGCGAGAGCAGCGGCAGCCCGCCGGGCGCGTCGGTGATCTCCTCGACCAGCCGTGTGGTCAGCGCCCGTTCCACGGTCAGTCCGGCGGCCGCGGCGGGCTTGACGACGACCTCGCGCAGCTCCGCCGGACTCATCGGCCCGGCCAGCAGATTGGCGTCCCCGAGCGCTCCGGCAAGTTCGCGGTGTTCGGCGCAACGGCCGTAGAAGTCCGCGCGCACGGCGACCAGGACCCGCAGCCGGCTCTCCGGGTCGCGTGCGGTCAGCAACAGGTCGATGAACCGGGTCCGTTCGGCCACGTCGTGGCAGAGGGTGAAGACCTCCTCGAACTGGTCGACGACGACGAGGGTGTCGCCGCCGGTGCCGTCGCCGGGCGCGATCGCCTCGCGCAGCAGTTCATGGGTGCGGGCGAGTTGGTCGCCGGGGGTCAGGATCCGGATCCCGGACAGCCGCGGGCCCTGTTCCGGGGATTCCCGCGGCTCCGGCGACTCCCGCGACTCCCGGAGAACGGGTATCAGGCCGGCGCGCAGCAGGGAGGACTTGCCGATCCCCGACGGACCGAAGACCGCCGCGAACCTTCGGCGGCGCAGCAGCCCGGCCAGCTCGGCGGTGAGGCGGTCCCGGCCGAAGAAGAGTCCGCTGTCGTCGGTCTCGAACCGGGCCAGCCCCCGGTACGGCGGCCGCGCGTCCCCGCCGTCGTTCTCCGGATCGAAGGCGGCGGCCTCCTCGACCGCCTGGTGCCAGCGACTCTCCCACTGCGCCAGGTCGCCGCCGCAGGCCCGTGCGAAGGCCAGGGCCACCGGCAGCGTGGGCAGCTGCTCGCCGCCGGCCGCCTGGGAGAGGGTGGTGATCGAGTAGCCCGCCCGCTCGGCCATCGCCCGGTAGGTGAGGCCGCCCGCCTCGGTCCGCAGCTTCCGCAACTCGAACGCGAACCGCTGCACCGGCCCGGCCCCCGGATCGACCGGCACCTCACGACGACCCGCCACCGCGCTGATTCCCCTCTCGCACCCGTACTGTCCCGGACACCCCACCGTACGCATCCGGCCACCTAAGCGGAGAGATCGCGTCCGGCCATTGTTTGGCAGGCCCGACCCCCCTGCCTGACAATGCTCGACCCGTTGGAATAGGTGCTGCGGGCGGTACGGCCACGGGGGACATGCCGCCCACGGGGGAACGGGGCGGCACGACCGGCCGCCACGGGGGAAAGAGGCGGCACGGGGGACTTGCCGCACGGGGGAAGGCCCTGCTGGTCGCGGGACGACCAGCGGGGCCACCTCTGTCTTCGGGCCCACCGGACGGCCGGCCGGCGAGGAGCGACAGCCGGGCGGGGCACGGACCCACTGCCGGGCGGGGCACGGGCCGTCGGCCGGACGGGGCACGGGCCGTCGGCCGGACGGCCCCGACTGGCCGGCCGGCCGAGGGCAACGACCCGCTACCGGACACCGGCAGGCACCGGACTGCCACGGGCCGACAAGCGGACGGCTACGGCCTCACAGCCGCGGGGGCAGCCGACGCGCAGCCGTACGGCCGTCGGCAACCGGGCGGCGGCCACGAGACATCGGCCGTCACGCACCGGCCGTCACGCACCGGCCGTCACGCACCGGCCGACACGCATCCGCCGTTGGGCGTCGGCCGGCAGCCGTGGGGCGGCACGTCGGCCATCAGCGACAAGGCACCAGCGGTGCACGGGGGCGAGGCGGACGGAAGCGGTGGAGCCTCCTCCGTGCCTCCCAGCCGTCACCCCGCACGCCACCCCACCTCACACCCTCTGGATCACCCCACCTCACAACCGCTGGATGATCGTCCCCGTCGCCAGCCCCCCACCCGCGCACATCGTCACCAGCGCGAACTCCTTGTCCGTCCGCTCCAGTTCGTGCAGGGCGGTCGTGATGAGCCGTGCGCCCGTCGCGCCCACCGGGTGGCCGAGGGCGATCGCCCCGCCGTTGACGTTCACCTTCGTCAGGTCCTGGTCGAAGACCCGCGCCCAGCTCAACACCACCGACGCGAAGGCCTCGTTGATCTCGACCAGGTCGATGTCCTTGAGGGACATCCCCGCCTTCCCCAGCACCGCCTTGGTCGCGTCGATCGGCCCGTCGAGGTGGAAGTGGGGGTCGGAGCCGACCAGCGCCTGGGCGACGATCCGCGCCCGGGGCCGCAGCTTCAGCGCACGCGCCATCCGCTTCGACGCCCACATGATCGCCGCCGCGCCGTCGCTGATCTGGGAGGAGTTGCCCGCCGTGTGGACCGCCGTCGGCATGATCGGTTTCAGTCGGGCCAGCGCCTCGAACGACGTGTCCCGCAGCCCCTCGTCGTGGTCGACGAGCCGCCACATGCCCTGCCCGGCCCCCTGTTCCGCCTCGGTCGTCGGCACCTGGACGGCGAACGTCTCCTTCTTGAACCGCTCCTCGGCCCACGCGGCGGCGGCCCGATCCTGGGAGAGCAGCCCGAGCCCGTCCACGTCCTGCCGGGTGAGCCCCCGGTGCCGCGCGATCCGCTCCGCCGCCTCGAACTGGTTGGGCAGGTCGACGTTCCACTCCTCCGGGAACGGCTTGCCGGGCCCGTGCTTGGACCCCGACCCGAGCGGCACCCGGGACATGGCCTCGACCCCGCAGCTGATGCCGACGTCGATGACACCGGCGGCGACCATGTTGGCCACCATGTGTGAGGCCTGCTGCGATGAGCCGCACTGGCAGTCGACCGTGGTCGCGGCCGTCTCGTAGGGCAGGCCCATGGTCAGCCAGGCCGTGCGCGCGGGGTTCATGGACTGTTCGCCGGCGTGGGTCACCGTGCCGCCGACGATCTGTTCGACGCAGTCGGCGGGGATGCCGGTGCGGCCGAGGAGTTCACGGTAGGTCTCGCCCAGCAGATAGGCGGGGTGCAGGTTGGCGAGCGCGCCACCGCGCCTGCCGATGGGGGTGCGTACGGCTTCGACGATCACGGGTTCCGCGGCCATGGGGATTCCTCTCAACGGTTACCCGCGCGGCGCGGGGCGTCCCGGCCCGGCCCGCCACGCAGAACTAGTACGCGTTCTAGTTCTCCTCAGCAGTCTGCTGAGCGCGACTCCGGGACCGCAAGGGGCGTGCGGCAACTGAAAAGCCGACCGAAAGCCCCGTACCCCTTGCTTGTTCTAGAACCCGTTACTACGGTCACCGCAATTCCCTCTATCTGATGGTCCGTCAGGAGTGGCCGATGCCCTGTCCAGCGCTGCCCGACGGGTTCGACTTCACCGACCCCGACCTGCTGCACCACCGTGTCCCCCTCCCGGAGTTCGCCGAACTGCGCCGCACGGAACCGGTCCACTGGATCCCGCAGGCACCCGGCATCGCGGGCTTCGCGGACGAGGGCTACTGGGCCGTCACCCGGCACGCGGACGTCAAGTACGTCTCCACGCACCCGGAGTTGTTCTCCTCGACGGTCAACACCGCGATCATCCGCTTCAATGAGCACATCGAGCGCGACGCGATCGACGCCCAGCGGCTGATCCTGCTCAACATGGACCCGCCGGAGCACACCCGGGTCCGGCAGATCGTGCAGCGCGTCTTCACCCCGCGGGCGATCCGCGCGCTGGAGGACAACCTGCGCCACCGCGCCCTCACCATCGCCCGGGAGGCGGGCGCCCACGCCGGGCCCTTCGACTTCGTCACCGAGGTCGCCTGCGAACTCCCGTTGCAGGCCATAGCCGAGCTGATCGGCATCCCGCAGGAGGACCGCATCCGGATCTTCGAATGGTCGAACCGGATGATCTCCTACGACGACCCGGAGTACGCGATCACCGAGGAGGTCGGCCAGCAGTCGGCGATGGAACTCATCGCCTACGCCATGAACATGGCCGCCGACCGCAAACAGTGCCCGGCGAAGGACATCGTCACCACGCTCGTGGCCGCCGAGGACGAGGGCAACCTCGCCTCCGACGAGTTCGGCTTCTTCGTGCTGATGCTGGCGGTCGCCGGCAACGAGACGACCCGCAACGCCATCACCCACGGCATGCACGCCTTCCTCACCCACCCCGACCAGTGGGACCTCTACAAGCGCGAACGCCCGGCGACGGCGGCCGAGGAGATCGTCCGCTGGGCCGCACCGGTCAACTCCTTCCAGCGCACCGCCACCCAGGACCTCGAACTCGGCGGCAAGCAGATCAGGAAGGGGGACCGCGTCGGCATCTTCTACGCCTCCGCCAACCACGACCCGGACGTCTTCACCGACCCCGACTCCTTCGACATCACCCGTGACCCCAACCCCCACCTCGGCTTCGGCGGCGGAGGCCCGCACTTCTGCCTCGGCAAGTCCCTGGCCGTCCTGGAGATCGACCTGATCTTCAACGCGATCGCCGACGCGATGCCCGGCCTCCGGCTGGCCGGCGAACCGAGCCGGCTGCGCTCGGCCTGGATCAACGGGGTCAAACACCTCCAGGTGACCACCGCCTGACCGCCCCACCCCCGCAGTGCTCGGGCCGACGGCCTCCCGGCGCCGTCGGCCCGTCCCGATGGAGGCAGGGGCGCACACCCCCCTACGCCCCGCCCCTGCCTCCGTCGTTCTGCCGGGAGGCCGGCGACAGGCCGCGGTCCGCCGGCGCCGGCCCGTCCGGTTCTCCGGGCACCTGCCGGGGCCCGGTCCTCGGTCCCGTCAGGAGGTACGTCAGGCCGAAGCCCGCGCCCACCACCGCCGCGCCGCCGACCGCGTCGAGAATCCAGTGGTTGCCCGTCGCCACGATCGCCAGGACCGTGAAGAAGGGATGCAGCAGGCCCAGCACCTTCATCCACATCCGGGGCGCGACCAGCGCGATCGTGAGCCCGCACCACAGCGACCAGCCGAAGTGCAGGGACGGCATCGCCGCGTACTGGTTGGCCAGTTCGGTGAGCCTGCCGTAGTCCGGCCGGGAGAAGTCCTGGACGCCGTGGATGGTGTCGATGATGCCGAGGCCGGGCATCAGGCGCGGCGGCGCCAGCGGGTAGAAGAAGAAGCCCACGAGCGCGAGGAGCGTGGTGAAGCCGATGGCCGTACGGGCCCAGCGGTAGTCGGCGGGGCGGCGCCAGTAGAGGACGCCGAGGACGGTCAGCGGGACCACGAAGTGGAACGACGTGTAGTAGAAGTCGAAGAAGTCCCGCAGCAGGGCGATCCCGACGACCGTGTGGTTGACCCAGTGCTCGATGTCGAGGAACAGCGCCTTCTCCACGGCGAGGATCTGCCCGGCGTGCTCCTCGGCGGCGGCCCGGCTGCCGGTGGCCTCCAGCCGGGTGCGCTGGTAGGCGGCGTACGTGACGCGGATCAGCAGCAGTTCCAGGAGCAGGTTGGGACGGGTCGCCACCCGGCGCAGCAGCGGGGCCCAGCTGAAGCGGGTCTCCGCCTTCGGGGCGTACTCCGTGGGGACCGGCGCCCGGTAGTACTCCGAGGTGCGGGACAGGAACGGCACGACGAGCGCGGCGGCGAGCGCGCCCAGCAGGACCACGTCGTCCCGGACCGGGTGGAGGACGTCGACGTTCGGCACCATCATCTTCGCGGGCAGCGTCGTCACCAGGACGACGGCGACCGGCCACACGTACCGCGACGAGGCCTTCCTGCCGACCCGGCCGACCGCCGCGAGCAGCACCCACAGAAGCTGGTGCTGCCAGGACGTCGGCGAGACGGCGACCACGACACAGCCGGTGAGGGCGACCGCGAGCAGCAGCTGACCGTCGCGGGCGTAGTGGACGGCCCGTCGCAGGCCGAGCACGGCGACGGCGGCGGCCAGCGCGAGCAGGACGGCGATCTCCAGCGGGCCTTCGAGGCCGAGCCGGAGCAGCGCGCCGTGCAGGGACTGGTTGGCGAGGCCGTCCGCCCGGCCGCCGAGGCCGACACCGGCGAGGTGGTGCACCCAATAGGTGTACGAGTCGTGCGGCATCGCGGCCCAGGCGAGGCCGGTGGCCCCGGCGAACGTGATGCCGGTGCCCGCGGCGGCGCGCCTGCGGCCGGTGAACCACAGCAGCGGCACGAACAGCAGCACGGTCGGCTGGAAGGCGGCGGCGAGCCCGACGCAGACGCCGCTGGCGCGCTCGCCCCGGACGACGAAGCAGCCCACGAGGACGAGCAGGACGGGGAGGACGCTGGTCTGGCCCAGATAGAGCGTGTTGCGCACCGGCAGCGACAGCATCAGCAGGGTGACGGCGACGGGGGCCGCGAGCAGGGCCGTCCGGCGGGTGACGGGCGGGGGCAGGGCGCGGGCGGCGACGAGGCCGAGGGCGACGACCAGCAGGAGGGTCCCGAAGGTCCAGCCCCAGCCGAGGGCCTGTTCAGCCGTTCGGGTGAGGGGCTTGAGGACGAGGCCGGCTAACGGGGTGCCGGTGAACTGTGTCGAGTCGTAGAGGGAGCCGTTCACATGCAGGACGCCGTCGGCCCCGACCCAGGTCTCCAGGTCCGTGAGCCGCTCGCCCCTGGGTGTGCGCAGCACGACGGCGATCTGGCGCGCCGCCAGGATCGCGGCGACCAGCCACAGCACGGCGCGTACCGTCCCCAGCCTGCCCGCCGTCGGGCCCGCTCCGGCGGCACCGCCCGGTCTGCTCCGCTCCGTCGCCACGCGCTGTCGTCCTCCCGACCCGTCGACGTCCCCGGGAGGCTCGCACCGCCCCCGTCGTAGGACACGGGCAACCCTCTCTTCACCTGAGAGCCGCCCCTGTTTTGTCCGGATGACGATAGTGCGCGGAGAGCCGCCCCCACGCTCAAGGGCGCGACGTGGATCACGGATGCGCATCACGGGCGGGGTCGTGACAGGGCACTGACAAACACCTGAAAGCATGGCCGTCGGCATGAACGCACGGCAGCGCACGGCGGGGGGAGCACGGGGGATGAACGGTCGCGTACGGGGGCGCGGACGGCTACTGGTCGTCGTACTCGCCCTGCTGGGCTTGCAGCTGGCGTCGCTCGTGGCACCGGCGTACGCCTGCGGCTGCGGTGCCATGGTGCCGGACGACCGGCGGAACGTGTACGTGAGCCGCGAGAGGTCCGTCGTGCGCTGGGACGGCCGCGCGGAACAGATCGTGATGAGCCTGACGGTCTCGGGTGACGCCCGCACGGCCGCCTGGATCATGCCTGTGCCGAACCGGGCGACGGTGAGGCTCGGTGACGCGGCCGTCTTCGAGCGGCTCGACGAGGAGACCGCGCCCGTGTACGAGAGGCGGGAGTACTTCTGGCCGCGCTCGGACGACTGGCCGTTCGACATGTTCGAGAGCGACGGTACGGCGGGGGACGCCGCGCCCCGGAGTCCGGGCGCCCCGGTGGATGTCGTCGGCCGCGAACGGCTCGGCCCGTTCGACGTGGCCCGGCTGACCGCCACCGACTCCGGCGCGCTCGGCGACTGGCTCGACGACAACGGCTTCGCGCTCCCGGACCGCCTGGACACGGCCCTGGAGCCGTACGTCCGCCAGGAGTGGGAGTACGTGGCCGTCCGGCTGGCCCCCGAGGACACCGCCGCCCGTCTGCCGCTCACGGGCACGCTGGACCCGCTCCACCTCACCTTCGCCAGCGACGAGTTGGTCTACCCGATGCGGCTGTCGCGGCTGGCCACCACCCCGCAGGCCCTCGACCTGTACGTACTCGCCGGGCACCGGATGGAGCCCGGCTCCTCGATCGGCGGGGACGAGCCGGTGGTGACGTTCGCCGGGCGCCTCGGCAGGCAGTCCGGCCCGCTCGGCGATCTCACCGGCGGCGGTACCGACTTCCTCACCGCCGTCGAGCAGGACTTTCCGCGGCCGGAGCTGATCTCCGGCGATCACACGCTGCGGCGGGCCGCGGCCGACGACACCTATCGAAAGGTCATCCACGTGGATGAGATGTGGACCGTGTGGGGCATCCCCGGCTGGCTGGTGTCGTTCGGCATCGGCATCGCCGTGCTGGCGATCAAGGCGGTGGCCGTCGCGTTCGTGCTCAGACGCAACGCGAAGCGGCAACTGCCGCCCGTGCCGCCGCCGGGCGCGGCCCTGTACCCGCCGGGCGCCCACCCGCAGGCCGCCGGCCCCTACCCGGCGGGAGCGCCCGGCCCTTACCCGCCGGGGGCACCGGGGCCGTACCCGCCGGGGCCGTACCGGCCGGAGGCGCCCGCCGCCCCGGCAGACCCGAAGCTCGGACCCCGCCCGGGACCGAACCCCGAACCGAACGGCTGAAACACGCCCCGGGAACCGCTGACAGGGAGGCCACCCCGCGCCTATATTCATTAGCGCACCTACTTAGCTGATCTAAGTAACTGTCCTGATGAAAGGCGCGGGAGGCACAGCTTCATGAGCGAGTCGCGGACCTGGGACGACGTCGACACCTACTTCACCACCCACCTCGCCCCGAACGACGAGGCCCTGGAGGCGGCGCTGCGCGACAACGAGGCGGCCGGGCTCCCGGCCATCGACGTCGCCGCCAACCAGGGCAAGTTCCTTCATCTCCTGGCCCGGATCCAGGGTGCCCGCCGCATCCTGGAGATCGGCACCCTCGGCGGCTACAGCACCATCTGGCTGGGCCGGGCGCTGCCCGCCGACGGCCGGCTGATCTCCCTGGAGTACAGCGCCCGGCACGCGGAGGTCGCCTGCCGCAACATCGCGCGCGCCGGACTGGAGGGCATCGTCGAGGTACGGGTCGGCCCCGCCCTGGAGTCGCTGCCCAAGCTGACCGACGAGAACCCCGAGCCGTTCGACCTGGTCTTCGTCGACGCGGACAAGGCCAACAACCCGCACTACGTGGAGTGGGCCCTGCGCCTCACCCGGGCCGGCAGCGTCATCGTCGTCGACAAC
Organism: Streptomyces sp. NPDC002324; assembly: GCF_053593335.1. Lineage (NCBI taxonomy): Bacteria > Bacillati > Actinomycetota > Actinomycetes > Kitasatosporales > Streptomycetaceae > Streptomyces > Streptomyces sp. NPDC002324. The sequence continues at coordinate 16,174 of NZ_JBSFCF010000017.1, forward strand.
GTCGTACGCGGCGGCCGGGTCGCCGACGCCGGCAGCACCGAGCCGGACGTGCGCGGCACCCGGGCCGCCATCGAACTCATCGCCACGCACCCGAGGTTGAGCGGCACGGCGATCCAGACGGTGGGCAGCAAGGGGTACGACGGGTTCGCGCTGGCCCGGGTGCTGGACTGACCTCGGCCGGGGGTCCCCGTCAGGCCTCGTGGTAGAAGCCCACGTTGACGCTGCGGGGGCCCGTACGGTCGTAGATGACGAGTTCGCCGGAGCTGCCGTGCGGGAGCTTCGCGGTACCGCCGTACGGGAGCGGCGAGGGCTGGTGGCCGAGCAGGGTCAGCCGCACCTCGGAGGAGGGGTCGGCGTGGGAGCCCCGCAGCCAGGTGACCTGCCAGCTCCCGTCGGGGGCGCACAGGAACTCCAGGTGCACGCGGGAGACGAAGAGCCAGTCGTCCGGTGTCGCGAGCCGGCACACCGCCCGATCGCGGCCCACCCGGAGCACGCCGCCCGGCTCGCTGGGCGCGTCGGCCATCTGCATGCCGGCCGTCGCCCCGGCGTCCGCCTCGGAGACCGAGGCCATGGTGAGTTCGAGCACGTACCGCTCCTAACGGGTCAAACTCCGATTGTCGCTGCGCACGGCGCGTTTGCGGTGCCGCCGCCGCATGATAATTCGCCGGATCGTCCTGTTGTGCGGGCTCCGGCACAATGGACGCATGACCGAGCGCAAGCCCCCCGGTGTCAGCTTCGAGTCCTTCGTCGACAAACAGATCCGCGACGCGGAGGCGCGCGGCGACTTCACGACCCTCCCCGGCGTCGGCCGTCCCCTGCCGGACGACAACACCACCTACGACGAACTCTGGTGGATCAAGCGGAAGATGGCCCGCGAGGGCCTCTCCGTCCTGCCCCCGACCCTGGCCCTGCGCAAGGAGGCGGAGGACGCCCTGGCGACCGCCGCCGACGCCCCTTCCGAACACGCCGTCCGCAAGATCATCACCGAGATCAACACCAAGATCCGCGACATGATGTTCAAACCGCCCCCGGGCCCACCGCTCGGCCTGAAGCCGTACGACGTGGAAGAGGTGGTACGGCAGTGGCGGGAGGGACGGGAGCGGCGCGAGGGACGTGACCCGGCGAACGCCGGTGAATGAGGGTCCCGCCCCCGCCCACGCAGGAGGCCGCGCCCCGGTGCACGAACCGGGGCGCGGCCTCGTCTGTCGCTGTCCGCGGTGTTACAGCCGCAGCAGCCGTTCGGTCAGCTCCCGGTAGTCGCGCAGGGCGAGGCGGAGCTGTTCGGTGTCGGTGGATCCGCGGTCGTCCGCCGTGGTCTCCCAGGAGGTGCGCAGGGTGCGGCGGCGCTGGGTCATCGCGTCGGTGAAGCGGGCGGTGACCTCTTCGAGGACATGGTCGGCCTCCTCGACGGCGGACCGGGGCTCGTCGACGAACCCGCCGACCGCGTGCTGCAGCCGCGTCGTCAGCTTGTCGGTCTCGTCGTGGGGCAGGAGATCGGCGCCCCCGGAGTGGGAGCCGCCGGAGGCGGTGCCCCTGGTGCGGTCCTCGCCGCGGTCCCGGCCGGGCTCGTCGTCGGCGCCCAGCGTCCGGCCGATACGGTCGTCGGTGCGGCCCTTGGTGGTGTCGTGCCCCGCGACGAGCGGGGCCCCGGTACCCGTGCCGGCCGCCGAGCCGGTCGCGTCGGCCGCCCGCGTGCCCGGCGAGATCCCGTTGCCCCGGACCCCGTCACGCCTCGGGTCCGTGCCCGGTGTCTCGCGCGCGGCGCGTTCCCGGATGTTGTCGCTCCTGGTCGTGTCGTCAGTCATCGTCCTCAACTCCCCTTCGCGTGGCGCCTGGTGAGCGCCCATGGCAGATGGGACCGGTGGTGGCCGTCGTCGGCCGCTCCGTCGCGCTCGTCGTGCCGCACCGCGCCGTCGCGGTGGGCCGGGTCCTGTCGCCCGGCGGTGTCGTGACGGTCCGCGCGCGTGTCCCGGCGGCCCGGTGTCACCAGGTCCTCGAACAGGGCGCGGGCCTCGATCATGGCCTCGCGCATCTCCTCGGTGCCGGTGCCGGCGACGTCCCCGGTACGGCCTTGGGTGCCGTCGCCGGTGGTGTGCGCCGCGAGGTGCACCCGGCGGTAGCCGTGCACATGGTGGGCGTGGTGGACGGACAGCGCCTCCACCTGGGTCTCGTACTGGCCGCCGTCCGGGAAACCGCGCGCCGCGGCCACCTCGGAGAGCAGCCGGTCGGCCTCGGCGACCGCCTCACGGGGCGAATCGACGAAGCGTTCCTGGGCGGCCGCCCAGCGGGACTCGTAGCGGTCGCGCTCCGCGCTCGGCAGCGCCCGCTTCTCCATCGAGCCGTGCCGCTTCACCCGCTCCGCGAGCTCCCGGGCGGCGGCCCGCTCGTCGCCGTCATGGCGGGTCACGGTCCGGTCGTACTCCGGTCCGAACCGCCGCTTCAGCGATCCGCCGCCACCGGTACCCGCACGGGCACGCCGGGCCAGGACGGCCGCCACAACGACCACGACCGCTACGATCACGATCAAAGCGATGATCAAGCCTGTGGACATGAATGCCTTCCAGAGTCCTCGGCCCGGGCGTCTCGCCCCGTCGGGCCGTTTCGGACCGGGTTGCCCGAACCCGTTCGTTCAAACGGCAAGCGCGTGGAAGGCGGACAACGGCGTAAATCGTTTGCGGACCACCCGCCCCCGCTTCCGACAATGACCGCCATGACCCACATCGCCCCCGTCCCCCACCTCGCTCGCACCGCCCCCACGCCGCCCGGCTGGTCCGTGGCCGAGGAGCCGTACGACTCCCCCGTCGCCGCCGCGCTCTGGCGGGCGTACTACACCGAGGTCAGCGACCGCTGGTACCTGCTGCACGAGGGGCACGCCACCGACCCGGACGAGCTGGAGCGGGAGATCGCGGCGGACACCGGGGAGTATCTGGCGCCGCCGGGCGGGCTGCTGCTGGTGGCGCGGTACGGGGGCGAGCCGGCCGGGACGGCCGGGGTGCGGCTGACGGACGCCGCGACGGCCGAGCTGAAGCGGGTCTTCCTGCTGCCGCGGGCGCGCGGCAGGGGCGGTGCCGCGCTCCTCGTGAGCGCGGCCGAGGACGCGGCCCGCGCGCTCGGCGCCGAGCGGATCGTCCTCGACACCCGCGGCGACCTGGTCGAGGCCCGCGCGCTGTACGCCCGGCTGGGTTACGAGGAGAGCGCCCCGCACAACGACCAGGCGTACGCGGAGCACTGGTTCACGAAGGCACTGACGTAGACGTGTCGGACGCGGGGGGCGGCGTGGGCGGCGTACCCGGGGTCGTCCCGCCCGACGGCCGTCGTGTGATCGCCCCGTCGTCGTGCGGGCGTTCCGCGTCCGAGCCGCACAGCTCGGCGTTGAGTTCCCCGACGAGGCGGACGAGGTCGGTGGGGCGGTCGGGCCCCCACCAGTCGCCGAGAAGTTCCGCGAGGGAGTCCTCGCGGGCCTGGGCGAGCCGGTCGGCGGCCTCGTGGCCGGCGTCGGTGAGGACGAGGTCGATGCCGTCACGGCGGGCGAGGCGGCGCTCCTCGACCTGCCGCGTCGCGGCCATGATCACATCGAGCGGCACGGTGCTGCGTTCCGCGAGCACGGCCGGTTCGGCCCAGCCGTACCGCCGGATCCGCAGCAGCAGCCAACTGGTGGCGGGCAGCAGGTCGTAGCCGGCCCGTGCGGTGATCTTCCGGTAGACCTCGCGGCGGCCCTCCCGCGACCCGAGCACCGACAGCGCCCGGCACACCTCGTCGTACGACGACCGCTCGACCGGGTTGCTGGCGAGCGTCTCCGTGGCGTCGGGCGCCGTCACGGAGGCCCGCAGCCGGTCCTCGCGCAGGAACCAGGCGAGGACGAAGCCGAGCAGGGCGACCGGGGCCGCGTAGACGAAGACGTCGGTGATGGAGGAGGCGTACGCGTCGAGGACGGAGGGGCGCAGCGAGGCCGGAAGCCGGCCGATCTCGCGCGGGTCGGCCTGCAGCCCGTCCACGCTCACGCCGGAGGGGAGCGCGGCCCCGTCGAGCGCGTCGGTGAGCTTGGCGCCGAGATGCCCGGCGAAGACCGTGCCGAAGACGGCGACGCCGAACGAGGCGCCGATGGACCGGAAGAAGGTCGCGCCGGAGGTGGCGACGCCGAGATCCTCGTACGGGACGGCGTTCTGCACGACCAGGACGAGGACCTGCATCACGAGCCCGAGCCCGAGCCCGAAGACGAAGAGGTACGCGCTCATCTCGCCGGTGCCGCTGTCCGCGTCGAGCTGGTGCAGGAGCAGCAGACCCAGCGTGGTGACGGCCGTGCCGGCCACGGGGAAGACCTTCCAGCGGCCCGTGCGGCTGACGATCTGCCCGGAGACCGTCGAGGACAGCAACAGCCCGAACACCATCGGCAGCATGTGCACACCCGACATGGTCGGTGACACGCCCTTCACGACCTGGAGGAACGTCGGAAGGTAGGTCATCGCGCCGAACATCGCGAAGCCGACGACGAAGCTGATCACGGCGGAGAGGGTGAAGGTGCGGACGCGGAACAGCTTGAGGGGCAGGACGGGTTCGGCGGCCCGCCGCTCGACGGCCACGAAGACGGCGACGAGCAGCACGGCCAGGACGGAGAGGCCGATGATCTGCGGTGAGTCCCAGTCCCAGGTGGTGCCGCCGAGGGAGGCGACCAGGACCAGACAGGTGGCCACGGAGGCGATGAGGAAGGTGCCGAGGTAGTCGATGACATGCCGTTCGGCCCGGCGCGGGATGCGCAGCACGGCGGCGATGACGAGCAACGCCACCGCTCCGACGGGCAGGTTGACGTAGAACACCCAACGCCAGCTCAGATGCTCGGTGAACAGCCCGCCGAGCAGCGGACCGAGCACACTCGTCGCGCCGAAGACCGCGCCGAACAGCCCCTGGTAGCGCCCGCGTTCGCGGGGCGGGACGAGATCGCCGACGATCGCCATCGACAACACCATCAGCCCGCCGCCGCCGAGCCCCTGCAGGGCCCGGAACCCGATCAGCTGCGGCATGTTCTGCGCCACCCCGCACAACGCCGACCCGATGAGAAAAATCACGATCGCCGTCTGGAAGAGCCGCTTGCGGCCGTACTGGTCGCCGAGCTTGCCCCACAGCGGGGTCGCCGCCGTCGCGGCCAGCATGTACGCCGTGACCACCCACGAGAGGTGCTCCAGCCCGCCCAGCTCGCTCACGATCGTGGGCAGCGCCGTCGAGACGATCGTCTGGTCCAGCGCCGCCAGCAGCATGCCCAGCAGCAGGGCCCCGATGGAGACCATCACCCCGCCGGGCACCCCCTCGGCGACGGGAACGCCCTGGCCACGGGGGCCGGGCGGAGGCGTGCCCCCGGCGGCGAGACCGGCGCCACCGGTGCCGTCACCGGTGCTCACGGAGCCGGCACGCGCGTCTGCGGCGGCGTGCGCGGGCTCGTCGCCGCCGTCGGCGGGGGCGTGGCTGGTGTCGTCGGTCATGCAGACCTCCCGTGGGGCCGAGGGTCTCCTGCGGCGTGCTCGTACAACGTCCTTGGGTTTCCTCTTCCTCCATGTCCATTCCATCGTGGTCGGTGTGACCGGTTATGGCCTGTCGAGCTGTTCCGGAACCCTTGATTCCAAGGGCATCTGGGAGATTCTGTGTCGGCCATTTGCTTAAACTCTGGAGTCTTCACGGGGAGGAACGACACGTGAGTGAACCGACCAGTCACATATGCCCGGAATGCTCCACCCCCCGGGCCTCGGACGGCACGCCGTCCTGCGCGTGCGGCCGCCGCGCGTCCGAGGCCCTGCTCGAAACCCGTACGGCCGAGGCGGCGGCCGCGGAGGACTTCGACCCCCTCCGGATTCGCCCCTACGTGGAACTGGGCGAGGAGCGCGACGCCTCGGCCGTCGCGGCGGGTGACGGACGGGGGCCCGACCGGACGTCGACGATCGCCATGCCGATGACCACGGCGGCGACGGCGTCGACGACTCCCCGGCTGGATCCGACCGACACACGGGCGTTCGGCCGACGGGGTGAGGGGGCGGGCGGGGCGGGATTCGGCGTGTGGGGCACGTCGAATACATCCGGCAGGCCCAGTGCCCCGGCGCCAGGTGCGCCGGGTACACCAGGTACGCCAGGCGCGTCGCACTCCGCCGCTTCGACCCGGGCGCCGTTCCCGGCACCGCCGCCGCAGCCATCGACGCACGCCTCCTCGCCGGACGCCGCCGCCGGGCACCCCGTACGTCGTCGGCGACGCCGCCGCCGTGCGGGGATCGCCGTCGTCCTGGCCGGGACCGCCGCCGCGGGGGTGATGGCCGCCGCCGGGTTCGCGAGCGGACTGTTCTCGTACAACGCCCCGGAGCGGGACCGCGCGCTGCCGGACGACCTGCGGGCGAGCGCACCGGACGCGTCGCCGGACGGGGAGGCGTCGCCGGCGGGGCCGTCCGGGGAGGGCGGGGGCGGCGCGCCCGCACCGGCGCCGCCGGGTGGTGGCGCGGGCACGGCGGTCACCCCGAGCCCTACGCGGAGCCCGTCCCCTTCGCCCTCGGCGTCGGAGGCGTCCGGCTCGCCGTCGCCGTCGGTCTCGGCCGACCCGACGCAGAGCGGCTCTCCCAGCGCCGGCGCCTCCACCGGCTCGTCGGCCACCGGCGCGGACGGGTCGAAGGACAGCCGCATGGTCGCGCCCAAGACGCTCCGCCCGGGTGACGACGACCCCGAGGTCACCGAACTCCAGCTGCGACTGCGTCAGTTGGGCCTCTACACCGGTGACATCGACGAGAACTACGACGACCAGGTCGAACAGGCCGTCCTCTTCTACCAGAGCAGCCGCGGCATCACGAAGGACCAGGACGAGCCGGGCGTCTACGGCCTGGTGACCCGGGAGCGACTGGAGTCCGAGACGAAGCAGCCGTGACCGAGGGGGCGGGGCGGAGCCGGGGGAGCGACGGGGGTGACGGGTGCCGAGCACGACCGACCGGGTGGCGCGGGGTTCGGCGGACGCTCTCTCGTCGTGGGTGATGCAGGATGAGGACATGAGCATCGTCAAGATCAATGTCCTCGCTGTTCCGGCGGAACAGCGCGAGGTGCTGGAGAAGCGGTTCGCCTCCCGCGCCGGAGTGGTCGAGAACTCCGACGGCTTCCAGTGGTTCGAGCTGCTGCGTCCCGTCGACGGCACCGACAACTACCTCGTCTACACCCGCTGGCGCGACGAGGCCGCCTTCCAGGCGTGGATGGACGGCCCCATGAAGCAGGCCCACCAGGGCGGCGGCGACCGTCCCCGGCCGGCCGCCTCCGACTCGTCCGTCTGGACGTTCGAGGTCATCCAGCAGGCGGGCGCGAAGGCCGCTTCCTGACGGACACCGTCACCGGTACCACCAGCCCTCCCCACACCCACCCCCTCGCCCCCGTCCGACGGCTGCGCAAGCGCCGCCGGACGGGGGCGAGCCGGTCCGTTGAGTACCCACCTTTTTGTGGGTACTTGGCGAGCGGAGCCCGTCGGGCGACCCTTGTGGAGAAGGCGCGGCCGAGAGGTCGCACGGCACGGACCAGGGGACCGAAGGCGAACGCGATGAACACGACGGCGACGGCGATGACGGCCACGACGGCGATGACGGCCATGACGGCGACGAGGCAACGACGATGACGACGGCGTGAGGCGTCATGAGGCCGGGCGGCACACGGTCTCGTCCTCGACCCCCGTGAGGGTCTCCAGGCGCCGGTGCCCCCAGTCCGACAACGGCCCCAGTGCCTCGGAGAGTTCACGGCCGAACGGGGTCAGGCTGTACACGGTCTTCAGCGGCAGCACGTCGTGCACCTCCCGGTGCACGAGCCCGTCGGTCTCCATCTCACGGAGTGCCTGAGTCAGCACCTTCTCGCTGAGGCCCGGCAGCATCCGGCGCAGTTCACCCGGGCGGTGCGGGCCGGACTCCATCAGCCAGAGCAGCGACGTCTTCCACTTGCCCTCGATCACGGCGATCGCCGCGGTCACCCCGCAGACATTCGGGTCCTCGGCACGCTTGCGCGACATTCTCGCTCCCCCTCGCCCCGTTCGTGGCGAATCGACAACCCACCTATTTTCCACAGGAGTTACCGAGTCATGCCCGCACACACCGTAGAGCCCACCAGCAGCGCCACCGGTACGGCCACCCCCGCCCCCAGCGTCACCGTACTCGGCCTGGGCCCGATGGGCCGTGCCCTCGCCGACGCGTTCCTCGACGCCGGGGTGCAGACGACGGTCTGGAACCGCACGCCGGGCCGGGACGCCGAACTGGTCGCGCGGGGCGCGGTCGGCGCCGGGTCGGCCGAGGAGGCGGTGGCGGCGAGCGCGCTGACCGTCGTCTGCGTCGTGAACTACGACGCCTCGGACGCGATACTGCGAAACCCGGCGGTCACCCGGGCGCTCAAGGGCCGCACGGTGGTCAACCTGACCGCCGACATCCCGGACCGGGCCCGCTCCACCGCCGGCTGGGCGGCCGAGCACGGCGTCGACTACCTGGACGGGGCGATCATGACGCCGACGCCGACCATCGGCACGCCGGACGGGGTGTTCCTCTACAGCGGGGCGGAGGACCTCTACAACGCCCACCGGCCCGTGCTGGACGCGCTCGACGGCACCCACACCCACCTCGGCGAGGAGGTCGGCCGGGCGGCGACGTACGACATCGCGCTGCTCGACCTCTTCTGGACCTCGATCGCGGGCTACACCCACGCCCTGGCGCTGGCCCGTGCGGAGGGGGTCGGCGCGCGGGAGCTGACCCCGTTCGCCCAGGGGATCGCCGCGATCCTCCCGGCACTGTTCGAGGCGGGTGCGGAGGAGGTCGACAGCGGCCGGCACTCCGGCGAGGGCAATCCGCTCACCTCGGCGGTATCGACCATGGCCCACATCGTCCAGGTCTCCGAGTCCCACGGCATCGACGCGAGCGTCATGCGGTCGGCCGAGGGCTTCGCCCGCCGAGCGATAGCCCGAGGCCACGGCACGGACGGCTTCACCCGCCTGACGGACGTCCTCGACGACCCCGAGCCGATCGCCCCCGGCCGGCACTGACGGGAACGGGCGGCGGCCGACGGCGTCCGGGGAGCCGGCACCGGCATCACCGACAGAGGCGCGGGCGCCCCACATCCACGTCAGCCGCGCACGTGCAGCCGTACCGCCCCGTCGCCCGCCGCCTCGACCCGCACCGCCGTCAGGTCGGGTGCCACCACGTCCGGGGCGTGGGGACCGTGCGCGCTCGCCGATGCCGACGACCCGCATCCCCGCGGCGCGCCCCGCCGCGATGCCGGCCTCGGAGTCCTCGAAGACGACGCAGTCCTCGGGCGCGACGCCCAGTTCGGCGGCCCCCTTGAGGAAACCCTCGGGGTCCGGCTTGCTCGCGCCCACCGACTCGGCGGTGACGCGCAGTTCGGGCAGCGGCAGCCCGGCCGCGGCCATCCGTGCCGTGGACAGCGGGACGTCAGCCGAGGTCACGAGGGCGTGCGGCACGCCTCCGGCGACGAGGGCGGCGAGGAACTCCGGCGCGCCGGGTATCGGGACGACACCGTCCACGTCGGCGGTCTCCTCGGCCAGCAGCCGCGCGTTGTCCGCGAGGTTCTCCGCCATGGGCCGGTCGGGCAGGAGGACGGCCATGGTGGCGTACCCCTGGCGGCCGTGGACCACCTTCATGATCTCGGTGCCGTCCAGCCCGTGCCGCTCGGCCCAGCGCCGCCAGACCCGCTCGACGGCGGCGTCCGAGTTGACGAGGGTGCCGTCCATGTCCAGCAGGAGGGCGCGGGCGGTCAGAACGGTCGTGGCCGTCATCAGCAGCTCCAAAACGCGAAAGGCGAGCGGGGGCCGCGGACGATCGGGCCCGGCGAGGCGGCCCGCAGGGACAAGGCGGCCCCGCCCACCGGTCAGGGAATGCGGGCGGGAGCCACTTTGTTCACCCACGGTACAAAACAAACGGGGTTCCCCGCCACCCCGTCACCCACCCGGCCCCTCATCCCGTCACGGCCTCCCACAGGCTCCACACGCCGAGCCCCAGCATCAGCACGGCCGCGACCTGCGTGATCAGCTTCAGCGGCACCCGCTTCATCAGCGCGTTGCCGCCCAGGATGCCGAGCCCCGCGACGGCCCACAGGGCGAACACCGCGCCGAGCCCGACGGACAGCGGGTCGTCGTACCGGGCGGCGAGGTTCGCCGTCATGATCTGTGTGAGATCGCCGAACTCGGCGACCAGGATGAGCATGAATCCCGCCCCCGAGACCTTCCAGAAGCTCTGGTCCTCGGGCCGCCGGACCTCCGCGTCGCCGTCGGCCCCGCCCTTCGTCCTGAGCAGCACCGCCGCGCCGCCCAGGAACAGCACGCCGGTCAGCGCGTGCACGATCTGTTGCGGCAGCAGGGTGAGGACGCTGCCCGCCGCCACCGCGAGCACCACGTGCACGGCGAAGGCGGCGGCGACACCGGCGAAGACGTACGAGGCGCGGTAGCGGGTACCGAGGACGAGACCGGCAAGCGCGGTCTTGTCGGGGAGTTCCGCCAGAAAGACGACGCCGAAGACGAGCGCCGTGACACTGAAGCTGATCAAGGTTCCTCAGACGGTCGGGCCACCCCACCGAGAGAAATCATCCGCTGACGCGACATCGACACCTCGGCACGGCAGCACACGGACGGCCCGTGCCGGGCGGCACGGACGGTGCACTGCTTGCCGAAGGTCTCGCTGGCCGGTTCCGGTCGACGGAACCTGCCTCCGGGCGCCGGCTCAGACGAGCTGAGCAGTATGTCGACGGTCCGGCGAAGAGCTACTCCCCTTCTGCGCCGTCCATGGTACGCCGGTCGCCCGGGGGGCGGGTGCGTCGGGGGTACGACGCAGCCGACCGCGGGCACGGTGGGGCTTCGAAAAGCACGGGGCGCAGCCCCTGCTTCTCAGGGGCGCGGGGAACTGCGCGACCAGCCCCCACCGGACCCGCACCCGCACGCCAACCACACGCCACCCGACGCCTCCCCCGCGCCCACGCCGGAGGCCCCGGCATCAAATCACCGCCGCACCCCTTGTCGTGTCATGCACACGTCACTAGCTTCTCACCAGACGCACATCCGCCGGTAACACAACGACGCGACCCTTCAATCGCTCGCACCCCCCACCGCCCCGCCCCGCTCAACATCCCCGGCCCCACAAGGAGTTCACATGCGCAGGTTCTACGCGCGTCGACGAGTCAGCATACTCGCGGCGCTCAGCGGATTGATAGCCTCCGTCGCGCTCTTCAACGCCCCCACCGCCTCCGCCGCGCTCCCCACCCCGGTCAGCGCCGCCACGGCCCGCTCCTACCTCGCCACCCTCACCGTGGCGACCGAGGACCGCACCGGGTACGACCGGGACCTGTTCAACCACTGGATCACCATCAGCGGCACCTGCAACACCCGCGAGACGGTCCTCAAGCGCGACGGTACGAACGTCGTCACCAGCTCCGCCTGCGCCGCCACCAGCGGCAGCTGGTACTCCCCCTACGACGGCGCCACCTGGACCGCCGCCGCCGACCTGGACATCGACCACCTCGTGCCGCTGGCCGAGGCCTGGGACTCCGGCGCCGACAGCTGGACGAGCACCCAGCGCCAGAACTTCGCCAACGACCTCACCCGCCCCCAGCTCATCGCCGTCACGGACAACGTGAACCAGTCCAAGAGCGACCAGGACCCGGCCGAATGGATGCCCTCGGTCACGTCCTACCGCTGCACCTACGTCCGCGCCTGGGTGCAGGTGAAGTACTACTACGACCTCTCGGTCGACTCCGCCGAGAAGAGCGCCCTCACCAGCTACCTGGCGAGCTGCTGACCCACCCGCCCGGCGGGCCGCCGTCCTGGGCGAGTCTCCGGATCCGGCGAACAATGTGGCCCGGAAACGGTCCGGAACCTCGCCGATCACCTCCGTCGTTCCGTACCGTACGGGGCGACGGAGGAAGGTGATCGCGATGACCGGGCTACGCCTGGGACCACTGCTTCGCTATGTGGACGGCTCGTCCGCGACCGTGTGGATCGAGGCGAGCCGTCCGTGCGTCGCCGAGGTGCGGTGCGCCGGCGGCGGGCGCGGCGAGGCCCGCACGTTCCAGATCGCCGGCCACCACTACGCGCTGATCACGGTGACGGGCCTCACGCCGGGCACGGCCTCGGCGTACGAGGTCCTCCTGGACCGCGCGCCGGTGTGGCCGCAGCCGGACTCCCCCTTCCCGCCCTCCGAGATCCGCACCCCGGCCGAGGGCGACACCGTCCGGGTCGCCTTCGGTTCCTGCCGCTGGGCCGCGCCGCCCGCCGGCGAGCCCGACCCGGTGGGCCCCGACGCGCTGGACACCCTGGCGGTCCGGCTGGCCGCCGCACCCGAGGCCGAGCGCCCCGACGTGCTCCTCCTCCTGGGCGACCAGGTCTACGCCGACGAGACCTCCAAGGCCACCCGCCGCTGGCTCGCCGCCCGCCGCGACCTGAAGGAGCCGCCGGGCGACCAGGTCGCGGACTACGAGGAGTACACCCACCTCTACTACGAGTCCTGGCTCGACCCGCAGATCCGCTGGCTGCTCTCCACGGTCCCCAGCTGCATGATCTTCGACGACCACGACGTCATCGACGACTGGAACACCAGCGAGTCCTGGCTCACCGACATGCGGGCCACCCCCTGGTGGCGCGAGCGGATCCTGAGCGGCCTGATGTCGTACTGGGTCCACCAGCACCTCGGCAACCTCTCCCCCGGCGAACTGGCCGCCGACCCCCTGTACGCCGCCGTACGCGCCACCCCGGACGGCACGGACGCGCTGCGCGCCCACGCCGCCACGGCCGACGAGGACCCCGCCTCGGTCCGCTGGAGCTACCGGCGGGACTTCGGACGCGTACGCGTGCTGATGCTCGACAGCCGGGCCGCCCGCGTCCTCGACGAGCGCGACCGCTCGATGCTCAACCCCGGCGAGGCGCAGTGGCTGCGTACCCAGGCCCTGGACGCGCGCGGCTCGTACGACCATCTGCTCATCGGCACTTCCCTGCCCTGGCTCCTCCCCCACCTCGTGCACGACGCCGAGGCGTGGAGCGCGGCGCTGTGCCGGGGCGAACGCGGGGAGCGCTGGGCGCGGTTCGGGGAGAAGCTGCGCCGGGGCGCCGATCTGGAGCACTGGGCGGCCTTCCCCTCCTCCTTCGAGGACCTGACCCGGCTGATCGCCGAGGCCGGTACGGGCGACGACGCCCCGGCGACGGTGCTCGTGCTCTCCGGGGACGTGCATCACGCGTACGTCGCCGAACCGTCGTGGCCGAAGGACGCCCCCGGCGGCGCCGGGCGTCCGGGAGCCCCCGACGCGCGGGTCCTCCAGCTCACCTGCTCCCCGGTGCACAACTCCATCCCGCTCTCGATAAAGCTCGGTTTCCGCTTCGGCTGGAGCGGGACGGGGCGGGCGCTCGGCCGGTGGTTCGGGCGGCACGGGCGGGGTGCACGGCCGTCGATCGACTGGCGCCGGACGGACGGCCCCTGGTTCGGCAACCACCTCATGACGCTGACGCTGCGGGGCCGTTCGGCACGGCTGCGGCTCGACCGCGCGCGGGCCCGGCGGGACGGCGGGGCGCGGCTGGAGACGGGATCCGACTCGATGCTCGCCCCTTGATCGACCCCTTGCGCGCGGTTGTCACCCCTGTTGTCCGAGATGCCCGTGAGGCATCCCACACCTGACGCGCCCAGGGGTTTCAGAGCTCTGTTCCCGTGACGTACGGCGGCATGATGAGGCGGACCGTCCGCTTCCCGGCGGGCGGTCCGCCGCGCCGCGCCCCACCATGCGCCCCACACGCACGGGAGTTGCCCCTTGCCGGACATTCCAGGTTCCCCAGGGACCAGTGACATCGGCGTCGCTCTCGTCGGCGCCGGCCCGCGCGGCACCAGCGTCCTGGAACGCCTCTGCGCCTCCGCCCCCGAACTGCTCCGTCCCGGCACCCGTCTGACCGTCCACGTCGTCGACCCCGCGCCGCCCGGCCCCGGCCAGGTCTGGCGCACCGACCAGTCCCCCCACCTGCTGATGAACACGGTGGCCTCCCAGGTCACCCTCTTCACCGACGACAGCGTGGACTGCTCGGGCCCGATACGGCCGGGCCCGAGCCTGTACGCGTGGGCGGCCGGCCGGGAGGGGGACACCCTGGGCCCCGACGACTATCCGACCCGGGCCCGGTACGGGCGTTATCTGGAGTGGGTCTTCGCCGAGGTGGTGCGCGGCGCGCCGCCCGGGGTCCGGGTCGAGGTGCACGGCACCCGCGCGGTCCGCCTCGACGACGATCCCGAGGACGCCGGCGGCGGCCAGCGACTCACCCTCGCCGACGGCCGCGTGCTCACCGGCCTCGCCGCGGTGGTCCTCGCCCAGGGCCACCTGCCCACCGTCCTGGACGGAGCCGAGGCGGACCTGGCCGCCCACGCCGCGCACCACGGCCTGCGCCACTTCCCGCCGGCCAACCCGGCCGACCTGGACCTCTCCCCCGTGGCCCCGGGGGAACCGGTCCTGTTGCGCGGCCTCGGCCTCAACTTCTTCGACCACATGGCCCTGTTGACGACCGGCCGGGGCGGCCGCTTCGTACACGATGCCTCGCAAGGGAGCCTGCGATACGTCCCCTCCGGCCGGGAGCCCCGTCTGTACGCAGGTTCCCGGCGCGGTATCCCGTACCAGGCACGCGGGGACAACGCCAAGGGTCCCTACGGCCGCCACACCCCGCTCGTCCTGACCCCCGAGGTCATCGCGGCCTTCCGCAAACGCGCCGACTCCGGCGAGGCGCCCGACTTCCTGGCGGAGATATGGCCGTTGGTGGCGAAGGAGGTCGAAACCGTCTACTACGAAGGGGTGTTGAGGGCGCACCGCTCCGGCGAGGTGCGGGGATCAGGAGCGGACCTCCCCTTCCGCGACCGTTTCCTCGCCACGCCCCACCGCTCCGCCCAGGAGTCCGCCGTTCTGGACGAGTGCGGGGTCGCGGAGGCGGACCGGTGGTCGTGGGACCGGATCGCGCGGCCGTACACGGGGCGGGAGTTCGCGGATGCGGCTGAGTGGCGGGAGTGGCTGCTGGAGTATCTGCGGCAGGACGCGGCGCACGCCGCGCTCGGGAACGTCGACGGGCCGGTGAAGGCCGCGCTGGACGTGCTGCGGGACCTGCGGAACGAGCTGCGGCTGATCGTGGACCACGGCGGGCTGGCGGGCGCGTCGCGCCGCGAGCATCTGGACCGCTGGTACACGCCGCTGAACGCCTTCCTGTCGATCGGCCCGCCCCGCAGCCGTGTCGAGGAGATGACCGCGCTGATCGAGGCCGGTGTGCTGACCGTGCTCGGCCCCCGGCTCGACGTACGGCCCGAGGGCGGGGCCTGGCTGGCGCGCTCGCCCGAGGTGCGGGGGTCGGCGGTCCAGGTGACGACGGTCGTCGAGGCCCGGCTCCCCGAAGCGGACCTCCGCAGGACCGCCGACGGTCTGCTCGCCGGACTGCTCGCGACGGGAGGGTGCCGACCGCACCGGACGAACGGGTACGAGACGGGTGGACTGGACGTGACCCCGCGCCCTTATCACCTGATAGACCGTCAAGGTCGGCTGCACGCACGGAGGTTCGCGTTCGGTGTGCCCACGGAGGGCGTGCACTGGGTGACGGCGGCGGGCGCGCGCCCGGGAGTTGATTCGGTCACACTTTCGGACGCCGACGCCGTGGCGCGAGCGGTTCTACGTGCGGCGACGCCTGGGACGACGCCCGGTGGGCAGGTGCAGAGCTGGCCAGATGTTGAACTTGTAAGCATCGATTAGGCCTGCCTACCGTGGGTGACTCACCGGTAAGAACCGTCCCCACTGGTCCCACAAGGACCGGGTCACTACCGAAGGAGTCCCCCACATGACCGGACGCCTCAACAGCGCCCAGCCATACGTCCTCGGGCTGTTCCGCATCGTCATCGGCCTGCTCTTTGCCTGCCACGGCGCCAAGAGTCTCTTCGGCATCCTCGGCGGCGTGGACGGACAGGGCGCGACCGCCGCCGCGGGCACCTGGCCCGGCTGGTACGCGGCCGTGATCGAACTCGTCGGCGGCACGCTGGTCCTCCTCGGCCTGGGCACCCGCGGTGCGGCGTTCATCGCCTCGGGCGCCATGGCCTACGCGTACTTCAAGGTCCACCAGCCGCAGGCCCTGTGGCCGGTCGAGAACGGCGGGGAGGGCGCGGCCCTGTACTGCTGGGCCATGTTCCTCCTGATCTTCACCGGCTCGGGCGCGTTCGGCCTCGACCAGCTCCTCGCCCGGCGCCAGGCCGCGTCCGCGGGCAGGGCCGACAGGAGCAAGGCCCCCGTGGCGGCCTGACCCGCCCCGGTCACCACCGGCACGAACGGGCCGCCGGGGGTACCACTCGCCCCCGGCAGCCCCACCCGCCCCCTCCCCCGCGCCCCCGATCCGAGCCGGTCCGATGAACACGGTGTGACGGACACATGAGCCCCAGCGGGCCTTCTGTGATACCCGGGGCGTACGCTGTTCGGCTGTCACGGGTTACGTGACGCCGGGGGAAAACAGGAGAGTGCGCGGTGCTTGAGAGTCTGGGCTGGCTGGCCGTCGGCCCATGGATCTATGCCGTCGTGGGCGTGTCCATCGTGCTGGACGTGTTCCTCCCGGTCCTGCCGAGCGGCGTGCTAGTCGTCACCGTGGCCACGGCGGCCGCGGCCGAGACGGCGGCGGGCGCGATGGCCCGCGAGGTCCCCGACATCCTGGTGCTTCTGCTCTCGGCGGCGACCGCGTCCGTGCTCGGTGACCTCGTGGCGTACCGGCTCGCCTGGCGGGGCAGTGCCTGGCTCGACCGTGCCATCGCCCGTTCCCGGCGCCTGACGACGGCGCAGGAACGTCTCGGCGCCGCGCTCGCCCGGGGTGGGGGCCTGCTGGTCGTCGTCGCCCGCTTCGCCCCGGCCGGCCGTTCCGTCGTCTCCCTCGGTGCCGGCGCCGCCCGCCATCGTGCCCGCGACTTCCTGCCCTGGTCCGCCGTCGCCGGTCTCGCCTGGGCCGCCTACAGCGTCGCCCTCGGCTACCTCGGCGCGCAGTGGCTCGGCCCGACCTGGCTCGCGACGGCGGTCTCCCTGGCGGCCCTCTTCGGCGCGGGCGCCGGCGCGGCGTACTTCATGCGCCACCCTCGCACCACGGACTGACGTCCGGGCGGGTGCGCGTACATCGCCGGGCGCGGGCCGGTGGGGGCTGATCGCGCAGTTCCCCGCGGCTCTGAAAGCAGGGCTGCCCCCACGCCCTCGGTACGTGCACGCGCCGAGGCCCCCGAGCCCCTCGCCACCCAGCCCCGCCCGACCCAACCGCCGGGCCCACAGGGCCTGAGCCTCCAGGGGCGCGGGGAACCGCGCGACCAGCCCCCGGCCCGCAGGCAAAGACCGCACCCGCCCCAGGGGCGGCCGAGCCCGCCAAGTCGAAGGCAGGGCCGGGGAGCTACCCGGCCCGCCGCGGAGCGCCCCGTACCTCCAGGCCGTCCAGCAACTCCGCCGTCGCCGCCGCGATCACCTCCACCGCGTGGTCGAAGACCTCACGGTTGTGGGCGGCGGGCGCGCGGAAGCCGGAGACCTTGCGGACGTACTGGAGGGCGGCGGCACGGATGTCGTCCTCGGTGGCCTCTTCGGGCAGGACGGGCGGACGAAGGGTCTTGATGCTGCGGCACATGCACCCAGTCTCGCGCGTACGACCACGCAACCCCAGCCCGACCGCCCAGGTCACCGCCACAACAAAGCGTTTCCTTGGGCATCGGCAAGTTTCCCCGAGGATTGACTCCACGATCCCCCCTTGTGATCATCACCGAGCCCGCCTCGACCCCACCCGGCGGCGGACAGAAACGAGGGGATCATGACGAACGAACGGCTCACGGTGGCGGTCCTGGGCCCCGGCGGCGTCGGCGGCCTGCTCGCCGCGCTGCTGGCCCGCGCCGGGAACCGGGTCATCTGCCTGGCCGGGGAGACCACCGCACAGGTCCTGCGGAGAGACGGCATCGAGGTCACAAGCGCCCGCTTCGGCGAGTTCACCGCCCGCGTCGAGACCGCGACGGAACTCGGCGAACCCGTCGACGCGGCCCTGATCGCGGTGAAGCACACCAGCTTGGCGACGGCCCTGGACCGGCTCCCGGCACCGGCCCTGGGCCCCGGCACCCTGGTCGTACCGTTCCTGAACGGCGTCGAGCACCCGGCACTCCTGCGCGCCCACTACGGCGACACCGTCCCCGTCGCCCCCGCCACCATCCGCGTCGAGTCCACCCGCGTCGCCCCCGGCGTCATCGAACACGGCAGCCCCTTCGCGGAGGTCGACCTGACCGGCGACTCGGTCCCCCGCGACCGCCTCAACTCCCTCGCCGGGGCCCTGGAATGGTCCGGCGTGGGCGTCCGTGTCCTCGCGGGCGCAACGGACGAGACGGCGGTGCTGTGGGCGAAGATGTCGTTCCTCGCCCCGTTCGCCCTGCTGACGACCCGCCACGGCCTGCCCCTGGGCGAGATCCGCACGCACCACCGTGCGCAACTGACCGCCCTGGTTCAGGAGACGGCGGCGGTCAGCGCGGCCGCCGGGGCCCCCGTGGACCCGGCCGAGGCCCTGCGCCGCTACGACGCCTTCCCGCCCGCCACCAAGTCCTCCATGCAGCGCGACGCCGAGGCCGGCAGGCCTCTCGAACTGGACGCGATCGGCGGCGCGTTGCTCCGCGCGGCCGAGCGGCACGGCGTCCCCGTACCCGCGACGGCCGAGGTGGTGGCGGAGCTGCGCGCGGCGGGTCACTGAACGACCACCGGACGACCAGCCGCGTCGGCCGGTGGCCGCCTACACCCCCCGCACCCCACCCCCCACCCGTACCGCGTGCCGGGCCACCGTGTCGGCGAAGGCGCGGGCCGGTGGTGACAGCGCGTCCCAGCGCCGTACGGCCCAGCCGACGGTGAGCGGGGGCAGATCGGGGACCGGGACGAAGCGCAGCCCGGGGCGGCCGGGGCCGGTCCAGCCCGGGAGCGCGGGGACGACGGCGGGTCCGACACCCAGTTCGGCGAGGAGGATCGCGGTGTCCCAGTCGGCGACACCGGCGCCGGAGGTACTGACGGAGATGCCCAACTCCCGGTAGGCGGAGTCGAGATGGGCGTACGAGGTGGAGTTCTCCGGCAGTCCGATGAGCCGCATCCCGTCCAGCTCCGCGCCCGCCACCCGCTCGCGCCCGGCGAGTTCGTCGTCGGCGCGGACCGCGAGCACCCAGGGCAGTTCCGCCACCGGCCGCTGCTCGATGCCGCGCACGGCGGGTCCGAGGGTCAGCCAGGACAGGTCGAGGTCGCGCGCCGGGTCGGCCAGGGCATCGCGGCACCCGGCGCTGGACCGTACGGTCTGGAACTCCAGACCGACGTCCGGGTACGCGCGCCGGAAGTCGACGATGCCCTGGGCCATGAAGTGCCGCACGGTCGTGCCGCCGGTGGCGATCCGTACGACACCGCCGTCGCCGCGCACCATTTCGGCCAGCCTGCGCAGCGCGAGGTCGAGGCCGGCGATGCCCTCGGCCGCCGCTTCCTGGAGCACGCGTCCGGCCCGGGTGGGCACGACCCCGCGGGCCTGCCGTTCCACGAGCCCGACGCCGGTCTCACGCTCCAGCCGCCGCACGTGCTGGCTCACCGCCGACTGGGTGCAGCCCAGGTCACGGGCCACCGCGCTGAGACTTCCGGCCCGGCAGACGGCGACGAAGACACGGAGATCGTCGAGGGTCACGCGGAGACGATATCCAAGGTCGAGCTTGGGCGAGAACCCCGATCCCCAGGGCCTCCTTCCCCGTCTCACCCGTTCGCATGAAGCGGAGCGCGAAGTGCCAGAAGGAACTCGCATCCCAAAATCGAACAGGCGTAGCATTGCCGTGTGGCTAAGACCTATGACTTCCCCAGCGACCTCCTCGCCGGTCAGGAGGAGCTGCATCAGGTCCGGGCCGAGCTCCTGGCACTGCTGAAGCGGCTGCCCTGGTCGGTCGAACCCCTGGACGGTTTCAGTGACGACAACGGCTGGCGGAAGATCGAGCGCCCCGCCTCCCCGGGCTGGACTCCCGACGAGCAGGCCGAGGTGGAGAAGCTCCGCGAGCGCGAGCGTGAACTGGCGGTCTTCGTGAGCTGCCACCGCTTCTGGGCCGAGGTCGCCACCGACGAGAAGGTCGACGCCCGGACCCGGCTGAAGCACACCCGCGAATCCTGAACCACAACCGCGCACGACCGATGACCGACGACCGACGACCGACGGAGAGCCGAACACGCCTCGGCACGCCCGGACATGACGAAGACCCCGGCCGATCGGCCGGGGTCTTCGTCTGCACGGTGGGCATGGACGGTTTCGAACCGCCGACATCCTGCTTGTAAGGCAGGCGCTCTACCCCTGAGCTACACGCCCGAGTACGAGTCGACAGCCTACATCGCGCGGGCCGGTGCCCGGCAAACCGATAGTCGGGGGTTACCCCCACCCTTGTTCCGGGAGCGGCCCGGATCCCCCTGCGGACCCCCACTCCGTACGGTCGCAAGGACAGCGCGGGACCAGGCCCAGGGGGAGATCGTCATGGCACGCACGGCACACACGGATCGTACGCATCGGAGCTCACGCAGGGGCGCGGTGGCCGTCGCCGGTCTCGCCGTCGCGCTCATGGCCTCCGTCGCCGCGTGCGGGGCGGACGCCGGGGAGGACAGGGACCCGGAGCACCGGAGCTTCGCCCTGGAGGGCCGCACGCTCACGGTCGACTCGGACGACTCCGCGCTCGAACTGGTCGCGGCGGACGTGGACGAGGTCGAGGTGACCCGGTGGTTCGAGGGCCGGGTCATGGTCGGCGGGAAGCCGCGGGTGACGTGGGAGATGAAGGACGACCGGCTGAAGCTGCGGCTGGAGTGCTCGGGCATGGTCGCCGACTGCGCGGCCAAGCACCGGATCGAGGTGCCGCGCGGGATCGCCGTCGCGGTGCGCAGCGACGACGGGAGTGTGACCGCGAAGGGCTTCGCGGAGCCGCTGGAGGTCCGGTCGGCCGACGGCGGTGTGCGGGTGAGCGACTCCACCGGTCCGCTGGAGCTGCACACCGACGACGGTTCGGTGCGGGCGCTCGGTGTCGCCTCGCGGAGCGTCAGGGTGAGCACGCAGGACGGCTCGGTCGCACTCGAACTCGGCGTCGTACCGGACCTGGTGGAGTCCCGCAGCGACGACGGCTCGATCAGCATCGCGCTGCCGCGTGACACGTCGTACCGGGTGGAGACCGGCAGCGACGACGGCTCCGTGGACGTGTCGGTGCCCCGTGACCGGGACAGCTCCCACGTGGTGAGCGCCCACACCCAGGACGGCTCGGTGAAGGTGCGGACCACGGACTGAACACCGCCCCGCCGAGCCCGAACCGATCGCCCCGTGTTTTCGTCCTTGACCGTTGGCATCCTCCTCCTCTTAATAGAGGGGGATTCCAACCCGTTTGGGTTGAGGTTCACGGACGCTCGCTCCCTTGCGGGGTGTCGTCCCTCCGGCACCGGCTGTTCGCCGGGGGCGGGGGATCCCGCCCTGTCCTGCCGCGACGTTGATACTCGCGTTGGTGTCCGCGTTGCAGGTGAAGCCGCAGGAGGAACAGCAGAACTCGGCTTGGCTCTTGCGCGAGTTCTTGTCGATCCATCCGCAGGCGCTGCACCGCAGACTCGTGTAGGGGCGGGTACATCCTCGACCCGGCCAGGGGCTTTGTGCTCGGTGCGCTGCCGCAGGAGGCCCCAGCCCTGGGCGAGGATCGCCCGGTTCAGCCCGGCCTTGGCTGCCCGTCCGTTGCTGAGGTACTGGCCGGGCAGGTCGGGATCGGGCTTCGCCTTGGCCCTGGCGGTCATCGTCTTGATGTTCAGCTTCTCGAACCGCACAAGGTCGCAGGTGCGGGCGAGCATGGTCGAGGTCTTCTCACACCAGTCCTTGCGCCGGTCGGCTTCGCGCGCCTTGAGTCTGGCGGCCTTGTCATACTCGGCGGTCTTCCGCTCGCTGCCCTTGGGCGCGCGTGCCGCGCGCCGCTGATGCTTGCGGATCTTCGCCCGCTCACGGGTGGTGAGCTGCGGGCAGTTCAGCCTGCGTCCGTCGGAGAGGGCGGCGGTGACGGTCACGCCCCGGTCGATGCCGATGACCTCACCTGTACCGGGCGCGTCGATAGGGTCGGGGATGACCGCGAAGGCGATGTGCCACCGCCCGTTCTTGAGGGTGACGCGGTACGTCTTCGCGGACGGCAGTCGGGCGCCTTTGCCCTTGGCACTGAGACGGAAGCGGACCCATCCACAGCCGGGTACCTTCACCTGCGCCCAGCGGCGGTTGAGTCTCTGCATCACGACCGAGCGACCCATGATCTGCTTGCCGGTCTTCGCGTTCAGCTTCGGGCTGCCGTCCGTCTCGTACTCGGGCACCCGGTCGTCGCCGATGACGCGAAAGCCTTCGTGCCTGAACTTCTTGCGCCAGGTCGGTTCACCGAACCCGGAGGTGAAGCGGGCGTTCTTGGCCCTGGCGAAGTCCTTGAGGGCCTGGGCCTGGACGGTCTGATTCCCGGCGCGCAGCCACTCGGACGCGGCGCGGGCTTCGGTGAGCTGTCGGCACTGCTCGGCGAACGACGGGGCCGCCCTGCGGCCCTTGCGCCAGTGCGCGTGCTGTTCGACGGCGAGGTTCCAGATGTACCGGGCGTGCGTGCAGTGCAGCAGCATCTGCTGTTCCTGCTCACGTGTCGGGTACATCCGGAAACGACTCATGGTCCCATAGTAGCTCCATCTTGGGTCCGGTGCCAGAATGGTCCCGTGACGAAGCATGTGAACCTCCGCCTCCCTGACGACGTACACGCCATGGCCGTGGCCGCTGCCTCCGCTGACGACCGCTCTCTGAACTCATGGCTGATCTCCGTAGTGCGACGCACTGTCGAGTCGAGCGGTACGCCGGATCGCCCTGGCGGCGATCCGGCTACCCCTGCCCCGCTACGCGGGAACGGTCATTCACCCCAGCCCTGAAGGACCGGCCACCCTGCCCGGCGAGACCGGTGGGAGAATGGCAACCCGGTCAGGGTCGATGACAGCACGGGAGAGGGAAGTGACGGCGACACCTGCACAGCCGTACACGCCGATGGTGCCGAGCGCACCGCAACCCCACAGCCGTGCACCGCAACCCCCCAGCCGTGCACCGCGACCAGAAAGCCGTCCCCCACGGCCGGCCGGAGCCCCCTCGGCCGGCCGGGACGCGCTCGCCCTGCTCGCTCTCCCCCTCCTCGCCCTTCTCGTCGTGCCCGGCGCCTTCGCCGGCGGGGGTACCCGGCGGTGGTTCGGGGGCCGGGCCGAGGGACAGCGGGCCGAGGCGCAGGCGGCCAAGGACGCGGCGGCGGCCGCGTTCTACGAGCTGGACACCGCGCAGCGCGACCTGCGGATCTCGATAGAGACGATCACGGCGGTGGACGACTCCCCCGGCGCCCGCCGGGCGGCCGACGGCTTCGAGGCGCTGGGGCGGCGCATCAACGAGGTCAGCCAGCAGTACATCAACGCCGTGGACGCCCACGACCTGGACCGGGACGACCTGGAGGCCTCCGTCGCCGCCCGCGCCCGGACCGAGCTGACCGCGGCCAAGGAGGAGCTGGGGCGGGTCAAGCAGGAGCTGGACCGGTTCGCCGAGGGGCTCGGGCCGCTGCTCGGCACGGCCGAGACCCAGCTGGCCCGGCTGGTCCCGGCGGTGGAGCGCGCCCGGCAGGGCCTGCTCGCCGCCTCCGACGCCCTGGACGCCGTACGGGCCTCCGAGCTGAAGGCGGACGACCTCGCCGCCCGGCTGGCGGCTCTCGCCCCGGAGCTGACCAAGCTCAACCAGGGCGCCGGGCAGCACGGCGTACGGGAGACGCTGGAGCGGGCCGACCGGGTGGTGCGCGAGGCGGAGGCGGTACGGGCGGACGCCGAGCGGCTGCCGGAGAGGGCCGCCGAGATCGATCACCGGCTGGTGTCGCTGCGCACCCGCGCGGAGGCACTGGGCACCCGGGCGGGCCAGGTGCCGCAGGTGCTGAGCGAGCTGCGGCGGCGGTTCGTGGCGGCCTGCTGGCAGGATCTCCAGCAGGTGCCGGACCAGGCCGCACAGGACGTCGAGCAGGCCCGGGTGAAGCTGCGCGAGGCGCGGGCCGCGCGGGACGCCCAGCGCTGGCCGGACGCGACCGCGCTGCTGTCGACGGTACGGGCGCTGCTGAACCACACCGACGAGGCGGTCTCGGCGGCCGGTGACCGGCTGCGGCGGCTGAACGCCGTGCAGAAGGACCCTCAGCAGGAGATCGACCGGACCCGGTTCGCGATCCGGGACGCCCAGCGCCTGGCCATGACCGGCCGCTCCACCCCGGATCCGCGTCACGCCCGCCCGCTGGACGACTCCGTGGGCCGGCTGGACCGTGCGATCGCCTCTCTGGAGGGGCGCCACCCCGACTACTGGCACTTCCTGACCGAGACCGAGGCCGTACGGCAGAACGTGGCCCGGGTCGTCGACCAGATCCGCAAGGAGCGCGGCGCGGGCGCCCCCTGAGACGTACCGCCACGCCCCGGCCGAGGTTGCCCGGCGGGATGCCCCGACGGATGCTGAAGGGGTACGCAGGCCTCCGCTCACACCCGATGGGAGGCGGACATGGCCACGCACGCCACGCACACGCCGCGTCCGAAGGGCCGGCACGCGGGTCCCCGGCGGCGGATCAGCATCGACGAGCATCTGCCCGTCGACCACCGGCTCAGCAGGGTCTACCGGTTCGGGGCGGGCCTGATGGGTCTGTTCCTGCTCGTCTTCGGCATCCTGGGCCTCATCGACAAGGTGGGCTGGTTCGACACCCGGGGAGACGAGGTCGTGGGGCTGAGCACCAACGGCACGCTGAGCGTGCTGTCGATCGCGGTGGGGCTGCTGCTGCTCGTCGGCATGGTGATCGGCGGCAACTTCGCCTCCACGCTGAACATGACCCTGGGCGTGCTGTTCATCCTGAGCGGCTTCGCCAACCTGGCCCTGCTGGACACCGACGGCAACTTCCTGGCGTTCCGCATCCAGAACGTCCTGTTCAGCTTTGTCGTCGGCGTCCTGCTGATGACGTTCGGAATGTACGGCAGGGTCGGCACGGCGCTGCCGCACGACAGCCCGTACTGGCGGGCCCGTCACCCGGAGGAGGCCGAGCGCGAGACGCGGCGCAGGGCCGCTGTGGGGATGGCGAAGCTGGAACGCGCCGACGCCCTCCCCGGGTCCGGGCCGGGATCCGCATCGGGATCCGGGTCGGACGGGAAGGGCGCCGGCTGACACCTGCGAGGGCCCGGAGACCGTGGATCAGGTGCGGTACGCGTAGTAGTACGAGTTCGGGTACGAGGCGATGATGCTCTGCACCGAACGGCGGTAGGTGTCCGCGTCGTGGTACGTCAGGTACGGCACACCGCTGGAGCTGCGGTAGGTCGTCATCATCGAGTGGTCCTTGTCGCCATCCCGGTTGAAGTCGACCTGCAGCACGTCACCGACGTCCATCTGGTAGACGTTCGCCAGCGGGGTGGTGCGCTTGGCGGTCTGGGTGAACCAGGACCACTCGTTGACGCCGATCCAGGCGTCGGCCGTACCGTTCGAGGCGTAGTACCAGGTGTCGTACTCCTCCGGCGTGACCTTGGATATCTGCGTCCAGCCGCCCGCCAGGAGGCCCTGGCTGAGGTAGTTGGTGCAGTCGCCGCCGAGCGAGTTGTACTTGCGGTACGCCGTGTTGTAGTTCTTCCAGTACTTCTCGGTGTACGCGGCCATCGCCGTGTAGTTGTACTTGCCGCCGTTGATCGTCTTCGGCGCGGCGGCCGCGGGCCGGCTGGTGGCCGCCTTCGGCGCCTGGTGCACGGCCATCGGCGTACGGCTCAGCTTGGTGTCCGCCGCCGGGACCACCGGGTCGTTGATGCGCGAGGCACCGCCGTCGGTGGAGCGCATGGCGGTCAGCTGCCACGTGCCACCGGCCTGGGCGGTGAAGACCAGCTCGTGGTGCGCGTCGAAGCCCGTGGAGGCGGGCTCGTCGCCACGTATCTTCTTGTACTTGAGGCTGGTGGTCTCGGTGATCTTGACCGTGGCCTTCTTGCCCTTGAGCTTGGCGCTGTCGACGCTGACCTTGGTGTCGGCCGAGCTGTAGGCCTCACCGAGGGCGTCGAGACGGGACTTGGTGCCCTTCAGGGCGGTCAGCTTGCCGTCCTCGGCCTTCTTCTGGCCGGACGACAGCGACACGCCACCGGTGGGCTTCAGCGCCTTGCGGGCGGCCTTGCCGCCGAGCAGCACGGCCGTGCGGTCGGTCAGCACGTTGTCCGCGACACGGCCGAAGGCGTCCTTGGTCGCCTTGGTGACCTTGGGCGTCGACGCGGCGGCGTTCGCGGCGGCGACGGGCAGCAGTGCGGAGGCCACCACGGCTGCCGCGAGGGTCGAGCCTGCGAGGCTCAACGTCCTTCTTCTCACTGGGAATCTCCTTGACCCCGAGTTGGTCGTACCCGGGAACGAATCTTTACATGACCTCCTCAAGCGAAGTGAGGTCAGGGGGTGTAACAAGTGAGCAACATGGGTATCTGTGGGGCTATTTCACGACCGATGCCCAGTCGGCCGGTGCCTGGGCGGGGTCGAGTCCGCGCAGGTTCGCCAGGGTCTGCGGCGACTGGACGTCCATCCAGTCGGCCAGCTCGTCGAAGGACACGCACTTGACGTCCTTCTTCACGCACACGTTCTTGATGACCTCGTCGACGGCGTTCATGTAGATGCCGCCGTTCCACTGCTCGAAGTGGTTGCCGATGAGCAGGGGTGCCCGGCTGCCGTAGTAGACGCGGTTGAAGCCGGCCATGTAGGTGTCGGTGGTCTTCTGCTGCCACGCCGGGTACTGGGCGGGGTCGCCCTCGGTGGAACCGCCCGACTGGTTGTGGAGGAAGTTGAAGTCCATCGACAGCGCCTGGTACTCGTCGTCGTACGGGAGCAGTTGCAGCGGGAAGTCCCAGATGCCGTTCTTCTTGCCGGGCCAGACCTGGTAGGCGCCCGGAGAACTGGCGTCGTAGCGGTAGCCGAAGTCCTTGATGGCCTTCAGCAGGTTGTCCTGGCCCTCCAGGCAAGGGGCCCGGCCGCCCTTGACGGCGTCGACGGTGAAGGGCAGCGGGTCGAGGTCGGTGTCCCCGGTGTTGGTCTTCCAGTTCGCGAGGAAGCCGTTGAACTCCTTGATCTCCTGCTTCCACTCCGCGACACTCCAGTCGCCGCCGCCCTTGGGGCCACAGAAGTGTCCGTTGAAGTGGGTGCCTATCTCGTTGCCCTCCTTCCAGGCCTTGCCCAGTTCGTCCAGCGTCGTGCGGATGTGCTCGTCGGTGGGGTAGCTGATCGCGGCGGCGCCCTTGTCGTGCTGGGGCGGGTCGTAGAGGTCCCGCTTCGCCTTGGGCAGCAGGTAGATGCCGGTCAGGAAGAACGTCATGTGGGCGTTGTACGTCTTCGCCATCTGCCGGTAGTGCTCGAAGAGGTTGTCGTCGCCCGCGAGGGCGCCGTCCCAGGAGAAGACGACGAACTGCGGGGGCTTCTCACCCTTCTTGAGCGGTACGGCCTTCAGCCGCCCCTTCTGCGGGCCCGTGTAGGAGGTCGAGCCGTCCCCGATGACCTTGGTCTTGCCGTCCCACACGGGCTCCTTCTTCGCGGACCCCTTGGTGTTCCCGCTGCCTGCCGAGGAGGCGGTCGGCGCGGTGTCGGCCGTGCGGTTCAGCACCATGTAGCCGCCGACCAGCGAGGCGACCACGAGGAGCGCGGCCAGGGTCAGGAACTGCGGGCGGGTGGTACGGCGACGCTGCGGGCGTGCCTTGCGACGGCGGCCCTTGTGCGGCTTGCTGCCAGGGTTCATGTGCGGCTCATTCTGCGAGGGTGGCGGGTGCGGGTGCTCATCGGTGGTCAGCCGATACGCATCGCACGGGACCAGATGTCGTAGGGGACCCCGGCATTGGGTGTTCCGGCGATCCCGTCGAGCCGCAGCGGCTCCAGGCTCTTGGTGAGGTCGATGCGGTAGACGACGACGGCGGTCGAGACGTCGTCGGCCGTTCCGACGTACCAGGCGGCCTTGTCGTCCTGGGTGGTGCCGCCCTTGGCGGCCACCTCGTAGGAGGCGGCGCCGGGCGAGGTGGGGTGGTCCGCGCGGAAGGCGTCCGTGAGCGCCGAGGTGACCTCGGCGGCCACCTTGGAGCCCACCGCGCGCCGGGGCTTCGGCGTGTTCAGGGGGACCCTGGACCCGTTGTGGGTCATCTTCCGCACGGAGTACGGCTCGGTGTGCTTGCCCAGGGCGGCGAAGGTGCTGTACCCGCTGGCCATACGGATCGCGCTGGGCGTGGCGCTGCCCACCGACAGCGCGGGCACCTGGGCCCCGAAGCTGGAGGAGAGCAGTCCGGCCGCCTCGGCGGTCCTGCGCACCTTGGCCAGTCCGGTGTCCATGCCGAGCTGCATGAAGGGCGTGTTCACCGATCCGGCGAGCGCGTCGTGCAGGCTGATCGGTCCCCAGGACTTCTTGCCGTCGTTGTGGGCGGAGACCCGGTCGCCGTCCCGGTCCCAGTACGGCCCCTCGGGCGTCGTCACCGGGACGCCGTCGTTGCCGTCGTAGACCGTCTGCGGGGTGACAGGTGTAGCCTCGCCGCCGCGCTCCTTGACGACGCCGTGTTCCAGGCCGGCGGCGTAGACGAACGGCAGGAAGGCCGAGCCGGACGGGACGGTGGTCGCGTTCGACTCGTTGTAGCCCTGTCTGCGGTGGTCGGGGCCGCCGTAGACGGCCAGGATCCGTCCCTCGGCGTCGACCGAGGAGGCGCCGAAGTGGGCGGCCTTCGCCTTCTTCGGGTTCTTCTTGGTCACTTCCTTGCGCGCCTTGGTGACGGCGTCGGTCAGCCCGCTCTGCCGGCCCTTGTCGAAGGTCGTGTAGATCTGATAACCGCCCCGGTCGAACTCCTGGGCGGTGACGTTCGCGGCCTTCTTCGCGTACTGGGAGGCCAGCTCCACCAGGTAGTCGCTCTGCTTGCCGGTGTCGTACTGGTTGGACTGGTCGAGCGGCTCGGGGAACTTCGTGTACTTGGCGCGCTCGGCCTTGGACAGCTTCCCGATGTCCACCATCCGGTCCAGGATCCAGTTCCAGCGCACGACCGTCCGCGCGTGGTTGGCCTTGCTGAGGGAGGGGTCGTAGAGGCCGGCGCCCTTGAGGAGGGAGGCGAGGACGGCGGCCTCGCTGACGTTCAGCTCGCTGACGTCCTTGCCGTAGTACGCCTGGGAGGCGCGCTGGATGCCGTAGGTGCCGCGGCCGAACCAGCTGGTGTTGAGGTAGCCCTCCAGGATCTGGTCCTTGCTCATCTTGTTGTCGAGCTTGAGGGCGATCATCGCCTCGTCGAACTTGCGTCCGAGCGAGCGGTCCTGGGAGAGGTACACGTTCTTGACGTACTGCTGGGTGATCGTCGAGCCACCCTGGGTGTCTCCCTCGCCGACGGTGCGGACCAGGGCGCGGGTGATACCGCTGACGGATATGCCGGGGTCGGAGTAGAAGCTCGCGTTCTCCGCCGCGAGGACCGCCCAGCGCACGTCCTCGGGGACGTCCTTCAGCGGCATCGCCTGGCGCCGCACCCAGCCGGTACGGGCCATGGGCGTACCGTCGGACCAGAAGTACACATTGTCCTGCTGTGTGGCAAAGGTGTTGAGGTCGGCCGGTATGTCCGTGGCGGCGTAGGCGACGGTGAGGAACATGCCGCTGGCGCCCACGGCCAGACCGGCGGCGCCCAGCGACTGCCGCCAGGACGGCACCCAGCGCCGCCAGTCCGCGCGGCCCGGGCGCGGGTACTGCGGGCGCATCCGGCTGACGAAGGGGGCGAACGGGGCGAGTCGCGCACCGGCGACGGCGGTGAATCTGGCCAGAACAGACGGCCTGGGCGCCTTGCGCCGACCGCGTCCGCCCGGTTTCGGCTCCTCCTGCGGAAGGTCGAACGAGCCGGGCTCGGGCAGCCGCAGCTGCATGGTCTCGTCCGCCGGGGCAGGGGGAAGTTTCAGCTGCATCGTGAGGTCGGACTCCCGGACCTCCTCCGACCGCCCCTCCCCCGGGGCACGCCGACGGCGCGCGCGGTCCTCGCCCTCGGAACCGCCCGGGTTCCTCCGGCTAGCCAAGGCGGACCCCCTCGTACCGGCGGCCCGAGCGATGCGCGGCAACAATTCGGCGGTGCGCGGCAACCTTTCGCCCGCGCACGGCAACTGTTCGACCGGGAGACGTGGCTCCCGACCGACAAAGGACAGCGGTCATGACTGTCCCCCCTCCCCATTTGGCATCGCCCGTGCGGTCGGTCACAGCCGCCACTCGCGCGACCATGAGCCCCCTGTCCCCCCAGCCTTCCGGCCTCCACACGGCGACCACAAATTATCAGTCACTTTCACAACTGCTTCTGTCAGAGGCGTGAAAATCTGGCCAGTGTGACCGACCAGCCATTGTGCAGGACCCTTGCCGCCGCGCGGACGCCGGTTAGCCTGAGCCCATGCCTCGCTACGAATACCGCTGCCGGACCTGCGGCGACACCTTCGAACTGAGCCGCCCGATGGCCGAGTCGTCCGCCCCCGCGGACTGCCCCGACGGCCACTCCGACACGGTCAAACTCCTGTCGACGGTCGCCGTCGGAGGGGCGGCCGCCCCGTCCGCACCCGCGCCCCGGGCGGGCGGTGGTGGCGGAGGCTGCTGCGGTGGCGGCTGCTGCGGTTGATCAACACACTCCGATCAACGGTCACCGCCCCGGGAGCGTTCACCGGTCCCCCGTGGCACTGACCGTTCAAGCATACTTTCAGCCAGGCTCCCTGGTGTTCACCGTCCCCTCAGGCTCTCTTCAGCTTCGCTCACCTAGCGTGCCCCCATGACAGCCATGCAAGAGGAGTCGATGAGCGGCGCGCCCCTGTGGATCATCGGTCTGATGGATCTGCTGGGCGCGCCGGGCGCGGGCATCGCCGTCGCGCTGGAGAACCTCTTCCCGCCGATCCCCAGCGAGGTGATCCTCCCCCTCGCCGGCTTCGCCGCGAGCACCGGGCAGATCGGCCTCCTGGCGGCCCTGCTGTGGACCACCGCGGGCTCCGTCGTGGGCGCTCTCGCCCTCTACGGCGTCGGCGCCCTCCTCGGCCGCGACCGCACGGTCGCCCTCGCCGCCCGGCTGCCCCTCGTCAAGGTCTCGGACATCGAGAGGACGGAGGCCTGGTTCCTCAGGCACGGCACCAAGGCGATCTTCTTCGGGCGCATGATCCCCGTCTTCCGCAGCCTGATCTCCGTACCGGCCGGCGTGGAGCGCATGCCCCTGCCCGTCTTCACCCTGCTCACCACCCTGGGCAGCGCCCTGTGGAACACGGCGTTCGTCCTGGCCGGCTACTTCCTCGGAGCCAACTGGACCGAGGTGACGGCGATCGCGTCGACGTACTCGAAGATCGTGCTGGCTGGGGCGGCCCTTGCGGTCCTGGCATTCGCACTGGTCCGCTTCCTGAGAAAGGACCGCGGCAGCCAGGGTCAAGGGGCGCGGGGCGCTGACATATGCGGCTCCGCCGCGCGGGCGCGACAAGCCACGGACGACCCGCGGCCCGAAACGCACCGCACCCCCACCCCCTGACCGGAACCGGAGAGAACCTCACCGCTCCCGTGACGCCCGCAGGAACTCCCGAAGAATCCGCTCCCCGGCCAGCACTCCCCGCTCGGGCAGCGCACTCACCCCGGGCCCCATGAACCCCTCGTCCGCCAGCTCCCCGTGCCCGGGCCGCCAGGCCCGGTCCGCCGCGAGCAGCAGATCCGCGTCGAGCAGCGAGTCACCCGCGGCCAGGGTCAGCTCCACCCCGGTCCGCCGCGCGACCTCCCGCATCGCCGCCGACTTGGTGAGCGGCTTCGGCACGGCGTAGATCTTGCGCCCCTGGAGGGACACGGTCCAGCCCCGGTTCTCGGCCCACACTGCGAGATCCTTCACCCATTCCTCGGGCAGCAGCTCACGCTCGACGACGAGGTAGACGAAGAGATCCTCCGCGACCCGGTGCTTGCGCACCCACAGCGGGTCCGCCGTGGCCTCCAGATGCGCCCGCACCTCGGCGAGCGGCGCGCACTCGTCCGCGAGCCGGGCGGTGACCCGCTCGTGCCAGGCGACGTCCGTGACGCCGTCCACGAGCAGATGCCCGCCGTTGGCGCAGATCGCGTACGCGGGCGGCGGTCCCGGCAGGTTGATCCGCTGGTACTGCTTGCGCGTGCGGGTGGTCGTCGGCACGAACACCGCCGCGTCCCCCAGCTCGGCGAGCAGCCCCGCGGCCGTCTCCGTCATGTACGACAGCGGTCTGCTCTCGTGCACCTCGACGGTGAGCAGCCGGGGCGCCCGCGCGTCCGGCATGGTCAGCGCGAGCGCGGCGGCCGAGTAGATGAGCGTACGGTCGAGATCGCTCGCGACGAGAACCCGAGGACCCGGCATCAGACCGCCACCGCCCTGCCGTCGGCGCCGGTCGCGCCCCGCGTGTACTGCGGGTGGATCAACCCCACGCATGTGTACGGCAGTTCGGCCACCTCTTCCACCGGAACCCCTCTCTGTTCGGCGAGCAGGCGTACGTGGTCGAGGTCCGCGCCCGCCCCGGCTCGCGCGAGGATCTTCCACGGTACCCGGCGCAACAGCACCCGAGTGGTCTCGCCGACGCCGGGCTTGACCAGGTTCACGTCGTGGATGCCGTACTCCTCGCTGATGCGCTCGACGGCCGCCCAGCCCTCCCAGGTGGGCGTGCGGTCGGCGGCGAGCAGCTCCTCGACGCGGGCGTCCACGGCGTCCCGGACGTCACCGAAGCGGTCGGAGACGGCGTCCAGGAAGGCCACCGACACATCCACACCGGCCAGCTCCCGGTAGAACTTGGCCCCGTGGAAGTCGTCGGGCCCGACGAGGTCCGCGCGCAGCACGGTCCGCGATATCAGCCCGGAGACGGTGGAGTTGAGGCAGGCGGACGGGATGAGGAAGTCCTCCCGTGTGCCGTACGTCCGCACGCACGACCCCGGGTCGGCGAGCACGGCGATCTCCGGGTCGAACCCGGTGACGCCGTCGGTCTTCTCGAACTCCAGCAGCGCGGCGGCGAGTTCGCGGGTGATCGCGCCCTTGCCGGTCCAGCCGTCGACGAACACGACGTCGGCGGGGTCGTGATGAGCCGCCAGCCAGCGCAGCGCGTTGGCGTCGATGCCGCGTCCCCGCACGATCGACACGGCGTAGTGCGGCACCTCGACGCCGTGCCGGTGGCGCGCCCACCGCCGCATCAGCACACCGACCGGCGTCCCGGCCCGGGCGAGCGACACGAGGACGGGCCGCGCGGACCGCTCGGCCAGCACGGTCTCGGTCACCACGCCGACGGCCGCCGCGATCCGCTCGGCGGAGGTGTCGAGGGCGCTGTGGAAGAGGGCCTGGTACTGCTCGCTCGGCTGGTACTCGACCGGCAGGGACTCCGCGTAGTGCGCGCCCCCGCTCTGGATGGCCTCCTCCCGCTCCTCGGTGGGTGCCTCCAGCGTCACGTCCGAGAGGTCCCGCAGCAGCCAGCCCACCTCGTCGGCCGCGTAGGAGGAGAAGTCGGGACCGCGCAGGGGGTCGGGCAGCATGGAGGGCCTTTCGGTGAGGTGCGGGTCGGCGGGCGCCGGCGCGGGGTGTCCGGTGGTACGGGTGGCCGGCGCCGGTGTCCGGCCGGGCGGCGCGGACCCGGGTGTTCCGGGCACGGCGGACGCTTTCGAGGTCGCCGCCCCGGCCGGCCCGATCGCGTCGGTGGACCCGCTCGCGCGGGCCTGCGCGTCCGGGAGCGCGGGCTCCCCGGCGTCCGCCGGCCCCCGGGCTCCGGCGTCCGCGGACCGCCACTGCCCCTCGCCCACCGCGCCGGTGCCCGGCAGGGGCCGGCTGCCGGGGCGGGGCCGGGACTGCGGGACGTACGACGGCACCACGGCGAGCAGCACGGCGGATGTGTGGGCGGCGAGGGTGGCCAGCAGGCCGTCGGCGGCGTGCAGGGCGGGGGTGTCGGCCGTCGAGTCGACGACGGCGACGACGGCGTCGAAGCCGCCACCGGCCACGTTGTAGGCGTACCGCTCCCCCGGCCCGTCCGCGGGGTCGTCGTGGGCGGGGAAGACGAGGCGGCTGCGTATCGCGTAGCCGGGGTCGTCGACGGCGAGGACGGGTGACCG
Organism: Streptomyces sp. NPDC002324; assembly: GCF_053593335.1. Lineage (NCBI taxonomy): Bacteria > Bacillati > Actinomycetota > Actinomycetes > Kitasatosporales > Streptomycetaceae > Streptomyces > Streptomyces sp. NPDC002324. The sequence continues at coordinate 50,286 of NZ_JBSFCF010000017.1, forward strand.
CGTGGTGGTGGAGAACCGTATCTCCGTCCTGGCCGCCCGCCCCTCCACCAGCCGTTCCAGTTCGCGGGCCAGCGCCAGCGGCGCGTACATCAGCTCCTCGAAGCCGAGCACCAGCACGCGCCGGGCCCCCGGCGGCAGGGCCTCGGCGAGGCGGGCGGCCATGGCGGGCAGCGCGCCCTCCAGCCGGGCGCGGTGCGCCGGGGTGAAACCGTGCCGCCCACCGTCGGGCAGACCCTGCGGCCACCCCAGCTCGACCCGGGTGACCCGCGCGGCCCCGCCCCTCCCGGCCGGCCCGGCGGACGCGGTCTCGTACCGCTCGACCAGCGCCTGCCCCTTCTCCAGCACGCCCTCCGGCAGCCGCACGGTCCCCTTCGCCGCGGTCACCAGGTCCACCCGCGCCCCGATCTCCCGGGCGAACTCGGTGAGCCGCCCCTGGTCGGCGGCCGACCGCATGTCGACCAGCGCCACGACGACGTACCGCTCGCGGGGGTACCGGTCGTGCAAGGACCGGATGGTGTTGAGGACCGTGTTGCCGGTGGAGAACTCGTCGTCGACGAGCACCAGCGGGCCCCGCCCCGCGAGCAGGGTGGGGTCCTCGGGCAGCAGCAGATGGGAGGTCGCGTGCGAGTGGGACTCCTCGAAGCCGCCCGCCCGGTGGACGCCCTCGACCGGGCGGCGGGTGGAGTGGAGACAGGGCGCCTCGCCCAGCCCGTCCGCGACCGAGTGCCCGAGGCCGGTGGCCGTCTCGGCGTACCCGAGGACGACCGCGGTCCGCGCCCCGGCCTCCCCCAGCAGCTCCCGCACCCGGCGGCCGAGCGTGAACCCGTACCCGTGGACGACGGCCGGCGACTGCGGCACATGCTTGCCGAGGACGTTCGACACCAGCAGGTGCGCCCGCTTGGGGTTGCGCCGCAGCGCGAGCCCCAGCAGTCCGCTCAGCTCCGCGTCCCCGACCAGTTCGACCCCGAGCCGCGCGCGGACCCAGGTGCCGGACCAGACCCCGCCGGACGGGTCGGGCGTACCGGTCGTGTCGTTCGCTGCGTTGATCATCGATTCCTCAGTCGTGGCGGTCAGTCGGGCAGACCCGCGGCCAACAGGTCCACGAACCCGATGTCCTCGTTGGCGACACCGAACACCTCGGCGCGCTGCAGAACCCTTTCTGCCCAGGCGCGGTGCGGTTTCACCTCGTTCATCTTGTTGCGGGACGCGGAGCGCAGTACGCCACCGCCGTGGCGGTCGGGCCGCACGATGTCCTGGGCGTCACCGAACTCCTCGTGGCTGACCACGGACAGCGCGTGCACCGGCAGGACGTGCGAGGGGTGGATGCAGGTCTTGCCGAGCAGCCCGTTGGCCTGGTCCAGGGAGATCTCGCGCAGCAGGCCGTCCAGCGCGTGCTCGATGAGCGACTCGCGCAGCTGACCGGCCCGGTTCGCCAGGAAGGGGCTCGTGCGCAGCTGTGGCTTGAACATGCGCTCCTGGACCCGGAAGTACTCCCACACCGGCCCGGTCACCGTGAACCCGGTGCCGTCGGCCCGTCCGAGCACGTTCACCACGTCCGCGATCACGGAGGCGACGATCTGGACGTCGTAGGCGGTCATGTCGGGCGCCCGGCGCAGGGCGTAGGAGGAGCAGAAGTCGGTGACGCCGAGACGCAGTGCCAGGACCCGGTCGCGGTACTTGTCGACGGTGTGGGCAATGCCCTGGAGTGCCTCTACGCGCGTCTCCCTGTACATCAGTTCCGGCGACTCCAGCACCGGCATACCGAACAGCCGGCGCCCGCTCGCGGACTCGGCGGCGGTGAGCGCCTCCAGGAACGCCACACCCCGCTCCTCGGTGAACTTCGGGAACACGAACCCGGACAGCAGGCGTGCGGACGGGCCGAAACGGCGAACGAGGTCGGGGATCTGCTCGGGGAAGCGGACCCTGATGAACAGCAGCGGAAGCTCGGCGTCCGGCCGCTCGGCGAGGTCGGCGAACTGCCGGACGAGGTTCTCCTCGGCGTCCACGACCTCCTCGTCACCGATGGAGTCCTCCAGGCACAGCACCATGGAGACCACACCGCGTCCGGCCTGCTTGACGACGTCGTCGGCCAGCCGCTCCCGGGTGGCCGGGCTGTAGAGCGTGGCGCCGAGCGCGGCGGCGAGCACACGGGCCGGGGAGTCGGCGTCGAAGACTCCCGGCTCCCGGTAGAACAGACGCTGGCGCTGCTCAGGGGCGATGTGCCCGAAATGACGCATGTGGTTCCCCCGTGGCTGCTGGGCGTCCGGTCACGATCGTGGCCGGTAATAGTACGTACAAATGTGTGACATCAGTTTCCACCGGGCGTGAAGTTCTGGTAACCCGGCCATGTCGGGTGCTGAACGATTCCACCGGCGGTTCGCCGCCCCCGCGTTGTCGTGATCAGGACCGAGAGGGCAGGATGACCGCATGACGCACGCGATGCTGAAGGGGTCGAACATCCCGATCGAGGCCACGGCGGTCCGCGCCGTGCTGCGCTGGGCGCCCGGGCAGGGCGTCCCGGTGGTCGACGCCTCGGCGCTGCTCCTCGGCCCCGACGGCCGCGTACGGTCCGACGAGGACTTCGTCTTCTACAACCAGCCGCGCCACCCCTCCGGCAAGGTGTGGCGGCTCGGCCAGAAACGGGTGGCGGAGGGCCCCACGGACACGATCCAGACCGACCTGGCCGGTGTCGAGTCCGCTGTCAGCCAGATTCTCCTGGTCGCCTCCGCCGGGGACGTCGCCTTCGACCGCGTACCGTCCCTGCGCATCCTGCTGTACGACGCCACGGTCGCCGACGCCGAGCCGCTGGCGTACTTCGACGTCAAGCCCGAGACCGGCGAGGAGACCGCCCTGATCTGCGGCGAGCTGTACCGCCGCGGCGGCGGCTGGAAGTTCCGCGCCCTGGGCGAGGGGTACGTCAACGGCCTGGAGGGTCTCGCCACGAACTTCGGCATCATGGTCGACGAGACGACCGCCGCGGGGGCCGACCAGACCGCCGCCCGGCCCCCGTCCCCCGAGACCTCCGCCCCGCTGCCGCCCGAGCAGCCCCCGGCCGGCGTCCCGTCCCAGCCCGGGTACGGCTACCCTCCGGCGGCCCCCACGCAGCCCAGCCAGCCGGCCTATGGCTATCCGCACCCCCAGCCGACCCCGGCCACCACCAACGGCCCGGCGTACGGCTACCCCCAGCACACGGCGGCGGCATTGGACCCCGACTTCCGTCTGCCGCCGCAGGGACCGCAGTTCATCGGCCGCTGACGACGGGGGCGCCGGGATTCCCTAGGAGCGCTCGGCCTTGCTTTTGTACCCGCGCCCCCACTGCAGCCCCCACCCGTACAGCCGGTCCAGCTCGGCCTGGAAGCCGTAGACGAACTTCACCTCCCGGCGCACGGTGATCTCCCCCTTGACGTTCTCGATCATCACCACGGCGCACGACCGGGCCTGCGGGTGCCTCTCGTCCAGGCCTATCTCGATGCGCGGACCGTTGCTCGGGTACAGGGTGACCACCGCGTGCGTGCGGTCGAACGCCGGCGTCTGGTCGTAGATGTAGACGAACACCAGCATCCGCCGGAAGGCCTCGCGGTGGTCCAGGTTGATGTACATCGTCTCGCCGGACCCCGACCCGAACCGGTCGTCCCCGCTGAGGCGCATGTACGGCGGCTCGTTGATGTCACCGAGGAAGCCGCCCAGCGGCTGCACGACCCCCTTCGTCCCGTCGGCCAGCTCGTACAGACAGCCGAGGTCGAGGTCCACGTTCACCATGCTCTGGCTGTGCGCCTGGACCTCCTCCGGCCGCAGTGCCCTGAACGGGTGCCGCAGCACGCTCTGGCGCTTCGGTCCGCCGATGTCGGAGGTCCGCATCCGCCAGGACAGGTTGACGCGCAGATGGCCCGCCGCGGCGTTCTGTTTGGAGAGGGACACCTTCTGGTGCCGCTTGGTCAGCTCGATCGCGTTGGTCGCCGCGTTGCCCGCGTCGAACTCCGAGGCCCGCCCGCGCCACAGGTTGTCCAGGAAACTCATGCCCGCCCGCCCCACAACTGCCGTGTCGTCATGTCAACCACCAGCGGGGCGGCCGACGAGGACGAGTCCTCGTCGGCCGCCCCGCTCAGAGCCTGCCCTCACCCTGCGGGTGATCACACCCCGGAGGAGACCTCCGCCTTGTCGGCGGAGTCAGCTTTTCCCTCTTCGGCCGCAAGAGCCTTGTTCCGGCGGACGGAGGACCAGAAGGACCAGCCGATCAGGACGACACCGATGAGACCGGTGATGATCTCGTTGATCTCGTACTGGATGGTGATGAGGAGAATCGCCGCGAGGGCGCCGATCGCGTAGTGCGCGCCGTGCTCCAGGTAGACGTAGTCGTCGAGGGTGCCCTGACGGACCAGGTACACGGTCAGCGACCGGACGTACATCGCGCCGATGCCGAGGCCCAGCGCCATCAGGACGATGTCGTTGGTGATGGCGAAGGCGCCGATGACTCCGTCGAAGGAGAAGGAGGCGTCCAGGACCTCCAGGTAGAGGAACATGAAGAACGCGGCCTTGCCGGCGAGGGCGACGGCCGAGCGCGGCTTGCCGGTGCGCGCCGCCTCTTCCTCCTCCTCGTGCTCGCGCTCCTCTTCCTCCTCCAGCTTGTTCTCGAAGTAGCCGGAGAGGCCGCCCACGATGAGATAGGTGATGAGGCCCGCGAGTCCGGAGATCAGGACGGTCTGCGCCTTGTCGGCATGGGTGCCGCCGTGCTGGTGGGCCTGGGTCGCGAAGGTCATCGAGGTGATCAGCAGGACGATCATCGCGATGCAGGCCGACAGCATGTCGATCTTGCCGAGCTTGGACAGCGGGCGCTCCAGCCAGCCCAGCCACTTGATGTCCCGGTCCTCGAAGATGAAGTCCAGGAAGATCATCAGCAGGAACATACCGCCGAAGGCCGCGATCGACGGGTGGGCGTCGGTCACGTACTGCTGGTACTGGTCCTTGTCGGTGAGCGCCAGGTCGACGGCCTCGATCGGCCCCAGTTTGGCGCTGATGGCGACGATGACGACGGGGAAGACCAGCCGCATACCGAAGACGGCGATCAGGATGCCGATGGTGAGGAAGATCTTCTGCCAGAAGGCATTCATCTTCTTCAGGATCCCGGCGTTGACCACCGCGTTGTCGAACGACAGCGAGATCTCCAGGATCGACAGGATCGCGACGAGCCCGAGCGCCGTCCATCCGTCGTAGAGAACCGCTGCTACCAAGCCGAGCGCGGTGACCGCGAACGACCAGCCGAAGGTTTTCAGAACCACTGGCTACCCAATCGTGTGTGTACGGGGTTCCCCCGCGCCGCGCGCGGCTTTACGAAACTTTGAACCCGAAGTCTAGTCGGGTACCCCTCGCACCCCACACGGCCCCGGCTTTTGCGCATATAGCGCTACGAGACGTTCACACCGAAGTCGAGTGCGATGCCCCGCAGACCGGACGCGTACCCCTGCCCCACCGCTCGGAACTTCCACTCGCCGCCGTAGCGGTAGACCTCGCCGAAGATCATCGCGGTCTCGGTGGAGGCGTCCTCGGACAGGTCGTAGCGGGCCAGCTCCTGGCCGTCGGCCTGGTTGACGACCCGGATGAAGGCGTTGCTGACCTGGCCGAAGGCCTGGCCGCGGTTCTCGGCGTCATGGATGGAGACCGGAAAGACGATCTTGTCGACGGTGACCGGCACCCGGGAGAGGTCGATGATCAGCGACTCGTCGTCGCCGTCGCCCTCACCGGTGAGGTTGTCACCGGTGTGCTCGACCGAGCCGTCGGGGCTCTTGAGGTTGTTGTAGAAGACGAACCACTCATCGCCCAGCACCCGGCCGCCCTGGCACAGCAGAGCGCTGGCGTCGAGGTCGAAAGGGGCTCCGGTGGTGGTTCTGACGTCCCAGCCGAGTCCGACCAACACGTGAGTGAGGTTCGGCGCGGCTTTGGAGAGGGAGACATTGCCTCCCTTGGCGAGTGTGACGCCCATGGTGCTGGTCCTCCCCGATTTTCGAGCTTCAGTTGCTCAACTGTTCAGTTGTGTGCGTACGCGCGTGGACGGCCCGCCCCCGTCGTACGAGCGCGTCCGGCGCCGCCGTCGGTGACGACAGCGGCGCCGGACGTGGTGAGTCGGCAAGTCCAGGGGGGTACTCCCCCGCGACTCAGACGTTCACACCGAAGTCCTGGGCGATCCCGCGCAGACCCGAGGCGTAGCCCTGGCCGATGGCGCGGAACTTCCACTCGGCGCCGTGCCGGTACAGCTCGCCGAAGACCATGGCGGTCTCGGTGGAGGCGTCCTCGGAGAGGTCGTAGCGGGCGATCTCCGCCTCGCCGGCCTGGTTCACCACACGGATGAACGCGTTGCGGACCTGACCGAAGGACTGCTGGCGGTTCTCGGCGTCGTAGATCGAGACCGGGAAGACGATCTTCTCGATCTCGGCCGGGACGGTCGCGAGGCTGACCTTGATCTGCTCGTCGTCGCCCTCGCCCTCACCGGTGAGGTTGTCACCGGTGTGCTCGACCGAGCCGTCCGGGCTCTTCAGGTTGTTGAAGAAGATGAAGTTGGCGTCGCTGCTGACCTTGCCCGACGCGTCCAGCAGCAGGGCACTGGCGTCCAGGTCGAAGTCGGTGCCGGTCGTGGTGCGGATGTCCCACCCCAGTCCGATGATGACCGCGGTCAGGCCCGGCGCCTCCTTGGTCAGCGATACGTTGCCGCCCTTGCTGAGGCTGACTCCCACGAAGTCCTCCGTTTGGTTTCAGGGGCGGGGAGCCCCTGCGTTGCGTTGGTGTCGGATCAACGTGTCGATCCTAGTGACGGGTTCCCGATCCCCGTAGGTCCTGGAACCGAAGAATCACAGGGTGTCGAGGGCCGCGAGGTACTCGTTCAGGTCGCGCGCGTCCGGCAGGGCGTTGACGACCGACCAGCGGACGATGCCCTCCTTGTCGACGATGAACGTGCCGCGCACCGCGCAGCCCTTGTCCGCGTCGAACACGCCGTACGCCCGGGAGACCTCGCCGTGCGGCCAGAAGTCCGACAGCAGTGGGTACTCCAGGTTCTCCTGCTCGGCGAAGACCCGCAGCGTGTGGATCGAGTCGTTCGACACGGCCAGCAGCTGCACGTCGTCGTTGACGAACTTCGGCAGGTTGTCCCGCAGCTCGCACAGTTCGCCGGTGCAGACCCCGGTGAACGCGAACGGATAGAAGAGCACCACCACGTTCTTCTCGCCGCGGAAGTCCGCGAGCCGCACGGTGGCCCCGTGGTTGTCCTTCAGCTCGAAGTCGGGAGCCTTGTCGCCGACCTGGATCGCCATGATGTTCCTGAGTCCCTTCATGGGCCGTTCGGGTGGCCCAGCCTACGCAGGGGAAACGGCGCGCCCCTGGAGGGGTGGCCCCCGTGGGGGCCCTCACTCCAGGGGCGCGGGTTCACGTCACTACTTCTTCGACTTCGCCGCCTTCGGCGTCACCAGCCGGCTCCCACTCCAGTCCTTGCCGACGCTGACGCTCTTCGACGCGGACAGCCCCGCGGTCGTCGCGGCTTCGGAGATGTCGCTGGGCTCCACATAGCCGTCCCGCCCGGTCTTGGGCGTCAGCAGCAGGATCGAGCCACCTTCCTCGATGTACGTGGTGGCGTCCACCAGTACGTCGGTCAGGTCGCCGTCGTCGTCTCGGAACCACAGCACGACGGCATCGGCCACGTCGTCGTAGTCCTCGTCGACGAGCTCACTGCCCACGACTTCTTCGATGGACTCGCGGAGCTCCTGGTCGACGTCGTCGTCGTAGCCGATCTCCTGGACCACCTGCTCGGGCTGGAACCCCAGCCTTGCGGCAGGGTTCGTCCGCTCCTCCGCGTGGTCCGCGGTCGCGCTCACGGGTTGCCTCCTGATCATGTTCGGGTGGGGTCGCCCCCTGGGGAATGAGCCACGCGCGTGCGCGAAGCAATGGCCGTAGTCCACACGGGCGGGACCGATCGCGCAAGTACCCAGCCTTCCAGACCGCCGAAACGGTGACGATCCGGGCCGTGTCACCGCAACTCTCTGCGCCGATTCACCGCCTCACGTGACGCACGCCACACCGTTTTGCCCGTTTTGCGCATTCGGCAACCATCCGGGGGTACGAGCATCGAATACCTTTACTACCTTTGTCGAGCGGAAGACCGCCCTGGTTACCTCTCGGTAGAGGTGACGTTTACGTCCTTGAGGTACACGATGGGGGCGGTGCAGGCACCTAGAGAACACCCTTGCAGAACCCCTGAAGAGCGGCCCTCTGACAGCTAAGGAACAGCGTGGCTTCCGGATCCGATCGCAATCCGATCATCATTGGCGGCCTTCCGAGTCAGGTCCCTGACTTCGACCCCGAGGAGACCCAGGAGTGGCTCGACTCGCTCGACGCCGCCGTGGACGAGCGCGGCCGTGAGCGCGCGCGCTACCTGATGCTCCGGCTCATCGAGCGGGCCCGTGAGAAGCGCGTGGCCGTGCCCGAGATGCGCAGCACGGACTACGTCAACACCATCCCGACCAAGGCCGAGCCGTTCTTCCCGGGCAACGAGGAGATCGAGCGGAAGATCCTCAACGCGACCCGCTGGAACGCCGCCGTGATGGTGTCGCGCGCCCAGCGGCCCGGTATCGGCGTCGGCGGCCACATCGCGACCTTCGCGTCCTCCGCCTCCCTCTACGACGTGGGCTTCAACCACTTCTTCCGCGGCAAGGACGAGGGCGACGGCGGCGACCAGATCTTCTTCCAGGGCCACGCCTCCCCCGGCATCTACGCCCGCGCGTACCTGCTGGACCGGCTCGACGACCAGCAGCTGGACGCCTTCCGCCAGGAGAAGTCCAAGGCGCCCTACGGCCTGTCGAGCTACCCGCACCCGCGCCTGATGCCGGACTTCTGGGAGTTCCCGACCGTGTCCATGGGCCTCGGCCCGCTGGGCGCGATCTTCCAGGCGCGGATGAACCGGTACATGGAGGCCCGCGGCATCGCGGACACCTCCAAGTCCCATGTCTGGGCGTTCCTCGGCGACGGCGAGATGGACGAGCCGGAGTCGCTCGGCCAGCTCACGATCGCCGCCCGTGAGCACCTCGACAACCTGACCTTCGTGGTGAACTGCAACCTCCAGCGCCTCGACGGCCCGGTGCGCGGCAACGGCAAGGTCATCCAGGAGCTGGAGTCGGTCTTCCGGGGCGCCGGCTGGAACGTGATCAAGCTGGTCTGGGACCGCTCCTGGGACCCGCTGCTCGCCCAGGACCGCGACGGTGTGCTGGTCAACCGGATGAACACCACGCCGGACGGCCAGTACCAGACGTACGCCACCGAGACCGGCGCGTACATCCGGGACCACTTCTTCGGTGACGACCACCGGCTGCGCGCGATGGTCGAGAACATGACCGACGACCAGATCCTGCACCTGGGCCGTGGCGGTCACGACCACCGCAAGATCTACGCGGCGTACAAGGCCGCCTACGAGCACAAGGGCCAGCCGACGGTCATCCTGGCCAAGACGGTCAAGGGCTGGACGCTGGGCCCGAACTTCGAGGGCCGCAACGCCACGCACCAGATGAAGAAGCTGACGGTCGCCGACCTCAAGGGCTTCCGCGACCGCCTCCACCTGCCCATCTCCGACAAGGAGCTGGAGTCCGGCGCGCCGCCGTACTACCACCCGGGGCGGGACTCGGAGGAGATCCAGTACATGCACGACCGCCGCAAGGGGCTCGGCGGGTACGTCCCGACGCGTGTCGTGCGGGCGAAGCCTCTGCCGCTGCCCGAGGACAAGACGTACGCGAGTGTGAAGAAGGGCTCCGGTCAGCAGTCCATCGCCACGACCATGGCGTTCGTACGACTGCTGAAGGACCTCATGCGGGACAAGGGGATCGGCAAGCGGTTCGTGCTGATCGCCCCCGACGAGTACCGCACCTTCGGCATGGACTCGTTCTTCCCGAGCGCGAAGATCTACAACCCGCTCGGCCAGCAGTACGAGGCGGTCGACCGCGATCTGCTGCTCGCGTACAAGGAGTCGCCGACGGGTCAGATGCTGCACGACGGCATCTCCGAGGCGGGCTGCACGGCCTCCCTCATCGCGGCCGGTTCGGCGTACGCGACGCACGGCGAGCCGCTCATCCCGGTCTACGTCTTCTACTCGATGTTCGGTTTCCAGCGCACCGGCGACCAGTTCTGGCAGATGGCCGACCAGCTGGCACGCGGCTTCGTCCTGGGCGCGACCGCCGGGCGTACGACACTGACCGGCGAAGGTCTGCAGCACGCCGACGGGCACTCGCAGCTGCTCGCCTCGACGAACCCGGGCTGCGTCGCGTACGACCCGGCGTTCGGGTACGAGATCGCGCACATCGTGAAGGACGGTCTGCGCCGGATGTACGGCGAGAGTGCCGACGGCAAGCCGGGCGAGGACGTCTTCTACTACCTCACCGTCTACAACGAGCCGATCCAGCACCCGGCCGAGCCGGCGGACGTGGACGTCGACGGCATCCTCAAGGGCATCCACCGCTACCGGGCGGGCGAGGCGGGCTCGATCCCCGCGCAGATCATCGCCTCCGGCGTGGCCGTGCCGTGGGCGGTCGAGGCGCAGCGGATCCTCGCCGCCGACTGGAACGTGAAGGCGGACGTCTGGTCGGCGACCTCCTGGAACGAGCTGCGCCGCGAGGCCGTGGAGGTCGAGCGGCACAACCTGCTGCACCCCGAGGAGGAGCAGCGCGTTCCGTACGTGACGAAGAAGCTGAGCGGCGCCGAGGGGCCGTTCGTGGCCGTCTCCGACTGGATGCGGTCGGTGCCGGACCAGATCTCGCGGTGGGTGCCGGGCACCTACCAGTCCCTGGGCGCGGACGGCTTCGGCTTCGCGGACACCCGGGGCGCGGCCCGGCGCTTCTTCCACATCGACGCGCAGTCGATCGTGGTGGCCGTCCTGACGGAGCTGGCGCGTGAGGGCAAGGTCGACCGCTCTCTGCTGAAGCAGGCCATCGACCGCTATCAGCTGCTCGACGTAGCGGCGGCGGACCCGGGCGCCGCCGGAGGCGACGCATAGCATCCGTTTCGCGGTCAAGGGGTGGTGAACCGGTGGGTTCACCACCCCTGCACGTTTTCTACTATGCGCCCATGAAGCAGCGAGCGGTCTCGGCTCAGGTCCGGTGGGAGCAGCACACTCAGCGGCCGCTGTTCGTTCTGGCGGCCCTGTTCGCGGTGGCGTACGCCGTGCCGATCGTCCGGCCCGACGTGAGCACGGACGCGAGGTGGTGGTGCGATCTCGTCGAGTGGGGGGTGTGGGGCGCGTTCGCCCTCGACTACCTCGTGCGGCTCGCGCTCACCGACCGGCGCCGGGAGTTCGTGCGGACGCGGTGGCTGGACCTGGCGGCCGTGGTGCTGCCGATGATCCAGCCGCTGCGGCTGCTGCGGGTGGTGGCGACGCTGCTGCTGGTCGGGCAGCGGGCGCGGATGGCCTCGCAGATACGGCTCACGACGTATGTCGGCGGGGCGGTGATCGGGCTGCTGATGTTCGGCTCGCTGGCGGTGCTGTCCGTGGAACGGGACGCGCCCGGCGGGAACATCCACACGCTGGACGACGCGGTGTGGTGGTCGTTCACGACGATGACGACCGTGGGGTACGGGGACCACGCGCCGACGACCGGGCTGGGGCGGGTGCTGGCCGTCGGGCTGATGCTGTCCGGGATCGCCTTGCTGGGTGTGGTGACGGCGAACATCGCGGCGTGGTTCATAGCGCGGTTCGAGAAGGACGACGCGGAGGAGCGGCGACAGACGGCCGCGATAGCGGAACTGGCCGAGGAGGTGCGGCTGTTGCGGGCGGAGGTGGCGTCGTTGCGGCCCGTGGAGGTGGAGGGGGTGCCGGAGCAGCGCCGTTGAGTTCGGGGGTGCGTTGCCGGGTGCGGGTGCGTCGTGGCTGGTCGCGCAGTTCCCCGCGCCCCTGAGAAGCAGGGGCCGCGCCCGCCGCTTCTCAGGCCGAACGGCCCCCGCGTACCCGCACCGTCAGAACAGGCCGGTACCCGGCCCGGTGGCGCCGGCCAGCCAGATGACGGCCAGGAGGGTGTCGATGGCGCCGAGCACGACCGCGACGACCGCGGGGACGGGGCGGGTGCCGGACCAGGTGCGGTTCATCGCCAGCCAGCCGCAGAGGATCGCCACCGGGCCGAGGATGATGCCCAGCACGAAGAATCCCGCGACCGCGCAGATGACTCCGACGATCCCGAGGGTCGCGCGATCCGGCCCGGTCTGTGACCACGTCCGGCCACGTGCCCGGGGGTGCCTGCGCGTACCGTGTCCGAAGCCCGTCATCGTCAACAACTCCCTGAACCTCGCGGTCAGTTCGCGTACAGAAAGACGGGTACCCCTGCGGAGTGGTTGAAACCGGGGGGTGTTGGCGGAACCGGACCGGCGCGCCGCCCCCCTCCGGCGGCGCGCCGCAGATCCCCCGGGTCTCCCCGCCGGCAACGGCCATGCCGTGCGGAGGACTTGACCCACTGTGACCTGCGGCGCGTACCGGGTGGAAGCGAGCTTGAGCGTTGTCACCCTGATAGGCGAACGCGGGCGAAAACCCGCGCGTGAAGCGGCGGTGGAGCGGTCAGATGTGCGCCGCTCCGGCGCCCGCCTCCGCGTTCTCGCCGCGCTTGGTCAGGAACGCCACGAGGACGGCGACGGCCGCCACTCCGGCGGCCACGAGGGACGCCAGGCCCATGCCGGACATGAACGTGGCGTGCGCGACCGTGGCGATCTTCGCCGCGACCTCCGGCGGGGTGCCCTCGGCGACCGGCGGGACACCGACCTGGACGGCCTCGGAGGCCTTGCCGAGCTGGGCCTCGGTGAGCGGCGGGAGACCGGCGTCCGTCCAGTTGCCCGGAAGGTCGCCGTCGACCTTGGAGGCCATCACGGCACCGAGGACGGCGGTGCCGAGGCTGCCGCCGATCTGCATCGCGGCCTGCTGGAGACCGCCGGCGACACCGGACAGCTCCAGGGGCGCGTTGCCGACGATGACCTCGGTGGCGCCGACCATGACCGGGGCGAGGCCGAGGCCGAGGAGCGCGAACCAGAGGGACATCACGGCGCTGCCGGTGTCGGTCTCCAGCGTCGACATGCCGTACATGGCGATCGCGGTGAGGGCCATGCCGCCGGCCAGCGGGATGCGCGGCCCGGCCTTGGTGATGATCGCGCCCGCAAGCGGCGAGCCGACGATCATCATGCCGGTGAGCGGGAGGAGGTGCAGACCCGCGTCGACCGGGCTCATCCCGTGCACGTTCTGGAGGTAGAACGTCACGAAGAACAGGCCGCCCATGAAGGCGATGGCCATCAGGACCATCAGGACGACACCCGCGGACAGGGGTACGGAACGGAAGAGGCCCAGCGGGATCAGCGGTTCCCTCACCTTCGTCTCCCAGAGGGCGAAGAGGCCGAACCCGGCGACGGAGGCGGCGACGAAGGTCCACGTCAGACCGTCGCCCCAGCCCCACTCCGGGGCCTTGATGAGCGCCCAGACCAGGCAGAACATGGCTCCGGACAGCAGGGCTATGCCCAGGATGTCGAAGGAGCGCGGGGCGTTCTCGGCGCGGTGGTCCAGCAGGATCCAGGCACCGAGGACCAGGGCGAGGACACCGACGGGGACGTTGATCCAGAACACCGACTGCCAGCTGACGTTCTCCACCAGGAAGCCGCCGAGGATCGGGCCGCCCGCGGTGGAGGCGCCGATGACCATGCCCCAGATGCCGATCGCCATGTTCAGCTTCTCGGCGGGGAAGGTGGCGCGGAGCAGGCCGAGCGCGGCCGGCATCAGCAGCGCGCCGAACAGGCCCTGGAAGACGCGGAAGGTCACCACGAAGGCGACCGAGTCCGACAGGCCGATGGCGCCGGAGGCGGCGGCGAAGCCGACCACACCGATGAGGAAGGTCTGGCGGTGGCCGAAGCGGTCGCCCAGCTTGCCCGCGGTGATGAGGGTGACCGCCAGCGCGAGGAAGTACGCGTTGGTGATCCACTGGACCTCGGCGAAACTCGCCTTGAGGTCGTCCGCGATGACCGGGTTGGCGATCGCCACGATGGTGCCGTCGAGGGCGACCATCATGACGCCGACGGCCACGGTGAGGAGGGTGAACCAGGGATGGCCGCGCAGGCCCCGGCCCTGGTTCGTCGTCGGGTCCGACGGGACGCCTGGCGCCTTGTCCCCCGGTCCCGTCTTGTCGACAGTGGTCTGACTAGTCATACGCGCGAGACTAATGACAGCGACTGACAGTTGACAAACCAGTTCACAAGTCGGTAACTGTCACGTCACTCGCCGCAGGGGCGGGTGGAGACGAGGGTTCATGGAGACGGCTGCCACGGCGGCGACGGACCGGGAGCGGCCGGGGCTGCGCGAGCGCAAGAAGCAGCGCACCCGCGACGCGCTGCTGCGGGCGGCCCTGGAGCTGTTCACGACCCGGGGATACGAGACGACGACGGTCGACGAGATCGCCGAGGCCGTCGACGTCTCCCAGCGCACCTTCTTCCGCTACTTCGCGGGCAAGGAGGAGGCGGCCCTCGCGCTCATGGACCTCACCCAGGCGCACTTCCTGGCGGCCGTGCGCGCCCGCCCGGCGCACGAGGCGCCGCTGGAGGCGCTGCGCAACGCCGTGCTGGAGGGCTGGGACGCCATCGGCGAGGCCATCGACCGGGTCGTTCCCGTCGACCTCTATCTACGCGCCTACGGCATGGTCGAGTCGACGCCGGCGCTGCTGGCCGCCCATCTGCGCCGCTCGGACGAGGTCGCGCGGGAACTGGAGGGAATCGTCGCCGAGCGCGAGGGGCTCGACGTACGCACCGACCCCCGGCCGCGCGTGGCGGTGGCCCTCTTCGGCGGGGTGATGCGGGTGACCGAGCGCATGTGGGCCCAGGGCGGCGACCTCAGCAAGGACGCGATGCGCGCACTGACCGCCGCGCATCTGGACGCCGTACGACCGACGTTGGCCGAAAAGTGGCGCACTGACGGAAAAGCGTAAGGAACGGCATCATCGGGACCTTCTGTGCTTGGCACACGGAAGGTGTGTGATCGAAACGTGATCCCTCTCACTTGGTTAACGCGAGACCCTTCCGTTCTCTTAGTGTGTCCTTTCAGTGACTTCCTTCGACTCCTCCCCGCAACTGAACGTCTGGCGCGCACTGCTGGCGCTGGCCGTGGTTTTCGTGATGCTGGCGACCACCGGCTGGACCGCGATCCGCAGCCAGCGTGAGGAGTCGCCGCTGCAGGCGTCGCTCTCCGCGTGGCAGCGCGGACACCTCGACGGCCGCGAACTGCCGGACGCCGACACGGCCCCGCACCGCCTGACCGCCTTCTTCGCCTCGCTCACCGCGCACCAGCGCGGCAGGCTCGCCCACCGCTATCCACTCGCCGTGGGCAACATGGCCGGCGCTCCCGTGGAGCTGCGCTACCGGGCCAACCGCCTCGCGCTCAAGCAGCAGAGCGCGCGCGAACGCGAACGCATGCACGACCAGCGGCTCTCCGACACCGGCCGGTACGAGGCCGGCCGCCGGATGCACCGCTTCGACATGCTCGCCGTGCAGAAGCGGCGCATCCTCGCCTTCGACCCCGAGGGCGACGGCCGGGTCGCCGAGGTCTTCGGCAGTCTCGACAAGGCCGAGCGCGTCTCGGTCGTCGTCCCCGGCGTCGACACCAACATCATCAACTTCCAGCGCACCAACCGCCGGTTCTCCGCACCCGTCGGCATGGCCGAGTCGCTCTACGACGCCGAACGCTCGGCCGACCCCGCCACGCGCACGGCCGTGATCGCCTGGGCCGACTACACCGCGCCCACCGGCCTCGGCCTCGACTCGGCCACCGCGCTCCGCGCCGAACAGGGCTCGGTCCGGCTGAACGCGCTGGTGCGCAGCCTGCCCGGCTTCTCCACCGTCGCGCTGGTCTGCCACAGCTACGGCTCCGTCGTGTGCGGGGTCGCCGCGTCCTCGCTGCCGTCCCGGGTCACCGACATCGCGGTCGCCGGCAGCCCCGGCATGCGCGCCGAGACGGTCGGTCAGCTGCGGACGGGGGCCCGGGTGTGGGCCATGCGGGACGCCGACGACTGGATCCAGGACGTGCCCTACCTGGAGGTCGGCGGGCTCGGCCACGGCGCCGACCCGGTCTCCTCGGAGTTCGGGGCGCGCATCCTGTCGGCCGCCGACGCCCACGGGCACAGCGGCTATTTCGAGCCGGGCACGGAGAGTTTGTCCAACTTCGCCGAAATCGGCATCGGCGCCTACGCGTCGGTGCGCTGTGCGCGGGAGGACGACGCCTGTCTGGCGGGTCTGTCCGACAGCGCTGCGGCCTGACGCGCGTAGAGAGGGGTAGAAGTGCGCTTCGCCACGGTCGGGACTTCCCCGCGTCGCCCGCATACGATGAGCCGCATGGGTGACGTACTGGCCGGATTTCATGCCGCCTGGGAGTTCGAGTCCGACTCCGTGCTCATCCGCTTCGAACGGGGGATTCGCACGCCGAAGCTCTTCCAGGCGCTCGGTGAGCGGCGCGTCCCCCTGGAGGCGATCGCGGGGGTGACACTGACGCCCGGGAAGCGGGGCACCGTCGTCCTGCGTGCCGTGCCGCGACCGGGCGCCGATCCGCTGATGGAGGCGGCGGCCGACCAGCTCAAGGAGGGCTCCGACCCGTACCGGCTGGTGCTGCCGGCCGAGCGGGAGACGCTCGCGGAGTACTACGCCGACGAGCTGCGGGCCCGGTTGACCGGGTCGGGGCCGGCCGACCGGTTCCTGGTGGCGGCGCCCGAGGTGCCGCTGCAGTTCAAGGCGTACGACGGGAAGGCGTCGTTCGACGGGCGGTCGGTGTCGTTCCGGTGGTCCTGGACGGGTGCGTCCTCGGCGAAGTGGAAGGCCGGGGACCAGAGTTTTCCGGTGAGCGCGCTCAGCGGGGTGGAGTGGCGGTCGCCGGAGGTGTTCGAGGGGTATCTGCGGCTGCTGCGGCGCGATGCCGCCGGCGAGCGGGCGGCTCAGCCGGATCATGATCCGGCCGCCGTCGTGTTCGGGCTGGGATACGGGCCGGTGCACGAGTCGTTGCCGTTCGCCGCGGCGGTGCTGGCCGCGGTGCGGTCCCGCTCCGCGGGGGGTGCGGAGACGGTCGAGGCGGGGCCCCGGCGGGATCCGGCCGACATCGCCGACCGGATCCGGCATCTGGGGGAGTTGCACGAGGCGGGGCTGGTCACCGACGAGGAGTTCAGTGTGAAGAAGGCGGAGTTGCTGGCCGAGTTGTAGCCCGCGCTCCCCCTGCCCCGGCGGAGTTCGGCGCTACTCCCTGCCCGCGGAGGTGAACCGCATGTCCGCGTAGCGGTCGCCCGCCACCTGGGCCGCTATCGGTTCCAGCAGGGACATGTCGTCCTCGCCGAGGACGATCCGCGTGGCCGCCGTGTTCTCCTCCACCCGGCCCGGCTTGCGGGTGCCCGGGATGGGGACCACGGGAAGGCCGTGCAGGGGTGCCTGTCGCTGGACCCAGGCCAGGGCGATCTGGCCCGGGGTGGCGCCGTGGGCCTCCGCGACCTTGCGGACCGGGTCCAGCAGGGTCGCGTTGGCGGTGGCGTTGTCGCCGGTGAAGCGGGGCTGCTGACGGCGGAAGTCGTCCGCGGTGAGGTCCTCGGCCTTGGCGAAGGAACCGGTGAGGAAACCGCGGCCGAGGGGCGAGTAGGCGACGAGGGTGACGCCGAGGTCCCGGGCGGCGGGGACGACGCTCGCCTCGATGTCGCGGCTGAAGAGGGACCACTCGGACTGCAGGGCGGCGATGGGGTGCACGGCGTGGGCCGCGCGCAGTTCGG
The DNA here is from genome assembly GCF_053593335.1 of Streptomyces sp. NPDC002324. Taxonomy (NCBI): domain Bacteria; kingdom Bacillati; phylum Actinomycetota; class Actinomycetes; order Kitasatosporales; family Streptomycetaceae; genus Streptomyces; species Streptomyces sp. NPDC002324. Next base: position 68,057 of record NZ_JBSFCF010000017.1, read on the forward strand.
CGGCCGTGACCTCGCTGAGGCCCAACTGCCTGACCTTGCCCTCGCGGACCAGGTCGGCCATGACGCCGACGCTCTCCTCGATGGGCACCTCCACGTCACGGCGGTGCATGTAGTACAGGTCGATCACGTCGACGTCGAGGCGCCGCAGGCTGCCCTCGACGGACTCCCGTATGTGGGCCTCGTCGTTGCGGATGATCCGCCTCGCCGGGTTGTCGGGGTCGATCGCCAGACCGAACTTGGTGGCGATGACGACCTCGTCGCGGTGCGCCTTGAAGAAGGGGGAGAGGAACCTTTCGTTCTCCCCGGCGCCGTACGCGTGCGCCGTGTCGTAGAGCGTGACGCCCAACTCCAGGGCGCGATCCAGCGTGGCCCTGGACTCCGCCGCGTCCGAGGGGCCGTACGCGAAGCTCATGCCCATGCAGCCGAGGCCCTGTACACCGACCTCGGGGCCGTCGGCGCCCAGTCGTGCCTCGGCGATCCTGCCGTCGTCCGTCATGAGGCCCTCTCCGACGCCAGGGCCTGCCCGGCGTCAGCGTAGAAGTTGATCTTTCGGTCGAGCACGTTCAGGGTGTCCTGCAGCTCCGCGATCCGGGACAGGACGTCGTCCCTGGTCGACTTGAGCAGGTCGAAGCGCTCGGTGTAGGTGTGGTCGCCCTCGCGTACCAGCTCCGCGTAGCGGACCATGTCGGCGACCGGCATGCCGGTCAGCCGGAGCTTGCCGACGAGGTCGAGCCAGTCGAGGTCACGGTTGCGGTAGCGGCGCTGCCCGGTGTGGGAGCGGTCGATGTGCGGCATCAGCCCGATGCGCTCGTACCAGCGCAGCGTGTGCGCCGTCAGACCGGTGAGGTCCACGACCTCGCTGATCGTGTACCTGTCCTGCCCGTCCGGCCGCCGGGGCTTCAGCGGCGGACCGGCGCAACTGTCGGTACCGGCAGCACTCGTGGCACTCGTGGCACTCGGCGGACTCGTGGTCTCCATCACCGTCATGCCCCCCACGCTAAAACCTTGGAGTGCGCTCGAAGCAAGCGAATCCGGTGAGAAAACACGAGGACGTGACGTGATCCCACTGGTTGGCGTGCGGGCATGAGTCTCGTACGACGTGCCACGGCCGAGGACGCCCGGGAACTGCTCAGGCTGCGGCAGGTGATGATCGACTCCATGCGGGGTGCGGACCGCTCCACCGACTGGCACACCGAGTCCCTGCCCACCGTACGCCGCCGACTCGGCGACCCGGACGGGGACTTCGCGGCCTTCGTGGTCGACCGTCCGGAGCGGCCGGGCGCGCTCGCCGCGCTGGTGGCGGGCACGATCGACTACCGGATCGGGCGGGCCGGGAATCCGCACGGCGCGGTCGGTCACGTCTTCAGCGTCGCCACCGACCCCGGCGCCCGCCGCCGGGGGTACGCCCGCGCCTGCATGGACGCGCTCCTGGACTGGTTCCGTGAACGGGGGGCCGGTCACGTCCACCTCACCGCGTCCCCCGAGGCGGAGCCGCTGTACGCGTCGATGGGCTTCCGGCGCAGATCCGACCCCTTGATGCAGCTGGACCTGTGAGCCGCCTAGGCTCGTAGGCATGTCTCTGCAGAGCCTCGCCTTGATCGAGAACTGGCCGGTTCCCACGGCCGCCGCGGCCGTCGTACGGGCGGACGGAACCGTCCTCGGGACCCACGGTCCCCTCGGGCACCGCTTCCCGCTGGCCTCGGTCACCAAGCCGCTCGCCGCGTACGCCGCGCTGGTCGCGTACGAGGAGGGGGCGATCGAGCTGGACGAGGCGGCGGGCCCGGCGGGGTCGACCGTGCGGCATCTGCTGGCGCACACCTCGGGGCTGGCCTTCGACGAACACCGGGTGACGGCGGTGCCCGGGGAGCGGCGGCTGTACTCCAACGCGGGGTTCGAGGCGCTCGGGGACCATGTGGCCAAGGCGGCGGACATCCCGTTCGCGGAGTACGCGCGGCAGGCGGTGCTCGAACCGCTGGGGATGACGTCCACCTCCCTCGACGGTTCCCCTGCCAAGGACGGCGTCTCGACCGTCGAGGACCTGACGCGGTTCGCCGCCGAGGTGCAGGCGCCCCGGCTGCTGGACCCGCGCACGGTCGCGGAGGCGATGACCGTGCAGTACCCGGGCACGAAGGGCGTGCTGCCGGGCTACGGACACCAGAACCCCAACGACTGGGGGCTCGGCTTCGAGATCCGGGACTCCAAGGCGCCGCACTGGACGGGGACTTCGTCGTCGCCGGGGACGTTCGGGCACTTCGGGCAGTCGGGGACGTTCCTGTGGATCGATCCCGTGGCGGGGGTGGCGTGTGTCGCGCTGACGGACCGGGCGTTCGGGCCGTGGGCGGTGGAGGCGTGGACGCCGTTCACGGACGCTGTGCTCGCCGAAGTCGGGAAGAGTGCCTGATTCGTGAAGGAAGCGACAACTCTTCGACGGAATGCCCCGCCGCCCGGTCCGGTCGGCCCCAGGCGGCGATCCGTCCGCTAGCCTCCCCCGTGCACATCGGCCGCACAGCTTTCGGGGGGAGAACAATGGGCGAGGTTCGCGGGGGCGGGCAGTTCAGGCCGCTGGAGGCCGGTGACCCGAGGACCGTGGCGACCTACCGGCTCGCGGCACGGCTCGGGTCGGGCGGCATGGGCACGGTGTACCTGTCGTACACGCCGGGCGGCCACCCCATCGCGCTGAAGACGATCCGGCCCGAACTGAGCGAGGACCCCGAGTTCCGGCGCCGGTTCAAGCAGGAGGTGCAGGCCGCCCAGCGCGTGCAGGGCCTCTACACCGCCCCCGTCCTCGACCACGACACCGAGGGCTCACAGCCCTGGCTGGCCACCGCCTACGTCCCCGGCCCGTCCTTGCACGCGGCCGTCGCCGAGCACGGCGCGCTGCCGCTGAACTCGGTCCTGCTGCTGCTCGCCGGGGTCGCGGAGGCGCTGTCGGTCATCCACGGCGCGGGCATCGTGCACCGTGACCTGAAGCCCTCCAACGTGCTGCTCGCCGCCGACGGGCCCCGGGTCATCGACTTCGGCATCGCGCGCGCCGCCGACGCCACCGCCCTGACCGGTACCGGTGTCTCCATCGGAACCCCGGCGTTCATGTCGCCCGAGCAGGCGGCCGGGAAGCCGGTCACGCCCGCGTCGGACATCTTCGCGCTCGGCCAGGTCGCGGCGTTCGCGGCACGCGGGTCCGGCGCGTACGGCGACGGCCCCTCGCACGCGGTGCTGTACCGGATCGTCCACGAGGAGCCGGACCTGAGCGGTCTTCGTGACGAACTGCGGTTCATCGAGCGCTGCCTGGCCAAGGACCCGGCGGACCGCCCCTCCCCCGCCGAGGTCGTCGCCCTCTGCCAGGAGGCGTCGCCCACCCCGCTGGTCCAGTCGGGGTCCTGGCTGCCGGAGGCGATCGGCGCCGACATCACCCGGCGGGTCTCGGCGTCGGCGGACCTGCTGGCCGCACGCGACAAGGCCGCGGAGGGCGCGGCCACTTCGGCGGCCCAGGCTCCGCCGGCCACCGCGCCGGTGACCCACCTGAGCACGCCGTCCGTGGACCACGGCGCGCCGACGATGCACGCGGGGCCGACGCCGCACGCCGGGCCGGCGACCCCGCCCCCGCCGGGTCCGCCCTCGGCGCCGTACCACCCGCAGTCGGGGCCGCACACCGTGCCGACCGGGCACCAGGCGCCGTACCCGCAGCCCGGCGGCTGGCAGCAGCCGTACCCCCAGGGCCATCCGCAGGGACATCCTCGTCCGCTGCCCCTCCCGCCGCCGCGCAGCAAGGTCGGCAAGTGGATCGGCATCGGGGTGGCGGCGGTGGTCGGCCTGGGAGTGCTCGGGAGCTGCGCCTCGCTCGTGAAGGGCCTCACGGATTCGTCGAGCAGCTCCTCCGGCGGGACGTCGGCCGGCGGCAGTTCCTCCGGGTCCTCCGGCTCCTCCGGCTCCTCTGAGTCCAAGCCGAAGGCCGACCCGAAGCCGGTCACGTTCAAGGGCGTCAACATCCCCGGCAACTACTACGTGCGCTTCGCGGACTCCCCGCCCAAGCCCCTGGACAGCGAGATGGGCGTCTCGTACGAGGACGACGGGGACTTCTACTACTACTCGGACAGCCTGTTCGGGGAGAAGAAGCTGGGCAGCAGCAGCGAGAAGCTCGTCCTGCTGAACAACTCCCAGAAGGGCTCCCTCGAAACCTGCCGGAACGAGACCCGGTACACGGCCTCCGTCAAGCTCGGCCAGGTCGCCAAGGGCTCCCAGATGTGCGTGCGCACCAACTCCGGGCACATGGGGCTGGTCACCTTCCAGGGCGCGGCCGCGAGCGGCGACCCCAGCGACTACGTCTCCGTGGACATCACGGTGTGGCGCAACGCGGAGGAGCCGACCACCGAGAACTGACGGGACGTCAGTCGCCGAGCTCCCACACCAGCACCTCCGCCGCTTCCGACCCTCCGACGAGCTCCAGCCCCTTCTCGCCCGCCACCCGCACCGAGTCCCCGGGCCCCAGCCCATGCGGCCCGAGCCGTACGGCACCCCGCACGACGTGCACGTACGCCCGCGCCGCGTCCGGTACCTCGGCCCGCTCCCCCGCCGCGCCGAGCCGCCGTACGTGCAGCATGGCGCCCGCCTCCGGGACGGCGTACGGGGTGGAGTCGGCGATGCCGCGGACGATCTCGTACGCGGGGTCGCCGCCCGGGTCCAGGGGGGCCAGCCACATCTGTACGAAGGTGAGGGGCGCGCGGCCGTCGTTGCGCTCGACGTGCCGCACCCCGCCGGCCGCGCTGAGCCGCTGGACGTCACCGGGGCGGACGACCGTCTCGTGGCCGGCGGTGTCGCGATGGGTCAGCTCGCCCTCGACGACCCAGGTGACGATCTCGGTGTGACTGTGCGGATGCTCGTCGAACCCGGCACCGGGGTCGAGCCGCTCCTCGTTGCAGGCGATCACCGCGCCGAACCGGAGGTTGTCGGGGTCGTAGTGCGCACCGAAGGAGAACGCGTGCAACGAGGCGATCCCGGCCTCCGGATCCCCCCCGGGGTAGCGCGCCCCGGCGCGCCGCAACTCCATCACCCCTCCACGGTATCCCTCCGGTCGGTCCGTCGGTGGTGGTCGGTGTATGGAGGGCTCGCTTGGTGTGGGCGGTGCATGAGGCTCGCTTGGTGGTGGTCGGCGTATGTAGGGCCCCTCGGTGGCGGGCGGCCGATGTGGGGCTGGGCGGCATACGCGGGCCGGCGGCTCGCCGGGGGCGACGGCAGGCATCCTGGCTGACGGCACATCCGCCCGGGCGACGCGTCCGGGCCCACGGCGTACCGCGGCGCACCCGGGCCCACGGCATACGGGGGCCGGCGACGCGGCACACCGCCCTGGCGGTACGCCCGGCCCCGGCCGCCACCCCCAGCCCGTCCGGCGATCGAGGACGAGGCCGCAGGCCGACAGCGGGGGTCCGGGGGCGGCAGCCCCTGGCACACCCACCCCCCGGGCAGACTCGCACACCCGGCCCACACCCTCCGGCACAAGCGAGCGCAGCGATAAGGCAGTCTTGTCCCGTGCCCGAACCCGAAACCAGCAGGCCCGCATCCACCCCGCCCGTCCACGCGCACGTCGCGACCCTGAGGCGGCTGGAGAAGTCGTCCGGCAGTCTCGCCGCGCAGGCCATCGCGCGGATGGACGAAACGCTGCCCTGGTACCGGGCGATGCCGCCCGAGAACCGGTCGTGGATCGGGCTGGTCGCCCAGGCCGGTATCGCCGCGTTCACGGAGTGGTTCCGGCATCCGGACGCCCCGCAGGCCATCTCGACGGACGTGTTCGGGACCGCGCCGCGTGAACTGACCCGGGCGATCACGCTCCGGCAGACCGTGGAGATGGTGCGCACGACCATCGAGGTCATGGAGTCCGCCATCGACGAGGTGGCCGCGCCCGGCGACGAGAGCGTGCTCCGCGAGGCGCTGCTCGTCTACGCGCGGGAGATCGCGTTCGCGACCGCGCAGGTGTACGCGCAGGCCGCCGAGGCACGCGGCGCCTGGGACGCCCGCCTGGAGTCACTGGTCGTGAACGCGGTGCTCAGCGGTGAGGCCGACGAGGGCGCGGTGAGCCGGGCCGCCGCGCTCGGCTGGAACTCCCCCGACCATGTCTGCGTGGTGCTCGGCACCGCCCCGGACGGCGACAGCGAGCTGACCGTGGAGGCCATCCGGCGCGCGGCCCGGCACGCGAAGCTGCAGGTGCTGACCGGTGTGCTGGGCGACCGGCTGGTGGTGATCGCCGGCGGCGACAACAACCCGTTGCAGGTCGCGAAGTCGCTGATCGGGCCGTATGCGGCGGGGCCGGTGGTGGCCGGGCCGATCGTTCCCGACCTGCTGGCCGCGACCCGGTCCGCGCAGGCGGCGGCCGCCGGACTCAAGGCGTGTACGGCGTGGCAGGACGCGCCCCGCCCCGTTCTGGCGGACGATCTGCTTCCGGAGCGCGCGATCGCGGGGGACCCCAGTGCGCGCGAGCAACTGGTGGAGGAGATCTACAGACCGCTGGAGGAGGCCGGCTCCGCTCTCCTGGAGACGCTCAGTGTCTATCTCGAACAAGCCTCAAGTCTTGAGGGCGCGGCCCGCATGCTGTTCGTCCATCCCAACACCGTGCGCTACCGGCTCCGACGTGTGACTGACGTCACCGGCTGGTCACCCTCGGATGTACGCTCGGCCTTCACCTTGCGGATCGCGTTGATCCTGGGGCGTCTGGTCGATGGGGAACCCCAGCTCTAGGGTTTTGTCGAGGTGCTACAAAACCCCTACGTGTTCTTCGTCCCTGTCCTCACGGGCGGCCCGAGCCGTCCTCAAGAGAGAGTGTGAGAGTGCTCGTACTCGTCGCTCCCGGCCAGGGCGCCCAGACGCCCGGCTTCCTGACTCCTTGGCTCGACCTCCCCGGTGCCGCCGACCGCCTCGCCACATGGTCGGACGCCATCGGGCTGGACCTCGTCCACTACGGCACCGAGGCCGACGCCGACGCGATCCGCGACACATCCGTGGCCCAGCCGCTGCTCGTGGCGGCCGGTGGACTGTCCGCCCTCGCCCTCGGGAAATCCATCCTCGGGGAGGTGACCCCCGGCGCGGTCGCCGGGCACAGCGTCGGCGAGATCACCGCGGCCGTGTTCGCCGGTGTCCTCGACGAAACGTCCGCGCTGACCCTCGTACGCAAGCGGGGCCTGGCCATGGCCGAGGCCGCCGCGATCACCGAGACGGGTATGTCCGCGCTGCTCGGCGGCGACCCCGAGGTGACGATCCCGCACCTGGAGAAGCTGGGCCTGACCCCGGCGAACGTGAACGGCGCGGGCCAGATCGTGGCCGCCGGCACCCTGGAGCAGCTGGCCGCCCTGGAGGCGGACAAGCCCGAGGGCGTACGGCGCGTGGTCGCCCTCAAGGTCGCCGGCGCCTTCCACACGCACCACATGGCCCCCGCCGTGGACACCCTGGCCAAGGCCGCCGAGCAGCTGTCGCCCAAGGACCCCACGGTCACCTATGTCTCGAACAAGGACGGGCAGGCCGTCGCCACCGGCGCCGAGGTGCTCTCCCGTCTCGTCGGTCAGGTCGCCAACCCGGTCCGCTGGGACCTGTGCATGGAGACCTTCAAGGAGCTGGGCGTGACCGCGATCGTCGAGGTGTGCCCCGGCGGCACGCTCACCGGTCTCGCCAAGCGCGCCCTGCCGGGCGTGGCCACGGTCGCGCTCAAGACACCCGACGACCTCGACGCCGCTCGCGCGCTCATCGCCGAGCACCAGAATTAGGAGCCCTGGACCTATGTCGAAGATCAGGCCGAGCAAGGGCGCCCCGTACGCACGCATCCTCGGCGTGGGCGGCTACCGCCCGGTCCGGGTGGTGCCCAACGACGTGATCCTGGAGAAGATCGACTCGTCCGACGAGTGGATCCGCTCCCGCTCCGGCATCGAGACCCGGCACTGGGCGAACGACGAGGAGACCGTCGCCGCCATGTCGGTCGAGGCGTCCGGCAAGGCCATCGCCGACGCCGGGATCACCGCCGAGCAGATCGGCGCGGTCGTCGTCTCCACCGTGTCCCACTTCAGCCAGACCCCGGCCGTCGCCACCGAGATCGCCGACAAGCTCGGCACGGACAAGGCCGCCGCCTTCGACATCTCGGCCGGCTGCGCGGGCTTCGGCTACGGCCTCACCCTCGCCAAGGGCATGGTCGTCGAGGGCTCCGCGGAGTACGTCCTCGTCATCGGGGTCGAGCGGCTGTCCGACCTCACCGACCTGGAGGACCGGGCCACGGCCTTCCTCTTCGGTGACGGTGCCGGCGCGGTCGTCGTCGGCCCCTCCCAGGAGCCGCACATCGGCCCGACGGTCTGGGGCTCCGAGGGCGACAAGTCCCAGACGATCAAGCAGACGATCCCGTGGAACGAGTACCGGATCGGCGACCTGGAGAAGCTCCCGCTCGACAGCGAGGGCAACGTCAAGTTCCCCGCGATCACGCAGGAGGGCCAGGCGGTGTTCCGCTGGGCCGTGTTCGAGATGGCGAAGGTCGCGCAGCAGGCACTGGACGCGGCCGGGATCACCTCGGACGACCTGGACGTCTTCATTCCCCATCAGGCCAACGAGCGGATCATCGACTCGATGGTGAAGACACTCAAGCTGCCGGAGCACGTCACGGTCGCGCGTGACGTGCGCACCACCGGCAACACCTCGGCCGCCTCGATCCCGCTCGCGATGGAGCGGCTCCTGGCGACCGGTGAGGCGAAGAGCGGCGACACCGCGCTCGTCATCGGCTTCGGGGCGGGTCTCGTGTACGCAGCGACGGTCGTTACCCTCCCCTAGGCACCGCTGCCGGATCTTCGGTTCCGGCGCGGGAAAAACGCACAACCTGCCGCTGACGCGGCGGGCCGCCCACCCTCTGGAAACCAACGAAGGAGCGCCCGACATGGCCGCCACCCAGGAAGAGATCGTCGCCGGTCTCGCCGACATCGTGAACGAGATCGCCGGCATCCCGGTCGAGGACGTCCAGCTGGACAAGTCCTTCACCGACGACCTGGACGTCGACTCCCTGTCCATGGTCGAGGTCGTCGTCGCCGCCGAAGAGCGCTTCGACGTCAAGATCCCGGACGACGACGTCAAGAACCTCAAGACGGTCGGCGACGCGACCGCCTACATCCTCAAGCACCAGGCCTGATCCGCGGATCGGGTCGGACCGGTCCCTGACCGGGCCGTTTGCCCCGCCACCCGGCGGTGGCGCCGCTGAATCCTCGTAACCGTTGGAGAAAATTCCCGTGAGCTCGACCAATCGCACCGTGGTCGTCACCGGTATCGGCGCAACCACACCGCTGGGTGGCGACGCGACTTCCACCTGGGAGGGTCTGGTCGCCGGCAAGTCCGGCGTCGGTCCCCTGGAGCAGGAGTGGGCCGCCGACCAGGCGGTCCGCATCGCCGCACAGATCGCCGTGGAACCGACCGAGGTCATCCCCCGGCCGCAGGCCCGCCGTCTGGACCGCTCGGCGCAGTTCGCGCTGATCGCGGCCAAGGAGGCGTGGGCCGACGCCGGTTACACGGAGACCTCGGCCGACGACGGCACCGTCGACGCGGACCGTGTCGGCGCGGTCATCGCCTCCGGTATCGGCGGAGTGACGACGCTGCTCGACCAGTACGACGTGCTGAAGGAGAAGGGCGTACGCCGCGTCTCCCCGCACACCGTGCCCATGCTGATGCCCAACGGCCCGTCCGCCAACGTCGGTCTGTACGTCGGCGCGCGTGCCGGTGTGCACACCCCGGTCTCCGCCTGCGCGTCGGGCGCCGAGGCCATCGGCTACGCCATCGAGATGATCCGCACCGGCCGCGCCGACGTCGTGGTCGCCGGTGGCACCGAGGCCGCCATCCACCCGCTGCCGATCGCCGCGTTCGGCAACATGATGGCGATGTCCAAGAACAACGAGGACCCGCAGGGCGCCTCCCGTCCGTACGACACCGGCCGTGACGGCTTCGTCCTCGGCGAGGGTGCCGGTGTCGTCGTCCTGGAGTCGGCCGAGCACGCGGCGGCGCGGGGTGCCCGGGTCTACGCCGAGGCCGTGGGCCAGGGCATCTCCGCCGACGGCCACGACATCGTGCAGCCGGAGCCGGAGGGGCGGGGCATCGCCCAGGCCCTGAAGCACCTGCTGGAGAACACCGACCTGGACCCGGCGGAGATCGTGCACGTCAACGCGCACGGCACGTCGACGCCGGCCGGTGACATCGCCGAGCTGAAGGCGCTGCGGAAGGTGTTCGGTGACGACACCGACCACTTCGCGGTGTCGGCGACGAAGTCCATGACCGGGCATCTGCTCGGTGGCGCCGGCGGCGTGGAGACGGTGGCGACGGTGCTCGCGCTGTACCACCGGGTGGCTCCGCCGACGATCAACGTGAACGACCTGGACCCCGAGGCCGAGGCCAACGCGGACATCGTCCGTGGGGAGGCTCGGAAGCTGCCGGTCGAGGGCCGTATCGCCGCGCTCAACGACTCGTTCGGGTTCGGTGGGCACAACGTGGTGCTGGCGTTCCGGACGATCTGATTCGTTCGCCACGCGCGTGTGGCCCGGGTCCCTTTCAGGGATTCGGGCCACATCTGTGTGTGCGTCGTGTGTGCGTCGAAAGATGGAGAACCGGGGGGTCAGACCACCTGGTGCAGCCAACGCACCGGGGCGCCCTCTCCCGCGTACCGGAAGGGCTCCAGCTCGTCGTCCCAGGGCTTGCCGAGGAGCTTGGCGATCTCGGCCTCCAGGTCGGTCTCGCCGCGCTGGGAGCGGGTCAGGGCGGCCCTCAGGCGGTCCTCGGGGATGAGGATGTCACCGTGGATACCGGTGACGGCGTGGAAGATGCCGAGGTCGGGGGTGCAGCTGTAGCGCTCGCCCTCGGCGGTGGCGCAGGGCTCGGCGGTGACCTCGAAGCGCAGGAGGTGCCAGCCGCGCAGCGCGGAGGCGAGTTTGGAGGCGGTGCCGGCCTGGCCCTGCCAGGAGAACTCGGAGCGCCAGGTGCCCGGCGCGGCCGGCTGCCGGATCCAGTCGAGGTTCACGCGGGTCCCGAGAACGCCCGCGACGGCCCACTCGACGTGCGGGCACAGCGCGCGCGGCGCGGAGTGCACGTACAGGACTCCACGTGTCGTCACCGGGGCCTCCACAGAGCAGGACGGTTCGCTATTCGACGGATCGGCGGTGGCAGGGCGGCCACGTGGCGAGGCTACCGTGCGGCGGGGCAAGGAGTGTGACGTACCGTCGGAGCAGGGGTCAGGATGAACGCGGGTTTCACCCGAGGGGACGCCTGTGCGGATGGAACAGTTGCACCTTCCGTCGCGACGAACACCCGGCTCCGCCTTTCCGGGAACTCCCGCGCGTTGTCATGGGTGGGAGCTTGCACGTGTAGGACCGACCGAGGGGACCAGGGGATGCGGAAGCGACGCCACCGTTCGAGGGCGGTGTTCGGCGCGGCCTTGGCGGCGGTCCTGCTGGCCGTGTCGGGATGCGACGCCACCGGTGGCGACTCCCCCGGCCCCGAGGGAACGGGGTCGCGGGCGAAGCCCTCCCCCTCTCCCACCCCCGCCTGGGACAGCAGCCCCGAGTCGCTGGCCGCCGTCGGCGACTCCATCACCCGCGGCTTCGACGCGTGCCAGGTGCTCTCCGACTGTCCCGAGGTGTCCTGGGCGACCGGCACCGACGCCTCGGTCGACAGTCTCGCGTTACGGCTGCTGGGCGCGTCGGGGGCGACGCGCCGGAGCTGGAACTACGCGGTGACCGGGGCGCGGATGGCCGATCTGCCGAGCCAGGTGGCGCGGGCGGTCTCCCGTGAGCCGGAGCTGGTCACGGTGATGATCGGCGCGAACGACGCGTGCCGGGCGAGCGCCGCGGCCATGACCCCGGTCGCCGACTTCCGCGCCGACTTCGAGGACGCGATGACCACCCTGCGGGACAGCCTGCCCAAGACGCAGGTGTTCGTGGCGAGTGTGCCGGACCTGAAGCGGCTGTGGTCCGAGGGCCGTTCGAACCCGGTCGGCAAGCAGGTCTGGAAGCTGGGCATCTGCCCGTCCATGCTGGCCGACCCCGACCTCCTCACCACGGCGGCGGGCGAGCGGCGCGATGCCGTCCAGAGCCGGGTGGAGGCGTACAACGACGTGCTGCGCGAGGTCTGCGAGAAGGACCGTCACTGCCGCTACGACGGGGGCGCCGTCTTCGACTACCGCTTCGGACAGGCCCAGCTCAGCCAGTGGGACTGGTTCCATCCGAGTGTGGACGGGCAGGCCCGGCTGGCCGAGATCGCGTACCGGATCATCAGCAGGAAGGGCACGTGACCTGGGGTTCTGCCGTGGCCTAGGGTTTCGCTCATGAGTGAACTTTTCGGCACACTTCCCGACGGCACGCCCGTGCACCGCTGGACTCTGGAGCGGGGCGGCGCCCGGGTGCGGATCCTGACGTACGGCGGGATCGTGCAGTCGGTGGAGGTGCCGGACCGTCACGGGCGGGCGGCGGACGTGGTGTTGGGGTTCCCGGGCCTCGACGGGTACCTCCGTCACCAGGGGCCGTTCTTCGGAGCGCTCATCGGCCGGTACGCCAACCGGATCGCCCAGGGCCGGTTCACCCTCGACGGGCGCGTGTACGAGCTGGAGCGCAACAATCCGCCGAACTCGCTGCACGGTGGCTCCCGCGGTTACGACAAGCGCGTGTGGGAGGCCGAGGGGGTCGGGGGCGGGGCCGGGGTGCGGCTGACGCGCGTGAGCCCGGACGGGGAGGAAGGCTTCCCCGGGCGGCTGGAGGTCTCCGCGACGTACACGCTGGAGGAGGACGGGAGCGCGCTGCGGATCGCGTACGAGGCGGTCACGGACGCGCCGACGGTGGTGAACCTCACGAACCATGCGTACTGGAACCTGGGCGGGGCCGCGTCGGGCGCCGCCGGAGGGCACGAGCTGCGGATCGCCGCGTCGCGGATCACCCCGGTCGACGCCGATCTGATCCCGACCGGTGAACCGGCGGAGGTGACGGGGACGCGGTTCGACTTCCGGACGGCCCGGAAGGTCGGGAGCGGGTACGACCACAACTTCGTGCTCGACAAGGGGGTCACGGGGAGCGCGGAGGCGGTGGCCGAGCTGTGGGAGCCGGGGTCGGGGCGGGTGCTGAGCGTGGCCACGACCGAGCCGGGGATGCAGCTCTACACGGCTGACCATCTCGACGGGCCCTTCGGCCCCGGGGACGGGATCGCGTTGGAGACACAGCACTTTCCCGATTCGCCGAACCGGCCGCAGTTTCCCAGTACGGAGCTGCGGCCGGGGGCGGTATACCGGTCGGAGACGGTCTACGGGTTCGGGGTGCGTGCGTAGTTCACCGTCGCCCTGACGCGGCGGTCCTCGATCGAGCGGCCGGCCTCCACCTCGTACGAACCCTCCACGCACACCCATGTGTTCGCCGACTCGTCCCAGATCTCGAAGGCGCGGCGCGGAAGTCGGACGACGGCTTCCCGCGTCTCCCCGGGCGCCGCGCTCACCGTCGCGAAGCCCGCCAGCCAGCGGGTCGGGCGGTTGTCGTCGGGCGTCGTGGGGGCCAGGTAGAGCTGGACGGTCTCCCGGCCCTCGCGGATGCCCGTGTTGCGGACGCGTACCGTCGCCGTCGTGCCGGTGACGTCGAGGGACTCGTAGGTCCAGTCGGTGTAGCCGAGGCCGTGGCCGAAGGGGTACGAGGGTGTCGCGGAGTGCTTGTCCCAGGCGCGGTAGCCGATGAAGACGCCCTCGTCGTAGGGGAGTTCGCCGCCCGTGGGGGCGACCCGGGTGACGGGTGCCTCGGCCAGGGAGCCCCAGGTGGTGGGGAGCCGGCCGCCGGGCTCGTGGGCGCCGGTGAGGACGTCGGCGAGGGCGACGCCGCCCTCCTGGCCGGGGAACCAGGTGAGGAGGACGGCGGCGACGTCGTCGCGCCACGGGAGTTCCACCGGGGAGCCGGCGTTGATGACCACGACGGTGTCGGGGTTGGCGGCGGCCACGGCGCGGACCAGGTCGTCCTGGCGGCCGGGGAGGCGGAGGTCCTTGCGGTCGAAGCCCTCGGACTCGACGCGCTCGGTGGTGGCGACCACCACGACGGCCGTGTCGGCGGCGCGGGCGGCCTCGACGGCCTCGGCGATCAGCTCGTCGGGGTCGCGCTGAGGGTCCTGGTGGCACAAGGAGAAGGCGATGGCCTTGAAGAGGGCGTCGGCGGGAAGTGCCGTGACGTGGGTGAGGGAGACCTCGACGGGGGTGTCCGCCGTCAGCTCGACCCGGGCGCGGGGGACGGGGGCGCCGAAGAACGTCACGAAGGGGTCGTCCGTGTCGGTGGTCTGCACGTCGTCGAAGACGGTCGTGCCGTCGACGGTGAGGGTGAAGGCGCCCAGGCCCTTGATGCCGAAGGTGTGCGTGCCGGTCTCGCGCGGGGTGAAGGTGCCGGTCAGCTCGACGGTGTGCAGGGCCTCGTGGGTGACGCCCTCGGGGAGGTCCGCGCCCATCCACTGGAGCTGGCCGCTCGGTACGGAGCCGGTGCCGAGGACCGTGCCGGTGGTGTCGCGGCAGACGGCCCGAAGGGTGAATCCCTTGTCGGCCACGCCGAGTTCCTCGTTGGGGTCCGCGCCGACGGCGTAGGTGAGGGCGCCGTCGGGGAGGGCGGCGGTGAGGCCGTCGAGGGGGGAGACGACGCGGGAGGGGAAGACCGTGGCGGAGCCGCCGCCGAGGACGCGTGCGTCGCGGGCCGCCGCGCCGATGAGGGCGACCTTCGCGCCCGGCTTCAGGGGCAGGGCCGCCCGGCCGTCCCGCACGTCGTTGCGGACCAGGACGAAGGAGCGGCGGGCTATCTCGCGGGCCAGCGCCTCGCCGTCGACGGGGGCGGGCAGTTCGGTGACCACCGGGTCGGCGCCCTTGAGGATGCCGACGCGGGCGGCCAGGCGCAGGACCCGGCGGACCGCCTCGTCGACCTCCGACTCCGCGACCTCGTCGGCGCGGACGGCTGCCGCCAGGGGCTCGCCGTAGACGGTGACCGGGCCGGGCATGGCGACGTCGAGGCCGCCGGTGAGGGCGTCGGCCGTGGAACGGGCGGCCATCCAGTCGGAGACGTTGAAGCCGTCGAAGCCCCACTCGCCGCGCAGGACCTCGTTCACGAGGTAGCGGTGCTCGCTCATCGTGGTGCCGTTGACCGTGTTGTAGGCGGTCATGATGCCCCAGGGGTGGGCGTTCGCCACGATCGCCTCGAAGGGGGCCAGGTACAGCTCACGCAGGGCGCGTTCGGAGACCAGGTTGTTCACCGTGAAGCGGTCGGTCTCGGCGTCGTTGGCGACGAAGTGCTTGACGGTGGTGCCGACCCCGCCGGCCTGCACGCCGGTCACATAGCCCGAGCCGATCTCGCCCGTGAGGTAGGGGTCCTCGCTGTACGCCTCGAAGTGGCGGCCGCCGAGCGGGGAGCGGTGCAGGTTGACCGTGGGGGCGAGGAGGACGTGGACGCCCTTGCGGCGGGCCTCCTGGGCCAGCAACACCCCTGCCCGGCGGGCGAGTTCGGGGTCCCAGGTGGCGGCGAGAGCGGTCGGGGACGGCAGGGCCACGGACGGGTCGTCGGCGGTCCAGCGCACTCCTCGCACACCGATCGGACCGTCGGACATGACGAGGGAGTCGAGCCCGATCTCGGGCAGCGCGGGCAGGGTCCACATGTCCTGGCCGGAGAGCAGCCTCGCCTTGGCGTCGAGGTCGAGCTTGGCGAGGGCCGCCTCGACGGCCGCCTCACGGGCCTCGTCGGCCGGATCGGGGTGTGTGCCCGCCATGGGGTCCTCCTGGGTTCGGGTCCGTTCGGTCCGTGCGGTTCGTCCGTGAACCACCCCCATCGTGCATCCGTTACCTGTAGAGCGGTAGGTTTCGTTATCTTTACGTTACTTTCAGGCCTGGGGGATGTCGTACGGTGGCGCCATGAACGCCAGGGCCAGGAGTGTGGAGCGGCGGGCGGAGATCGTCCGGGCCGCCCTGGAGGTGATCGCCGAGCGCGGCTACCGGGGGGCGAGCCTGGCGGCCGTCGCCGAGCGGGTCGGGCTCACCCAGCAGGGGCTGCTGCACCACTTCCCGACGAAGGAGGCACTGCTGGTCGCGGTGCTCCACGAACGCGACCAGTGGGACGCGGTGCCGAACACGGCGTGGCGGCTCGATCTGCTGGCCTCGCTCGTGGAGTACAACGCGATGCGGCCCGCCATCATCCAGACCTTCTCGGCGCTGCTCGGCGAGAGCGTCACGGAGGGGCATCCGGCGCGCGAGTACTTCACCGAGCGCTACGACCGGGTCCGCGCCACCATGGTGCAGGTCCTGCGCGACGAGTACGGCGACCGGCTGCCGAGCGGACTGACGCCCGAGCGCGGGGCGCCGCTGCTGGTGGCCGTGATGGACGGCCTGCAGTACCAGTGGCTGCTGGACCCGGGGTCCGTGGACATGCCGGGTGCCTTCCGGGACTTCCTGACACTGCTGGGCGAGGACGTGGGCTGAGACCGGCCGTTGTGGCGCGGGCGGGGCACACCCCTGGGTACCGAACCGCGTACGACCGGACATCGCATCCCCGCGCCGCATGGCGTACGCCCCTTCCGTCACGCGATACTGCCGCCGTCCGGAGCGACACCCCCCACGGCACGACAGCGACGGAAGGACCCGACTCCCTTGATATCCCCACTGACCTCCCGACGGGCACGCGCGGCGGCGACAGGTCTGGCGGCCCTGCTGGCCGGTCTCTGCGCCCCCGTCTCTCCCGCCTCGGCATCCGCCGCGCCCTCGGCCGATTCGGCGGCGTCCCCCACCGTCGAGGAGCGGCGGCTGGAGCGGGCCGTGCCCCAGGAGATCCTTCGGCGCTCCGGATTCGACGCCGTGGCACCGGAGTTCGGGCGGGCCCTGGCCGGCGCGCGGTCGTACGCGCAGGCCGAGCGGATCGTCGTACGCCAGGGTGCGCGGTTGTGGACGCGGGCCGTGGACCGGGCGCAGGGGCGTGGGCCGGCGGGCGGCGATCTGAGCCGGGACGACGACCGGCCGCTGTACTGGGCGCGGTTGGGGATGACGCGGGAAGTGCGGGGGTGGGAGCCGGAGTTCGGGCTGTCGGACGGACAACGCGCTGCGCTGCTGGGTGACTTGGAGCGGGCCTCGCGCGGCCAGGACTCCGTGCGGTACCCGCAGGGCGGCAAGGGGATGAAGCGGCTTCTCGTCACCGGCTTCGACCCGTTCACGCTGGACCGGGACGTGCGGATCTCCAACCCGTCCGGGGCCACGGCGCTCGCTCTCGACGGCACGGTGATCCGGACCGCCGACGGGCCGGCGCGCATCGAGACCGCCGTCTTCCCGGTCCGCTGGCAGGACTTCGCCGACGGCACGGTCGAGCGGACCCTGCGGGGGTCGTTGCCCCGCGTGGACCTCTTCGCGACCGTCAGCCAGGGCCGGGTGGGCCGTTTCGACATCGAGCGGACCAACGGGGCCTGGCGCGGCGGCTTCGCCGACAACGACAACATCGGCCGCACCGGAACCGTCCCGGTGACCGACCCCGCCACCCAGCCCCAGTGGACGACCACGACCCTGCCGTACGCGGACATCGTCGCCGCGGACACGGGCCGCTTCCCGGTGTACGACAACACGAGCGTGACCGAGATCCCCGCGGGCGGCACGGCGGCGGTCGTACGGCCGGACGGGCCGACGCCGGGCTCGACCGCGCGGGCCGGGGGCGGCGGCGACTACCTCTCCAACGAGATCGCCTACCGGGCGACGCTCCTGCGCGACCGGCTGGGGCTCGGTCCCCGGCTGCCGGGCGGGCATGTGCACACGCCCGTCCTGCAGTTCGGCGCCGGCAACACGGACCCGGCGACCGGGGCGGTGACCGATCCGGAGTTCGTGCGGAACCGGCTGGACATCATCGCGCAGGTGCGGGCGATCGTGACGGTCGCGATGGACGCCGGCGCGACGGGATCCGGCGCAACGGATTCCGGTACGACGGATTCCGGTACGACGGGGGGTTCGCGAGGCTGAGGCCTCCGGCCGTGCGGGGGGACACGGCGACCGCGAGGGGCTCGTTCA
Organism: Streptomyces sp. NPDC002324; assembly: GCF_053593335.1. Taxonomy (NCBI): domain Bacteria; kingdom Bacillati; phylum Actinomycetota; class Actinomycetes; order Kitasatosporales; family Streptomycetaceae; genus Streptomyces; species Streptomyces sp. NPDC002324. The sequence continues at coordinate 86,076 of NZ_JBSFCF010000017.1, forward strand.
GGCACCGACCCCGGGCTTGCGGAACATACCGCGCTGCTCCGGGACCTGGTTGCGTTCGTCCTCGCCGGTCGTCTCCTCGCCCAGCAGGTCGCGGGCCATGAGGGTGGCGCCCGCGACCGCGCCCGGCATCAGGAAGACGGCGACGAACGGCACCAGGAAGGCGATGCCCAGTGGGGTGCCGAAGCCCCAGATCATGGTCTTGCGGGAGCGCAGGAGGGCGAGGCGGGCGCGGAGTTCGACGCGGCGGCGCTGGAGGGCGACGGCGGTCAGTTCCTCGGTGAGGAAGAAACCCGTCACCATGAAGCCGATCACGGGGACGACCGTCTGGCCGACGAACGGGACGAAGCCGAGGCCGAACAGCAGGAGGGCCCACAGCAGCGCCCGTACGACGATACGGAGGCTGTCCCGGCCCGAGATCCACAACTCCCGCCACAGCGGCAGGCCGGACTCCGGGGCGGTGCCGTCCGGGGAGACGTCCCGGTCGACCTTCTCCGAGAGGTTCTCGTAGAAGGGCTGGCCGATGAGGAGGGTCACGGCGGTGAAGGTGATGACCGCGAGGGCCAGGGCGAGGGCGAACAGCACGGCGGTGAGCAGGCCGCGGAAGAGGCCGGCCCAGGGGCTGGACCAGTCGTCCGCGAAGGGGGTGGCCCAGGTGACGAAGTCCGGGCCCCAGACGCCGAGTGCCACCAAGGCACCGAGGTAGAGGACGAGTGTGACCAGGCCTGGGATCAGGCCGAAGCCGTACTGCTTGCCGTGCCTGGCCACCCAGCGTTGGCCCTGCACGAGGTACTGGAAACCCACCCCGAAATCACGCATGGGGCAAATTTTACCCAGCGGGGTTCCTTCGGGGTCCGCGGCCCTCAGGGAGCGAAGGCTCCCTGAGGCGCGAAGGCCAGCTTCGCGAAGCGTTCGCCGATGAGGCGGTGGGTCTCGGCGTCCGGGTGCAGGTCGTCCGGGAGCGGGAGGGTGGCGGCGTCGGACTCGCCGTAGAGGCTGAGGCCGTCGAGGTGGTGGAGGGCGGGGTCCTCGGGGGCGCGCCGGGCCACGATCGCCGCGAGTTCCTCGCGGATGACCCGGAGGGTGAGCCTGCCGGGGGTTATGTCGTCCGGGTCGCCCATGGCGCGGAAGCGGAGCAGCCCCTCGGCGAGGTCGGTGAAGTCGGGGGCGCTGGGGCCGGGGGTGTCCTCGTGGATGGGGCAGAGGATCGGGGAGACGACGAGGAGGGGCGTGGTGGGGTGGCCGTCGCGGATCGTGTCCAGGAAGCCGTGGACGGCGGGGGCGAAGGCGCGCAGCCGCATCACGTCGTGGTTCACGAGGTTGATGCCGATCTTGACGCTGATCAGGTCGGCGGGGGTGTCCCGGATGGCGCGGGCGGTGAAGGGGTCGAGCAGGGCGCTGCCGCCGAGGCCCAGGTTGACGAGGTCGACGTCGGCGAGGGAGGCGGCGTGGGCGGGCCAGATCTCGGTGGGGCCGGCGGCGTCGGAGCCGTGGCTGATCGAGCTGCCGTGGTGCAGCCAGACCCGGCGGCCCCGGTCCGGGGCGGGCTCGACGGGGGCGTCGGTGCGCAGGGCGAGGAGTTCGGTGGTCTCGTTGTGCGGGAGCCAGATCTCGACCGTCTTGGCGCCGGCGGGGAGACCGGTGAAGGCCACGGTGCCGGGTGGGCCGGGGCGGTGCTCGGACCGTCCGGTGGTCATGTCGAGGGTGATGGTGTTGCCGTCGGGCACGCTCGCGCGGGCGGTCAGCCGGCCGTCGACGAGAAGGTCGTACAGGCCGTCCGGGCGGGGCGGGGCGCCCACGTAGGCGCGCTTGGTGCGCAGGGCGTCCAGTTCGACGGCGGTGGCGCGGGTGCGGAAGACCAGGCGTACGCCGGAGGGCTGGGACTCGACCACGGCCAGCTGCGGATCGGTGCACTGGGCGCGGGCCCGGGCCGGCAGCCGGTGGGGCAGCACGCCGTGCTCGGTGCGCTCCAGCTCCAGGGCGCCGCGCAGGAGGTCGGCGGTGATGGGGGTGGTGATCCAGTGGGGGTTCGGGGGGTGCTCGGGGTTCTCGGAGTGCGTGGGCATGACCTGACCTGACGATCGGTGGGGTGGGGGGTCCGGCGGTGCGTGACGTGGGGCCGTCGCGCGGATCAACCGGGTGGCGGGACCGGCCAGTTGCGCAGGAGGGCGTCGAGGGCGCCGAGGATCCGGTCCCAGCTCTCCTGCGAGCCGGGGGCGCTGTGGGCGAAGCCTCCGGCAGACTCCAGGCCGACGTAGCCGTGGAAGACGCTGCCGAGCAGCCGGACGGCGTGGGTCTGGTCCGGTTCGCCGAGGTCGTAGCCGCGCAGGATCGCCCGCGTCATCTGCGCGTGCCTGCCCCCCGCACTCGCCGCGGCCGCCTCCGGGTCCAGCCTCAGCTGGGCCGCCGCGTAGCGGCCGGGGTGCGCGCGGGCGTAGTCGCGGTACACGTTCCCGAGCGCCGCCAGCGCGTCCTTCCCGGCCCGTCCGGCGAGCGCGGTGGCACCTCGGTCGGCCATCTCCTCCAGGGCGAGCAGGGCGATCCGGGTCCTGAGGTCCTGGGAGTTGCGCACATGCGAATACAGACTCGCGACCTTCACGTCGAACCGCCGGGCGAGCTCGGAAACGGTCACCTCCCCGAAGCCGATCTCATCGGCCAACTCCGCCCCCGCCTGGGCGAGCCGCTCCGGGGTGAGCCCTGCGCGTGCCATGACCGTCCTTCGTTCGGCGACGAGATCGACTTGACGAGTATGCAGTTGCCTAAACCTTGTAGGCAAGAGACTTCTACCTTTAGGCAAGAGCGCTCAGGCACCGGAGAAGCTCCTCCTCGGGGTAAGGAGTGCGCCTGGACTCGTTCTCGAAACGCCGGAAGAAGTCCGCCATCACCCTGGCGAGCGGGGCATAGCGGGTGATCACCGCCTCGGCCTCGTCCGGGATGCCGGTGGGACGCTCCCCCTGGGCATACGCGCGGATCCGAACCTCCCGTTCCTCGCGATCGTGGTCGTAGAGGTCTTTGAGCAGCCAGTTCACCAGGTGACTCAGGGAGTAGCAGCGGTCGTAGCCACGATGGCGGTCGAGAAAGGCACGCTCCTGCGGGGCGAGGTCGAAGCGGGAGGAGAGCGCGAGGCCGTAGTCGGTGAAGTAGAGGCGGTGGCCGTCGGTCAGGATGTTCTGGAAGTGAGCGTCGAAGTGGACAAGGCCTCGGCTGTTCATGAACGCGACACCGGCGGCCAGTTCGCGTTCCACCAGGGCGCAGGCACGGTCGGCGGCCCCGGCGTCGGCGCGGGTCTGTTGGGCGAGCCAGTCGTGGAGAGTGCGCGGGATGTACTCCAGGAACAGTGTGACGCTCGCCGAGGACTTGCCGCGGGCCTCGATGCGCTCGCGTACGCCCGGGCCGCCGCCCCAGTGGGCGACGGCCCGTTCGATGTCGGCCAGTTCCCCGGGCAGAGGCGGGGAGTCCGGCAGCACGCGCCAGTGGTGCATGAGCGGGAAGCCGTCGTACTCCCCCGCGAGCGCCCAGTTCGTCGTCATCGTATGGACGGCGAGTTCACGCCAGGCGCCGAACCCGGGGCTGCCCACGCCGCCGACGCCGTACTGGCAGAAGGGCGGGAGCCCGAAGAGGTTCGCCGTGGAGTGGACGTTCTCCGGTCGTCGCTCCAGGTCGGTGAGGGGTACCCGCTTCACGAAGACCGGTGTCCCGTCGACGTCCAGCAGCACCGACGCGCCGCCGATGCCGGAGCCCAGCGGGCTGGCCGTGTCGAGGAGGCGGATCAAGGAGCGGTCGCTGTGCAGGGCGAGGGTGGTCGAGGCCGCGTGGTGGGCGGTCAGTCGCGCGCCCCGTGACATGCCGGAAGGGTTCATCCCCGATGCGTAGCACCTCAAGGGGTTCCGTCGCCGGAGAAGAGTGATCGGGGCGGTCGTGCCGTCTGTGCCCTCCCGCCGGCCGGGAGTCGGACAGGTCGACCACGTGTGGTCTCCGGGCACCGGTGCTGCCCGAAGGGGGAACTCCCGTAGGTGGCGCGGGCGTTGCTGACCGTGTGGGTGTAGCCGGAGTCGAGGAACAGGAGCGCGCATGACCGAGGGGACCCGAACGGCTGCCGTGTACGGCGGTGTCGCCGACGGCTTCGAGGCGGTGCGTGAGGAGTTCGCCGTGTTCGTGGCCGGTGAACGGGCCGACTACGAGGGGCAGTTGTCCGCGTATGTGCGCGGGATACGGGTCGTGGACCTGTGGGCGGGCCCCGAGGCGGAGGCGGAGAGGGGCGGTGACACGCTGCACGGCGTGTTCTCCTCCACCAAGGGCGCCGCGCATCTCGTCGTCGCGCTGCTCGTCCAGGACGGCGTACTGGAGCTGGACCGTGAAGTCGCGTACTACTGGCCGGAGTTCGCGGCCGAGGGCAAGGGCGCGCTGACCCTGCGGGAGCTGCTGGCGCACCGTGCGGGGCTCGTCGGCACCGATGCCGGGTTCACCCTGGAGGAGCTGGCGGACGACCGTGTCATCGCCGAGCGCCTGGCCGTCCAGCGCCCGTTCTGGCGCCCCGGCGCGGCCTTCGGCTACCACGCGCTCGTCATCGGCGCGCTCACGGGAGAGGTCGTACGGCGGGCGACGGGCCGCACGTTGCAGGAGGTGTACGAGGAGCGGATACGCGCCCCGTACGGGCTCGACTTCTTCCTGGGTCTGCCGGAGGAGCACGAACACCGTTTCCGCAGCGTGCTGCCGATGACACCGACGCCCGCGCAGCGGGCCGAGCTGGACGCCGCACCGAGCGGCCCGCACACGCTGGCGTCGATCGCGTTCAACTCCCAGGTGCCGGAGCCGGGAGAGCTGACGGACTTGCCCAACGCCCGTGTCGTACGCGCGAAGGGGCAGTCGTCGGCGGGCGGTGTCGCCTCGGCGCGCGGGCTCGCCGGGATGTACGCGGCGGCCATCAGCACGGTGGACGGCCGGCCACCGCTGCTGAAGCCGGACACCGTCGGCGAGTTCGGCCAGATCCACTCCGTCGGCCACGACCTGGTGGCCCGCGCCCCCAAGGCGTTCTGCCTCGGCTTCCAGGCGACCGCCGAGAACCTCTACCCGTTCCTCGGCGCAGGCACCTTCGGCCACAGCGGCGCCGGCGGCTCCCAGGCCTTCGCCGACCCCCGCAGCGGCCTCGCCTACGGCTACACACGCCGCCGGATGGCCTTCCCCGGCGGGGCGGCACCGGAGAACACGGGATTCGTCCAGGCCGTGCACACGGCGGCGCTGGCGTCGGCGCTCTGAGGCACCGCACGCGACGGAGTCCGCACATGGCGGAGTCCGCACCCCACGTCCAGGGGTGCGGACTCCGTGATGTGCAACGAACGTGAGCGGGCGTCCGTCACGGGGTGGGGATCAGAGCTTGACGATCATCTTGCCGGTGTTGTCGCCGCGCAGGACGCCGAGGAACGCCTCCAGGTTGTTCTCGATGCCCTCGACGACGGTCTCGCGGTACTTGAGCGCGCCCGAGGCGACCCAGGGGCCGACCTCCTGGACGAACTGGGGCTGGAAGTCGTAGTGGTCGCCGACGAGGACGCCCTCGACGCGCAGGCGGTTCTGCAGGATCTTGACCATGTTGCGCGGGCCGGGAGTCGCCTCGGTCGAGTTGTACTGGGAGATCATGCCGCAGATCACGGCCCGGCCCCGCAGGTTGAGCGCGCCGATCGCGGCCTCCAGGTGCTCGCCGCCCACGTTGTCGAAGTAGACGTCGATGCCGTCGGGGGCCGCTTCCTTGAGCTGCTCCCACACCGGGCCGTTCTTGTAGTTGAAGGCGGCGTCGAAGCCGTACTCCTCCACGAGCAGCTTGACCTTCTCGTCGGAGCCGGCGGAGCCGATGACCCGCGAGGCGCCCTTGAGCTTGGCGATCTGGCCGACCTGGCTGCCGACGGCACCGGCGGCGCCGGAGACGAACACGGCGTCGCCCTCCTTGAAGGCGCCGACCCGCAGCAGACCCGCGTAGGCGGTGAGGCCGGTCATGCCGAGGACGCCGAGGTAGGTGGAGAGCGGCGCGGCGTCCGGGTCGACCTTCACGGCCTGCTTGGCGTCGAAGGTGGCGTACTCGCGCCAGCCGCCGAAGTGCAGCACGTGGTCGCCGACGGCGATGCCGTCCGCCGCCGAGGCGACGACCTCGCCGACCGCACCGCCCTGCATGACCTTGCCCAGCTCGAACGGGGCGACGTACGACTTCGCGTCGCTCATGCGGCCACGCATGTACGGGTCCACGGAGAGGTACTTGTTCCGTACGAGGACCTCACCCGCGCCGGGCTGCCGGATCTCCGCCTCGACCAGGGCGAAGTCCTCGTCCTTGGGCCAGCCGACGGGGCGGCTCAGCAGGTGCCATTCGCGGCTGGTGGCGGGGAGGGCGGGGGTGTCGGACATGGGGGTGTGCCTTCCTGCGGGTGCGTGGTGCGAGCGGTGGTGCATACCGCACGGTTACTTCAGTGCCTGAAACAACCATGCGCTTTAATATTTCATGTTGTCAAGTAAAGAGGTAGCCTCGACCCCATGCCCACGCAGAAGACGACCCCCCGCATCGACCCCTTGACCATGGAGGTCGTCGAACTCATCGGCACGGTGGTGGCCCGCTACCACGAGGAGTACGAGGACGCCGCCGCCGAGCACACGCTCACCGGCGCCCAGGCCCGCCTCCTCGGTCTTCTCTCCCTGGAACCGCTGCCCATGCGCCGCCTCGCCCAGAAACTCCGCTGCGAGCCGTCGAACGTGACCGGCATCGTGGACCGGCTGGAGGCCCGGGGCCTGGTCGAGCGCCGCCCCGACCCCGGCGACCGCCGCGTGAAGCTGGCGGCGGCCACGGCCGAGGGGCGCCGGGTGGCCGGCAGCCTGCGGGACTCCCTGGACTTCGCCCGGGAGCCGCTGGCGGGACTGAGCTCGGCCGAGCGGGAGGTGCTGCGGGATCTGCTGCGGCGGATGGTGGGGGCGTGAGACGGCCACGCACCCGGGCGAGGCCATCGTCAGGCCGCACCCGGGTCACCGCCGGCCCGCACCCGGGCCACCACCGAGCCGCACCCGGGGCAGGCCCGGCCCGCTATCGTGTAATGCATGCCCACCCAAAGTGACCCTTACGAGCTGACCGTGGGCGTGCCCTCCGTCGAGGTCTACCGCCGACTGCGCACCGACGCCGGCCTGTCGGACAAGGCCCCCGAGGCGGTCGCGCTCGCGCTGCCGCACACCTGGCACGGGGTGGTACTCCGCCACGCGGGCCAGCCCATCGGCATGGGGCGGGTCATCGGGGACGGCGGTACGGCGTTCCAGATCGTCGACATCTGCGTACACCCCGCCCACCAGGGCCGCGGCCTCGGCAGGCGCATCATGGCCGCGCTCACGGAGGAACTGGAGCGCCGGGCGCCCGCCACGGCGTACGTCTCCCTCATCGCGGACGGCCCCGCCCGCTTCCTCTACGAGAAGTTCGGCTTCGCCGACACCGCCGCGCACGGTTCGATCGGCATGTACCGGGTGCTGTGAGGGCCGGAGAGAAACGAGAAAGGGGACGCCCGCCCTTCCCGGGCGGACGTCCCCTGCTGCTCAGGAGCACTCAGGCTTTCTTGCGTGCCGTCATCGCCCGCTGGATCAGGATGAACGCGCACAGCAGCACACCCGTGGCGATCTTCGTCCACCAGGAGCTGAGGGTGCCCTCGAACTGGATGATGCTCTTGATCAGGCCCAGGACGAGGACGCCGAACAGGGTGCCGACGACGTAGCCGGAGCCGCCCGTGAGCAGCGTGCCGCCGATGACGACCGCGGCGATCGCGTCGAGTTCCATGCCGGTGGCGTGCAGGGGGTCACCGGACTGGATGTACAGGGTGAACAGCAGGCCCGCCAGGGCCGAGCAGAAGCCGGACACCGTGTAGACGGCGATCTTGGTGCCGCCCTGCGGGAGGCCCATCAGCATCGCGGACTGCTCGTTGCCGCCGATGGCGTACACCCGTCGGCCGAAGCGGCTGTAGTGGAGGATGTAGAACGCCGCGGCCAGGACCACCAGCGCGACGATCGCGCCGACGGACAGGAAGCCGACCCCCAGCTGCGCCTGCGCCTGCGCCAGGCTGCTCACCGTCGGGTCGTCGATGGCGATGGACTCCTTGCTGATGACCAGGCACAGGCCCCGGAAGAGGAAGAGGCCGGCCAAGGTCACGATGAAGGGCTGGATCTCGTAGTTCTGGATCACGTAGCCCATCAGGAAGCCACCCAGGGCGCCCACGGCCAGGGCCAGGGGGATGACCGCCAGGATCGGCAGGCCCTGGCGTTCCACCAGCCAGGCCGTGAACATCGTGGTGAACCCGATGACCGAGCCGACGGACAGGTCGATGCCGCCGGAGAGGATCACGAAGGTCGCGCCGACGGCGGCCACCAGCAGGTAGCCGTTGTCGATGAACAGGTTGAGGAAGACCTGCGGTTCGCCGAAGCCGTAGTTCTGGTAGCGGCCCAGGCCCGTGATGTACATCGCGAGGAAGAGCACGGCGGTCACCAGGACGGGCAGCCGCCGGTCGGCGAGCAGCGCCGAGACCTTGGACGCGGACACCGGTGCCGTACGGCTGTCCTGGGACGGCGGGGTCTTGGTGGTCGCGGTCATCACGACACCTCCATCTTCGGGGCCGCGTCGGCGGGCGTCGTGGCGGTCTTCGCCGGGGCCGCGGGGGTCGTGCCGCCGCCGGCCGCGCCGGGCTTGGAGCCGAAGCGGGCGCCGAAGACCTTCGCGCGGAACTTCGGGGACTGGAGCAGGCAGACGACGATGACGACGGCGGCCTTGAAGACCAGGTTGGTCTGGGTGGGCACGCCGATCGTGTAGATCGTCGTGGTGAGGGTCTGGATGACCAGGGCGCCGACGACCGTGCCGCCGATGGAGAACCGGCCGCCCAGCAGCGAGGTGCCGCCGATCACCACGGCGAGGATCGCGTCCAGCTCGATCCACAGACCGGCGTTGTTGCCGTCCGCGGCCGAGGTGTTGGAGCTGATCATCAGGCCCGCGATGCCCGCGCACAGGGCGCAGAAGACGTAGACCATGATCTTGATGCGCATGGACCGGATGCCGACCAGACGGCTGGCCTCGGCGTTGCCGCCGACCGACTCGACGAGGAGGCCGAGGGCGGTCCGGCGGGTCAGGGCCACCGTGATGGCGACGACCGCCGCGACGACGAAGATCGAGAAGGGCAGCGTCAGCCAGTAGCCGCCGCCGATCAGCTTGTACGGCTCGCTGTTGATGGTGATGATCTGGCCGTCGGTGATCAGCTGGGCGACGCCCCGGCCGGCGACCATGATGATGAGGGTCGCGATGATGGGCTGGATGCCCATCCGGGCCACCAGGAAGCCGTTCCACAGGCCGCAGACCACGGCGGCCACCAGGCCGATGCCCATGGCCAGGAAGACCCCCGCCAGCGCGTTCTGGTCGGCCTGGTCGCTGATGTACGAGCAGGTCAGCGCGCCGGTGATGGCGACGACCGCGCCCACGGAGAGGTCGATGCCGCCGGTGGCTATGACCAGGGTCATGCCGACCGCCACCAGGATCAGGGGCGAGCCGAACAGCACGATCGAGACGAGGCTGCCGTAGAGGTGCCCGTCGGTCATCTTGATCGCGAAGAAGTCGGGCGTGAAGGGCACGTTGACGAGCAGCAGTGCCACCAGGACCGCGACCGGCCAGAAGAGGTGGTGGTGCGTCAGCGCCCGCCAGCGGGCCGCCGTGCCGGTCGTGGCCGTCGTCGCCACGGGTGGGGTGCTCACTGGTGTTCTCCGCTCGCGATGGTCTCCAGGATCCGACTGGTGGTGATCTCCGGCCCGTTGGTGAGCTTCGCCACCAGCTTGCGGTCGCGCAGCACGCCGATGGTGTGGCTGAGGCGGAGGACCTCCTCCAGCTCGGCCGCGATGTAGAGCACGGACATGCCGTCCTCGGAGAGGGACACCACGAGCTTCTGGATCTCGGCCTTGGCGCCGACGTCGATGCCGCGGGTGGGCTCGTCGAGGATCAGCAGCTTCGGCTGGGTGATCAGCCAGCGGGCGAGCAGCACCTTCTGCTGGTTGCCGCCGCTGAGCTGGCCGACCCGGGCCTCGGGGTTGGCGGGCCGGATGTCGAGGGCCTTGATGTACTTGGCGACCAGTTCGTCGCGCTGGGCGGCCGGGATGGGCCGGGTCCAGCCACGGGAGGCCTGGAGGGCCAGGATGATGTTCTCCCGGACCGTCAGATCGGGGACCAGACCCTCGGTCTTGCGGTTCTCCGAGCAGAACGCGACCCCGGCGCCGATGGCGTCGTTCGGGGCGTGCATCGGGACCTGCTTGCCGCCCACGGTGACCTTGCCGCTGTCGGGCTGGTCGGCGCCGAAGAGCAGCCGGGCGAGTTCGGTGCGGCCGGAGCCGAGCAGTCCGGCGAGGCCCACGACCTCGCCCTTCTTGATGTCCAGGTCGAAGGGGGCGATCCCGCCCGTGCGGCCGAGGCCCTCGGCGTGCAGCAGGGTCTCGCCGACGTCGGCGTGCAGCTGCTGCTCGTGCAGCTCCTCCAGCTGGTCCAGGTCCTTGCCGATCATCAGCTGGATGAGGCCGACCTGGTCGAGTTCGCTGACCATGTGCTCGCCGACGAGGGTGCCGTTGCGCAGGACGGTCATGCGGTCGCAGATCTCGTAGATCTGGTCGAGGAAGTGCGAGACGAAGAGGATCGCCACGCCGTCGTCCTTCAACCGCCGCATCAGGCGGAAGAGTTCGAGGACCTCGTCGCGGTCGAGGCTGGACGTCGGCTCGTCGAGGACGAGGACCTTGGTGCCCTTGCCCTCCTCACCGCCGGTGCCCACCGACCGTACGATCGCGACCAGTTGCTGCACGGCCAGCGGGTACGAGGACAGCGGGGCCGTCACGTCGATGTCGAGGCCGAGCCGGTCGACCAGCTCCGCGGCCTCCTGGCGCAGCCGCTTCCACTGGATGCGGCCGTAGCGGGTGGGTTCGCGGCCGATGAAGATGTTCTCCGCCACCGACAGGTTGGGGCAGAGGTTGACCTCCTGGTAGACCGTGTTGATCCCGGCCTGCTGCGCCTGCAGCGGGCTGGCGAACCGCACGGACTCGCCGTCGAGGGTGATCGTTCCGCCGTCGAGGGTGTAGACCCCGGTGAGCACTTTGATCAGGGTGGACTTGCCGGCGCCGTTCTCGCCCATCAGAGCGTGTATCTCGCCGGGGAAGAGCCGGAAGTCGACGCCCGACAGAGCCCGTACCCCCGGAAACTCTTTGACTATGCCCGCCATCTCCAGGACGGGCAGCGGCTCTGCCATGGCAGTGCTCCTCATGGAATTCATCGAAGTCGTTCAGGCCCGCAGGGAGCCCCGGGACCGGGGGGTCCGGTCCGACGGGGACTCCCTGCCGGTGGGTGGGATCAGTACTTGCGGGTGGGGAGGGCGTCCTTGGCCTGGTCCTGCATGAAGTCGCTCTCCTTGGTCTTGATCCAGCGCTCGACCTTCTCGCCGTTCTTGACCTTCTCCACGACCTCCATCAGCTGGGGGCCGAGCAGCGGGTTGCACTCCACGATGGCGTTGATCTTGCCCTCGGACATCGCGATGAAGCCGTCCTTCACGCCGTCGACCGTGACGATCAGGATGTCCTTGCCGGGCTTCTTGCCGGCCGCCTCGATGGCCTGGATGGCACCGATGCCCATGTCGTCGTTGTGCGCGAACAGCACGTCGATGTCCGGGTTGGACTGCAGGAAGGCCGCCATGACCTGCTTGCCGCCGGCGCGGGTGAAGTCACCGGTCTGGCTGACGACGATCTTCCAGTCGTCCTTGTGCTCGGCGTCCATGACCTCCTTGAAGCCCTTGGCGCGCTCGATCGCGGGGGCGGCACCGGTGGTGCCCTCCAGCTGGGCGATCTTCACGTCGCCCTTGTGGCCGGCCTTCTCCAGGACCTTCTCCAGGATCTTGGCGGCGCGGCGGCCCTCGTCGGTGAAGTCGGAGCCGACCAGGGTGACGAACAGGGACTCGTCGGAGGTCTCGACGGAGCGGTCGGTCAGGACCACCGGGATCTTCTTGGCCTTGGCCTCCTTCAGCACCGCGTCCCAGCCGGTGACGACCACCGGGGAGAAGGCGATGACGTCCACGCCCTGGGTGATGTAGCTGCGGATCGCGGAGATCTGGTTCTCCTGCTTCTGCTGCGCGTCGGAGAACTTGAGGTTGTACCCCGCCTCCTTGGCCGCCGACTTGACCGAGTCGGTGTTGGCGCTGCGCCAGCCGCTCTCCGAGCCGACCTGGGAGAAGCCGAGGGTGATCTTCTTGCTGTCGCCACCGCCGGAGCCGGAGGTCCCGGAGGAGCTGTCCTCCTTGGCGCAGGCCGCGAGGCCCGTCGCAGCCGCCACGCCGACCGCCGCGGTGAGGAAGTTACGTCTGTTGAGCATGTCTTCTCCTTTGAAGAGCCGGTCCGGGAACGGACCGTTGGTACTCGTGCTGGACCGGCCGCACTGCGTCCAACCTGTCGATCATTGTTCGAAATGTCGGCCACGCTGAGAGAGGGAAAGTGTTCGGTTGTCGATGCCGCGTCAGCCCGGCGGGGGCAGGTACGGGAAGGTACTGGCGCGGACGACGAGTTGGGGTTCGATGGCGATGGAGGACGCTCCGGCGGGGGTCCGCCCCTCGATCAGGTCGAGCAGCAGGGCGATGCTCCGCTGGCCCACCGTCGCGAAGTCCTGCCGGACGGTGGTGAGCGGTGGGGCGAAGAACTCCGACTCCGGAATGTCGTCGAAGCCGACCACCGCCACGTCCTGCGGCGTGCGTACGCCCGCCTCCCGCAGCGCGCGCAACACCCCCAGCGCCATCTGGTCGTTGGCGACGAAGACCGCGGTCAGCCCCCGGCCCACCCAGCCGGCCAGTTCCTGGCCCGCCCGGTAGCCCGACAGCGGGCTCCAGTCCCCGCGCAACGGCTGCGGCGGTTCGATGCCCGCCTCTTCGAGGGTGGCCCGCCAGCCGACGGTCCGGTCCGCCGACTCCTGCCAGTCCTCGGGTCCGGCGAGGTGCCAGACCTTGCGGTGCCCCGCGGCGAGCAGATGGCCGGTGGCCAGCCGCGCGCCCAGCTCCTGGTCCACGTTGACGCTGGGGACCTCCGAGCCGGAGCCGGTACCCACGGCCACCACCGGGAAGGGGAGCCGCAGTTCGGCCAGGGCCGCGACCGCCGACCGCTGCGGGGCGAGGGCGATCACTCCGTCCACGCCGCCGTCGCTGAGGCGGTCGACGGCCTCGGAGAGCGTCTCCACGGTCAGTTCGCGCAGACTGACCGTCGAGACGAGGTACCCCTCGGCCAGGGCCGCCTCCTCCAGCGCGAACAGCGTGCTGGCCGGCCCGTAGAGCGTGGTGTTGGAGGCGACCACGCCCAGTGTCTGGGTGCGCCGGGTCACCAGGGCCCGTGCGGAGGAGTTGCGACGGTAGCCCATCTCCTCGATCGCGCGCTGCACCCTGGTCCGGGTCTCGTCCCGCACGTTGGGGTGGTCCCCCAGGACGCGCGAGACGGTCTGGTGGGAGACACCTGCCTGGCGTGCCACGTCGGCCATGGTGGGCGGCCGGAGCTGCGAGTGGGTCACGGCCGCACCTCCTCGGTGGTCGACGGTGGACGGATCCTGCGCTGCGGGTGGTGCGGTACTGCGGGTAAGTCCTGTGGCGGCGACGGTTCCCGCGCCACGGACGGGCCCTGTGCGGCGGGCGGATGGTTCCGCGCCGTCGGCTTCACGCCGGGGTCCAGGAAAACCCCAGGTCGGCCGCTGGTAAGGCGAGTCGGGGCGGTGCCGGCAAGACGCTCGTACCTCCTCGGATGCCCTGGGGCGTCGACTGGTGAATGCGGAGGTCATTGTGAGCGCTAACAATTCATGGCGGTCAAGAGGGATGCGTCAGGGAAGTCGTCACGGTTGAGTAACGCGGCCGTCCGCGAGACCCCCGGAGGGGGCCGCCGGAGCATGCCGGAGCCCCCGGGCACGGACTCTGCCCCGGGGGCTCTGACCTGCGTGTTCTCCCTACGAGCACCACCACAGGAACTGCTTGCACGTCGCCGAGGGACTGGGCTGCGGGGCGGGTTCGTCCGCGGTCGGTCCGGCGGTCGGGTCGTCGGCGTCCTCGGGGTCCGGGGTCGGGTTTCCCGCCGAGGGGGCGGGGCTCACCGTCGCCTTGGACGCCGAGCGGTCCGCGGGCTTGTCGTCGTCCACACCGGCGTCCTCGTCCCCGGATTTCTCCGACTCGGAGGCGGAAGGGGAGGCCGACTTGTCCGGTTTCTTCCTGTCCTTCTCGGTGTCGGCCGGCCCGTCCGGACCCTCGCCGGCCTCCTCGGCGCCGTTCGCCGAGGCCGTCGGGGAGGCGTCGGAGACGTCGTCGACGGAGGCGGCGCGCGGCTCCTTCGGTGGCGCCTCCATGCCGAGTTCGGCGAGGCTCAGCCCGCCGGCGGCGAGCAGCAGACCGGCCCCGATCATCAGCACCCGCCGACGTCGTCGCCGGTGCGCGGCAGCCTTGCGGTCCCGCCGTCCGGCTCGCGCGTCCCGCCCGCGGCCACGGCCCCGGGACCGGCCGGGAGGCCTGTCGGCCTCCGGATCGTCACCCCCGATGACCTGCTCGGACGCGCCGGCGTGGTCCACGACCGGGGCCTGCCGCGCGGCCCGCGCACCGCGACCACGGCCCCGGGCGCGGCGTCCGCCCGGACTCGCGGGGACGGTTTCGGCGGGCTCGAACGGACTCTCGTACGCGTCCTCGACCGTGTCGTCCCCGGCGGACAGGGCGTCCGGATGGGTGCGGCACTCTTCGGCCGACGCGCCGCACCCCGAGCAGGAGAGGGCGCCATTGAGGTGCCGTTGGCACGGGTGGCAGTAATCCATGACGCCGGAAGATTATGTTCCGCACCGGTGACGTTCCCGGGTGGGCCCGTGAAAGTTGTGTAGGAACCTCGTGGACCGGCGCACAACGGCGGAACGATCAGGGCCATTTGCCCGCCGTCGAGCCGTTCAACCCCCATGGACCCGAAACCGTTGTGCGTTCGACCCATTGACACTCAGACCGGGTCGTCCTTACTGTCGCGACCAGCATTTCGAACGAGCGACGAAATTTCGAACAGACCACAAAGGACAGGGAGTACCGTGCGCATCACGGGAATCAGCACGCACGTGGTCGGGACGCCGTGGCGGAACCTGACCTACGTACAGGTGCACACCGACGAGGGACTCACCGGCGTCGGCGAGACCCGCATGCTGGGCCACACCGACGCGCTGCTCGGCTATCTGCACGAGGCACAGACCAATCACATTCTCGGGTCGGACCCGTTCGCTGTCGAGGACCTCGTCAAGCGGATGAAGTACGGCGACTACGGCCGGGCCGGCGAGATCGTGATGTCGGGCATCGCCGTCATCGAGATGGCTTGCTGGGACATCAAGGGCAAGGCCCTCGGCGTGCCCGTCTGGCAGCTGCTCGGCGGCAAGGTCACCGACAAGGTCAAGGCGTACGCCAACGGCTGGTACACCACCGAGCGCACGCCGGAGGCGTACCACAAGGCGGCGCAGGGCGTCATGGAGCGCGGCTACAAGGCGCTCAAGATCGACCCCTTCGGGACCGGCCACTTCGAGCTGGACCACGAGCAGAGCCTGTACGCCGTCTCGCTGATCGAGGCCGTGCGCGACGCCATCGGCCCGGACGCCGAGCTGATGCTGGAGATGCACGGCCGGTTCTCGCCCTCCACCGCAGTCCGTCTCGCCAAGGACCTGGCGCCCTTCAAGCCCGCGTGGCTGGAGGAGCCGTGCCCGCCGGAGAACCTGAAGGCGCTGGAGAAGGTCGCCGCCAAGGTCGACATCCCGGTGGCCACGGGTGAGCGCATCCACGACCGGATCGAGTTCCGGGAGCTCTTCGAGAGCCAGGCCGTGGACATCATCCAGCCCGACGTCGGCCACATCGGCGGCATCTGGGAGACCCGCAAGCTGGCCGCCACCGCCGAGACCCACTACACGCTGGTCGCGCCGCACAACGTGGGCGGTCCGGTGCTGACGGCGGCCTCGCTGCAGGTGGGCTTCACCTCCCCGAACTTCAAGATCCTGGAGCACTTCAACGACTTCGCGGACGCGGAGATCAAGAAGGTCGTCTCGGGGGCCCCGGAGGTCGTGGACGGCTACTTCCACCTGTCCGACAAGCCCGGCCTCGGTGTCGAGCTGGACGTGGACGCGGCGGCGGAGTTCCCGCAGCAGCAGGCCCGCTTCGACCTCTGGGCCGAGGGCTGGGAGCAGCGCAAGCCCAAGGGCAGCAAGTGATCGCCACCGCCGACGCGGCCGACGCCGGCACCCCGGGCACCGCCGTCGTCATCGAGGCTCCGGGCGAGCACCGTCTGGTGTCGCACGAGCCCCGGCAGCCGGCGGCCGGCGAGGCCCTGGTCCGGGTGCACGCCTCCGGGATCTGCGGCAGCGACCGCGAGGTCTTCCAGGGCAACAGGCCGGAGGGGTACGTCCGTTACCCCCTCACACCGGGCCACGAGTGGTCCGGGACGGTCACGGCGGTCGGTGACGGTGTTCCTTCAAGTCTTGTCGGCCGTAAGGTCGTTGGCGAGGGCTTCCGGAACTGCCAGGTGTGCGACCGCTGTCACGCGGGCGAGACCACGCTGTGCTCGGCGGGGTACGAGGAGACCGGGTTCACCCAGCCCGGCGCGATGGCCACGACCCTCACGCTTCCCGCTCGTCTGCTGCACGTTCTCCCGGACGACGCGGACCTGTCGGCGGCGGCGCTGCTGGAGCCGGCCGCGTGCATCGCGGCCGCCGCGCTCAAGGCGAACGCCGTCCCGGGCGAGCGGGTGGCCGTGGTCGGCACGGGAACGCTCGGCATGTTCGCCGTTCAGTTCCTGAAGGCGGCGTCCCCGGCCGAGCTGCTCGTCGTGGGCACCCGGCCGGACCGGGCGGAGCTGTCGAAGCGGTTCGGCGCCACGGACTTCCGTACCAAGGATCAGGAGCTGCCGGGCGACTTCGACGTCGTCATCGAGACCGCCGGGTCCGCGGACGCGGCGACCACGGCCGCCGCCCTGCTGCGGCGCGGCGGGCGGCTGGTCCTGACCGGCATCCCGGCGGCGGGCGCGGACGGGCTCGACCCGACCGACCTGGTCGTACGGCAGCTGGAGGTGCACACGGTGTTCGGCGCGGCGCCGGACGCGTGGGCCCACACCGTGCGGGTCTTCGGGGCCGGGCTGCTGGACCCGCTGCCGCTCGTCACGCACGAGCTGCCGCTGGAGCAGTTCCCGCAGGCCATCGAGCTGGTGGGGTCCGGCGATCCGACCGTCGGAAAGGTCCTGCTGCGGCCATGACACACCCCTGAGCCGTGCGCCGGTACGGGGTACCTGACGACTTCGTACCGGCGCACACCCAAGAGCTTTGTGCACCAAGAGCCGCGAACCTTGTCCGAAATATCGAACATGAAGGACAGCTTGTGACCGACACCACCGCTCCGGCGCCGCGCCGACCCGGCGAGCAGGCCCTCGCCGCGCTCGGGCTGAACGCACCCGCCCTCGACCCCTCCGACGCCTCCCCGCACTCCTTCCCCGGCGGCGGCCGCTGGCGCACCGAGGTGCCCTCCGTCGAGGGTCCCGAGGCACTCGGCGTGGTCCTCAAGGAAGCCTCGCGGCTCGACGTGCCGATCCACCGGATCAGCCAGGGCAGCGGCGTGTGGATGCTCACCGACGCCGAGATCACCGAGATGGTGGAGGCGACGGCCGAGCGCGACATCGAGCTCTGCCTGTTCACCGGCCCGCGTGGCACCTGGGACATCGGCGGCTCCACCCGTACCGACTCCAAGGGCGGCGGCCTGCGGGCCCGCGGCCACGACGCGGTGGCCGGGTGCGTCGAGGACGCCGTGCGCGCGACCGAGCTGGGCGTGAAGTGCCTCCTCGTCGCCGACGAGGGCGTGCTGTGGACGCTGCACCGGGCGCGGGTGGAGGGGATCATCCCGGCCGACACGACCTTCAAGGTGTCGGCGCTGATCGGACCGGTGAACCCGACCGCGTACGCCGTGTACGAGAACCTCGGCGGCGACTCGATCAACGTGCCGAGCGATCTGACGCTCGATCACCTCACCGAGATCCGGCGGGTGTCCGGCGCTCCCATGGACATGTACATCGAGGCGCCCGACGACCTCGGCGGCTATGTGAGGATGTACGAGGTCGCCGAGCTGATCCGGCGCGGCGCACCGATCTACCTGAAGTTCGGCCTGTCGAAGGCCCCCGGGATCTACCCCTACGGGCACCACATGCGGGACGTCACCCTGTCCACGGCCAAGGAACGCGTACGGCGCGGCCGGCTGGCCCTGGACCTTCTGGCGCGCCACGGAGCGGACGGCGACATGGCTCCGCTCGGTACCCGTTTGCCCGGAGATCTGCAGCGGTTCGGAAATCCCTCATAACGAAGCGGACAACTAGCTTCACAGAAGAAGACGCAGTCACACAGAATCCCCCACATCTCCTCTGGCTCCTTTCGGCTCATGAAGTGCCGTCCCCGCCAGAACGTACAGAGCCTTCAAGACATCAAGGATGATGATCATGCGTACTCGCCGAGCCGCACTCGCCGCCATAGCCTCCACCGCCTCCCTCGCCCTCACCCTGACCGCCTGTGGTCAGAGCGGTGAGGGTGGCAGCGAGGACAAGGGCGGCAGCACCGAGGGCGCCACCATCGGCATCGCGATGCCGACCAAGTCCTCCGAGCGCTGGATCGCCGACGGCAAGAACGTCGTGACCAACCTCGAGAAGATGGGCTACAAGACCAAGCTGGTCTACGGCGAGGACGACCCGGACCAGCAGGTCGGCCAGATCGAGAACCTGATCACGCAGGGTGTGAAGGCCCTCATCGTCGCCGCCATCGACAACAAGTCGATGAACAACGTGCTCCAGCAGGCCGCCGACGCCGACATCCCGGTCATCTCCTACGACCGCCTGATCCTCGGCACGAAGAACGTCGACTACTACGCGTCCTTCGACAACGAGAAGGTCGGCGAGCTCCAGGGCAACTACATCCTGGAGAAGCTCGGCCTGAAGGACGGCTCCAAGAAGGGCCCCTTCAACATCGAGCTGTTCGCCGGCTCCAACGACGACAACAACACCCGCTACTTCTTCCAGGGCGCCATGAACGTCCTGCAGCCCTACATCGACAAGAAGCAGCTCGTCGTCAAGTCCGGCCAGACCCAGCTGAACCAGGTCACCACCCTGCGCTGGGACGGCGGCACCGCCCAGAAGCGCATGGACGACATCCTGACCTCGGCGTACAAGAGCGACCCCGTGGACGCCGTCCTCTCCCCGTACGACGGCATCTCCATCGGCATCCTGTCCGCGCTGAAGTCGGACGACTACGGCTCCAAGAGCAAGCCGCTGCCGATCGTCACCGGCCAGGACGCCGAGGTCGCCTCGGTGAAGTCGATCATCGCGGGCGACCAGTCGATGACCGTCTACAAGGACACCCGTGAGCTGGCCAAGGTCGCCTCGAACATGGTCGACGCCCTGCTGAACGACAAGAAGCCCGAGGTCAACGACACCAAGACCTACGACAACGGCTCGAAGGTCGTCCCCGCCTACCTGCTGGAGCCGGTCAGCGTCGACAAGTCGAACTACAAGGAGACCGTCGTCGACTCCGGCTACATCAAGGAGAGCGACCTCAAGTAGTACGACGGCTTCCCCGACCGACCACTGATTGGAAGGCACGACCATGGCGGGACCCGTCCTGGAAATGCGCTCGATCGTCAAGACCTTTCCCGGCGTCAAAGCGCTGTCGGACGTCACACTGACCGTCCAGCAGGGCGAGGTCCATGCCATCTGCGGCGAGAACGGCGCCGGCAAGTCGACCCTCATGAAGGTCCTCTCCGGCGTCCACCCGCACGGCAGCTACGACGGCGACATCCTCTTCGAGGGTGGCCCTTGCGAGTTCAAGGACATCAGGGCCAGCGAGCAGCGCGGCATCGTCATCATCCACCAGGAGCTGGCGCTGTCGCCGTACCTCTCCCTCGCGGAGAACATCTTCCTCGGCAACGAGCACGCCCGGGGCGGGTTCATCGACTGGCGGGAGACGCTGCGGCACGCCACCGAACTGCTGCGCCGGGTGGGGCTCTCCGACCACCCGGACACCCGCGTCGCCGACATCGGCGTGGGCAAGCAGCAGCTCGTGGAGATCGCCAAGGCGCTCTCGAAGAAGGTGAAGCTCCTCATCCTGGACGAGCCGACGGCCGCCCTGAACGACGAGGACAGCGACAAACTCCTGGATCTCATCCTGGAGTTGAAGAAGCAGGGCATCACCTCGATCATCATTTCCCACAAGCTGAACGAGATCCGCAAGGTCGCCGACTCGGTGACGATCATCCGCGACGGCCAGACCATCGAGACCCTCGACGTGAAGGCCGCGGAGACCACCGAGGACCGGATCATCAGCGGCATGGTGGGGCGCGACCTGGAGCACCGCTTCCCGGAGCGCACCCCGCACGAGCCGGAGCAGGGCGCCTCGCCCGCCCTGGAGATCCGCAACTGGACCGTGCACCACCCGATCGACCAGCAGCGCAAGGTCGTCGACGACGTGTCGGTCCAGGTGCGGCGCGGTGAGATCGTCGGCATCGCGGGGCTCATGGGCGCCGGCCGTACGGAACTGGCGATGAGCGTCTTCGGCCGCACCTACGGCCGCTACAGCGGCGGCACGGTCCTCAAGGACGGCAAGGAGATCCGTACCAGGACCGTCCCCGAGGCGGTTGACAACGGTATCGCCTACGTCACCGAGGACCGCAAGCACTACGGCCTCAACCTCATCGACACCATCAACCGCAACATCTCGCTCAGCGCGCTGGGCAAGGTCGCCAAGGCCGGGGTCGTCGACGAGCACGAGGAGCGGAAGGTCGCCGAGCGCTTCCGCACGTCCATGAACATCAAGGCACCGACCGTCTTCGAGCCGGTGGGCAAACTGTCCGGCGGCAACCAGCAGAAGGTCGTCCTCAGCAAGTGGATCTTCGCGGGTCCCGATGTGCTGATCCTGGACGAGCCGACCCGCGGGATCGACGTCGGCGCCAAGTACGAGATCTACACGGTCATCGACAAGCTGGCGGCGGAGGGCAAGGCGGTCGTCTTCATCTCCTCCGAGCTGCCGGAACTGCTCGGGATGTGCGACCGCATCTACACGATGGCCGCAGGAAGGCTGACGGGTGAGTTCTCGCGTGCCGAGGCCACGCAGGAATCGCTGATGCGTCAGATGACGAAGGACAAAGAGGTAACCCGATGAGCACGGATGTGACCGCCAAGAGCCCGGCCCCCGCGCCGCCCGGCAAGAGCGGGACGGCGGCGGGCGGCGGCCTGCTCCAGCTGGTACTGGACGGCATGCGCCGCAACATGCGGCAGTACGGCATGCTGATCGCCCTCGGCCTGATCGTGGCGCTGTTCGCGGTGTGGACCGACGGTGACCTGCTGCTGCCGCGCAACGTCTCCAACCTGGTGCTGCAGAACAGCTACATCCTGATCCTCGCGATCGGCATGATGCTGGTGATCATCGCGGGCCACATCGACCTGTCCGTGGGCTCCCTGACCGCGTTCATCGGCTCGATGGCCGCCGTCTTCATGGTCGACAACGACATACCGTGGCCGCTCGCCGTGCTGCTGTGTCTGGCCGTGGGCGCCGCGGCGGGTGCCGCGCAGGGGTTCTTCATCGCGTATCTCGGCATACCGTCGTTCATCGTGACCCTCGCGGGCATGCTCGTCTTCCGCGGTCTCACCGAGATCTTCCTGAAGGGGCAGACCCTCGGTCCGTTCCCGGAGGGCCTGCAGAAGGTCGCCAACGGGTTCCTCCCCGAGGTCGGCCCGGACACCAACTACCACAACCTGACGCTGCTGCTGGGCTTCGCGGTCATCGGTTTCGTGGTGCTGCAGGAGTTCCGTGACCGGCGCCGGCAGCAGGAGTTCGCGCTCGACGTGCCGCCGATGAACCTGTTCGTCCTCAAGCTCGTCGCGATCTCCGCCGCCCTGCTCACCGTGACGATGCTGCTCGCCAGCTACAAGGGCGCCCCGATCGTCCTGCTGATCCTCGGCGCGCTGGTCGTCGGCTTCGGTTACGTGATGCGCAACGCGATCATCGGCCGCCACATCTACGCCATCGGCGGCAACCTGCCCGCCGCCAAGCTGTCCGGCGTGAAGGACAAGAAGGTCACCTTCCTGATCTTCCTGAACATGGGCATGATGGCCGCGCTGGCCGGTCTGGTCTTCGCCGCCCGCTTCAACGCGGCGTCCCCGAAGGCGGGCCTCAACTTCGAGCTGGAGGCCATCGCGGCCTCGTTCATCGGCGGCGCGTCGATGAGCGGCGGCGTCGGCACCGTCCTCGGCGCGATCATCGGTGGTGTCGTCCTCGGTGTCCTCAACAACGGTATGAACCTCGTCGGCATCGGCACCGACTGGCAGCAGGTCATCAAGGGCCTCGTCCTGCTGGCGGCCGTCGGATTCGACGTGTGGAACAAGCGCAAGGGCGGCAACTGACCGCACCGCAAGGGGGCCTCGCCGAAACGGCGGGGCCCCCTTTCCCATGGGAGAAAGGCGGGACGTCACCCGTGAAGGAACTCTTCGGCAAGCTCGCCGACGGCACCGAGATCCACCGCTGGTCGCTGGAGAACGGCGGCACCCGTCTCAAGGTCCTGTCCTACGGCGGGATCGTGCAGTCCCTGGAGACCCCGGACCGCGACGGCCGGTACGCGAACATCTCGCTGAACTTCGACAGCATCGAGGACTACGTCGCCGGATCGCCCTACTTCGGCGCGCTGATCGGCCGCTACGGCAACCGGATCGGCGCCGGGCGCTTCACGCTGGACGGCGAGACCCACGAACTCCCCGCCAACGACGGCGCGAACAGCCTGCACGGCGGGACGCACGGCTTCGACCGGGCCGTGTGGGACGTCGAGCCGTTCACGGACGGTCCGGACGTGGGTCTGCGGCTGTCGTACACCAGCCCCGACGGCGAGATGGGCTACCCCGGCACCCTGACCGTCCAGGTCCTCTACACACTCACCGAGCGGGGCGAGTGGCGGATCGACTACACGGCGACCACGGACCGCACCACCGTCGTCAACCTCACCCACCACGTGTACTGGAACCTCGCGGGCGAGGGCAGCGGCCCGATCCACGATCACCGGCTGACCATCGCCGCCGCCCGCTACACCCCGGTCGACTCCGGTCTGATCCCCCTCGGCGAACCGGCCGAGGTCGCGGGCACCCCCTTCGACTTCCGCACGGACAAGGCGGTCGGCGACGACCTCCGCAGGGCCGATCCGCAACTGCTGCACGCCAAGGGGTTCGACCACAACTGGGTCCTGGACAAGGGCGTCACGGCCGAGCCGGAATGGGCCGCCACCCTCACCGACCCGGCGTCCGGCCGCACCCTGCGGATCTCCACGACCGAGCCGGGGCTGCAGTTCTACTCCGGGAACTTCCTGGACGGCACGCTCGTGGGAGCCTCCGGGAGGATCTACCGGCAGGGCGACGCGCTGTGCCTGGAGACCCAGCACTTCCCCGACTCGCCGAACCAGCCGTCGTACCCGTCGACACTGCTGCGACCTGGGCAGACGTACCGGTCCACGACGGTCCACGCGTTCGACTGACAGCGGCTCGGCGGCTGCCCCCGGCGACCCTTCACAGATGGCTCACAAGTTCTTTCCGAAATCTCGGCGGTTGAACAGAGCCACCACAGCCTCCGTATGTAAGGGCGGCCCGCGCTCCCCCGCACGGGCCGCCCTTAGTCGTCGGACCCGGTCGTCCCCAACGGGTCCGCCCCCTACGGAGGTTCCATGGCCGACAACGTCACCTCGTTGTTCCGCAGCACTGCGGCGCACAGCCCTTCGATGGCTGCGCTGACGCGTGAGGGCGGCGACGGGGTGGGCCCGGTGGACTTCTGTATCCCGTGCAACCCGTACTTCCCCACGCCCGCCATGTTCGACGACATGGCGAGCAGACTGCGCGACATCATCACGTACTACCCGAGCAGCGCCGACACCATCACGGCCGAGCTGTGCAATCTGCTCCAACTTCCGCCGCAGTGCGTGGCGATGGGCAACGGCTCGACCGAACTCATCACCTGGCTCGATCATCTGATGGTCCGTGAGTCGCTCGCCGTGCCCGTCCCCACCTTCGGCCGCTGGACCGACCAGCCGATGGAGACCGGCAAGCGGGTCGACATGTTCCCGCTCCAGGAGTCCAGCGGCTTCGCCCTCGACCTCGCGCAGTACGCCGAGTTCATCCGGGCCCGCGGCACCCGGGTCGCCGTCATCTGCAACCCGAACAACCCCGACGGCGGCTTCCTGCACCGGCACGCGCTGGTGCAGTTCATGGACGCGATGGCCGACCTGGACCTGATCGTCATCGACGAGTCGTTCCTGGAGTTCGCCGACGCCGAGTCCGAGCCGTCCACGGTCCAGGACGCGGTCATGCGGCCCAACGTGGTCGTGCTGCGCAGCCTCGGCAAGAACTTCGGCCTGCACGGCATCCGCTTCGGCTACCTGGTCGCCAACCCGGCGCTCGCCGGCAAGGTCCGCTCGATGCTGCCGAAGTGGAACCTCAACTCCTTCGCCGAGCACGTGGTGTTCATGCTGAAGAACCACGGCCCCGAGTACATGGAGAGTCTGCACCAGGTCCGCCGCGACCGGCTGGACATGGCCCGCCAGCTCTCCGCCCTCCCCGGGCTGACGGTCTACCCGTCGCAGGGGAACTTCCTCTTCGTGCGCCTGCCCGTGGGCGCCGAGGGCACCGTGGTCCGCGACCGGCTCCTCACCGAGCACCGGGTCCTGGTCCGCGAGTGCGGCAACAAGGTCGGCTCGTCCAGTCGCTTCCTGCGACTCGTGGTCCGGCCCCAGGTGGACGTGCGTCGCCTGGTGTCCGGCCTGGAGTCGGTTCTCTACGGGTCCAGGAGGGGAGCCGCCGTACCCGAGCTGGGCACCGGGACCAGCTACAGCTCGGGTACGGCGGCCGTGGACCGGCTGATGAGCGAGACCAACGGCACCGGGATGCACAACCTCGCCGCGCAGGCCATGAGCATGCCCGCCCCGGCGCCCGCGTCCTCCATGCAGTTCGCCTCCCCCGCTCCGGCGCCCGCTCCCGCCGCCGCGTCCATGCAGTTCGCCTCCCCCGCTCCGGCGCCCGTCCCCGCCGCGTCCTCCATGCAGTTCGCCTCCCCCGCTCCGGCGCCCGCCGCGCCGATGCAGTTCCCGAACCCGGCACCCGCTCCGGCCCCGATGCCGATCCCCGCACCGGCACCGATGCCGATGCCGGTTCCCGCGCAGGCCCCGATGCCCGCCGCCATGCCGGTCCCCGGCCTGCAGCCCGTCGCCCAGACCGGCATGCCCGGCCTCGCGACCCCCGCCCAGGGCCGCCGCACCATGGGCGCGGCCCAGGGGCTCACCGCCGCCCAGGTACGCGGCCGCACCCAGCCGGACCCCCTGGAGGAGCCGCAGGGGTGGCCCGCGGCGGGGGCGGTCTACAACCAGGTGGGGTGAGCCCGGCTTCCCCCGGCTCCCCCTGACGGACCCCATGGGGCGACGCCCCCGACCGGCCTGTACGGGCCGCTGTCGGGGGCGTCGCCCTGTTCCCGTGCGACGGGGGCCGCCGGGTCGCGGACTCCGGCGCGGGGCGCCCGGTCGAGGGGCTCCGAGCGCGCGCTGCTCCTGGCGGCGCGGCGTCAGTTCTGGTGCAGCCGGTTGCGGCCGGGGCCGCCGGAGAGGGTGTCGTCGCCCCTGCCGCCGTACAGGACGTCGTTGCCGCTGTTGCCGTAGAGCTTGTCGTGGCCGTCCTCGCCGTACAGCGTGTCGTCGCCCTTGCCGCCGTGGAGGGCGTCGTCGCCGCCCCGGCCGCGCAGGGTGTCGTTGCCGGAGTCGCCGTGGAGACCGTCGGAGTCGGCGCCGCCGGTGAGGGTGTCGCGGTCTGCGCCGCCGTGGCACGCGTAGGCACAGCCGGTCAGGGTGTCGTTGCCGCGTCCGCCGAAGGAGCCGAGGCCCCAGACACCGCCGCCGCCCTCGATGCGGTCGTCGCCGTTCTCGCCGTGGAGGACGACGGATCTGTTGCCCAGGAGGATGTCGTCGCCGGTGCCGCCGTAGATCGTGGCGTACGCGGAGTTGGCGGCGGCGATCGTCACCGTGTCGTCGCCGTCGCCGAGACCCACGTCGTAGATGTCGGTGTCGTCGGAGTTCATCGGGATGGGGACCGCGCACTCGGCCACGGTGCGGTCGGCCGGCTCGGGGTACGAGCACTCCTTCGCGGCCAGCGTGATGACGTACCGGTCGTTGAAGGTCAGCACATAGTCCGCCTCCCACTCCGTGCGCTCCACGATCTTCGCGGACACCGTCAGGCGGTTCGCCTGCCCGGGTGCGGCCTTGAACCACAGCTCGCCCTTGTCGTGCACGAGGGAGGCGGCGGGTGCGGGGGCGGCCTGGGCGAGGGGCGCGGCGAGGAGGGTCCCGGCCAGGGCGAGGGTGAGGGCGGTGGTGACGGCGGCGGTCCGGGTGGTGGTGACGGCGGTGGTCCGGGTGGTGGTGACGGCGGCGGCTCCGTGCGCGTCGCGCCCGACCGGTCCGAGGATGCTGCTGATGGGCATGGTGAGGTAACCCCTTGGCAAAGCGCTGGAATCGAATACTGCCTACGACCCGGCGCCGGAACGGGGGGTTGTACCGAAAAACCCTCCTGAACACGCACAGAGCCGGTTTCATCCGGCGTTTCCCCGCGGGAGTCCCGGAGTTCACTCCGCGGCCAGGCCTTCGACCCGTCACCCTCGGGCCGGGTGAACGACGCTCGCGCCGGATCCGTACTCCCTGACGCCGGTGGGGCATCCCGGTCTCGCCGTCGGGCCGTCACACCGTCGGAATCAAAACGCAACGCCCCCGGCCCCGTGCGCGCCGGTGCGCGCCCTACGATCAAGCCCGTTCTCTGCTCCTTTACACATGTGCCAGGTACGACTGGCAGCCGGAAGTGGGTGGACCGTGCGTCGAGAGACCCGGCCGAATCAGCAGGTCCGGACGAGTCAGCGGGTCCGGACGAGCCGGGCGGCCCGGGGGGTCCCGACGAGCCGCCGGACCCGGGCGGTCGTGGCGGTCACGGCCGTGCTGGGGCTCGCGGTCGGCCTGTCCGGCTGCGGTGGCAGCGCGGACGCGGAGTCGAAACCGGTCTCCCTGACCGTCGTCGCGACCAATTACGGCGACAGCGTCCGCAAGAACTCCGAGGGCTACTGGGACCGCGTCACCCTGGCGTTCGGCGCCGAGCACCCCGGCATCGACGTGGATGTGCGGGTCTACGGCCCGGACGAGGTCGACAAGAAGGTCGCGGAGCTGGTCGAGCGGGGCGAGGCCCCCGACATCGTGCAGACGGACAGCTACTCCGAGTACGCCGCGCGGGACCTCCTCTACAGTGCGGACGAGGTGTTGTCCGTCCCGGTGCAGGCCTCGTTCGTGCGCAGTCTCGCGAACGCCGGGGAGATGGACCGGGCGCAGTACGGCCTGCCGTTCACCGCGAGCACCCGGCTGCTCTACTACAACAAGGACCTGTTCGAGCGGGCGGGCCTGGAGCCACCGAAGACCTGGGACCAACTCCTCGCCGCCGCACGGGCGTTGAAGGCGCAGGGGGTGAAGTACCCGATCGCCGTGCCGCTGGGACCGGAGGAGGCGGAGGCCGAGACGCTGATGTGGCTGCTGGCCGGCGACGGCGGCTACACCGACTCCACCAACCGCTACGACATCGCCTCGTCCACCAATGTGGCGACCCTGACCTGGCTGAAGGAGAACCTGGTCGGCGAGGGACTGACCGGCCCGGTCGCGCCCGGCGAGCTGAACAGCCGGGAGGCCGTGGACGCCTTCCTCACCGGTGACGCGGCCATGGTCAACGCCCCGCTGTCGCTGGTCCGCCAGATCGCGGACTCCTCCGACTCCGTGCTCTACGGCGCCGTGCCGCTGCCGAGCCGCGACGGCAAGGAGACGCCCACGATGGGCACCGCGGACTGGGTCTTCGCCTTCAAGAACGACGACCGTCGCGCCGCCATCGGGCAGTTCCTCGACTTCCTCTACACCGACAAGTACGTGACCGAGCAGGCCGCCCAGTACGAGCTGCTCCCCGTCACCACCTCCGCCGCCGACGCCATGCGGGCCGACAAGGCGCACCGGGCCCTGTGGAGCGGCCTCGACACCCTGCAGAACCTCCGCCTCTACCCCGTCGCCGAGACCAACTGGTCGGAGGTGGCCGCGACCATCCGCAAGCGGATCGGCAAGGCGGTGGCGCCGGACGGTAGTCCGCGGGAGGTGCTGGAGTCGATCGCGAGGGCGACGAAGTAGGCGGGCGGGGCGTACCGACGCCGAGGCGGTCGGCCGGGGCGGGGTGATCGCGCCGACAGGGCGGGGAGCGGCGGGGCCGGGCGAGGCGGGTGTCAGGAGCGCGTCGGCGCGCGCCCCGGAGCGGTCGGGGTGATCGGGTGATTCGGCGGTGCCGGCAGATGCGTCGCGATCCCAGCGGTGACCAGGCCGGATGCGAGGAGCAGGCCCTGTGGTGGCGCCATGCCCGGGAGACCGCCGCACCGCACGCGCCAGGCTGGTTCCACACGGGGTGATCGAGCCATGCCCCTGGCGCCGCCCGCCGTCAACACACCTGTCTCACAAGCGACTTGACGGTCACCGACTTTGCCGGACTGACAGCTGACCTACAGCATCCGTTCCTACGGTGCCGTGTTCATGACAGACACTCCAGTGCCCTCAGAGGCAACAGGCACGACAGAGACTCCGACTGCGACACCGACGCCGATCGGACGCCGTACCGTCCTGATCGCCACCGGCGCCACGGCCGCCACCCTGGCCGTGGGCGCCGCCGCCACGCCTGGAGCCCCCACTGCCAGGACGGCCGGCACGGGGAACACGGCCCCCGTGGCCGCCACGGCCGTCTGCACCCTCACGAAGGAGATGACCGAAGGCCCCTACTACCTCGACGGACAGCTCGTCCGCCCCGACATCCGCGAGGACAAGACCGGCTTCCCCCTGGTGCTGACCCTCACCGTGGTGGACGACGACACCTGCGCGCCGCTCAAGGGCGCCCTGGTGGAGATCTGGCACTGCGACGCGCTCGGCGAGTACTCCGGCTTCGTCGGCAACAACGGCCACGACGAGCCCGACAACGGTACGTTCCTGCGCGGCGCCGTCCTGTCGAACTCCAGCGGCGTCGCGAAGATCACGACGGTCTACCCCGGCTGGTACCGGGGCCGGTGCGTCCACATCCACCTCAAGGTGCACACGGACGTCACCCTCACCTCCGACGGCTCGTTCACGGGCGGCCAGGAGCTCCACACCGGCCAACTCTTCTTCAGCGAGACGATCACCGCCCGGGTCGGGGCCCTCTCCCCGTACGCGGCCAACACGGTCCCCCGCACCACCCTCGCCCAGGACTCCATCTACGACGAGGGAGGCGCCGCGTCCGGCCTTCTCACCCTGACGGCGCTGGGCGGCTCACCGGCGGCCGGGTACGCGGGGTCGCTGACGGTGGGGGTGGAGTCGAGCTGACCCAGCCGGTCCTTCCCCTCCGGGGCGCCGGCTCCCTCCCGGACCGTACGGGAGGGAGCCGGCGACGGACGCCGAACACCGAACACCGAACGCCAACCGATCAGCCGAGGTCGGGCAGACTCAATCACGACTCGATCGAAATCGTACGGTTTTGACCAGGCACGATGTCCTCTCGATCTCCTGGGTACTCATCGGACGAGCGCGGCTAGCGTGGGTGAGGTGCGGCAGTTCACCTTTGACGCCCAGCACCCGTGCTCGTACCCATCGAGTCCCATCGAGAGGAGGCGGCCGAGATGCCGGGCGGGGAGACGGACAGCGGTACAGGAACGATCGGCGGCCCGAGCGGCGACAGCCCGGACCACGCCCCCGGAACACTCCTGCTGAAACGCCACTTCACGGGCGAGAACCTGCCCCTGGTACGCGCCCAGGTGGAGGACACGGCCGCGACAGCGGGCCTGTGCGGCGTACGGCTCGGCGAGTTCACCCTCGCGGTCAGCGAGATCGCCGCCAACGCGGTCGAGCACGCGGGCGGCCAGGGCCGCCTCGAACTCCGCCGCCTGGCCCACGAACTGGAATGCCGCATCACCGACAACGGCCCCGGCTTCACCCCCACCCTCCCCGAACTCCTCCCCGGCCTCGACACCTGCCCCGGCCGCGGCCTCTGGCTGGCCCACCTGGTCACGGACCGCATGACGGTGACGACGGACATCACGGGGGCGGGGGCCGAGGTGACGTTGGCCGTGCGGCTGGGGTGAGGGCGCGCAGGACGGTCGAGCGCCGATCGACCCACGCACGGCCCACGCACGGCCCACGCACGGCCCACGAGCCAGCCCGGCCCATCGGTCCGCCGGGGCCCGCCGGGTCACGGGTTCTCCCAGGCCGCCGGTTCCGCCGCCAGGTTCTGCACCGGATCGGGGAGGGTGCCGGCCGCGATGTCGGCCACCGTGACGCCCTCCAGGATGCGGCGGACGTTGGCCCGCAGGGCGATCCACAGGGGGAGCAGCGGTTCGGCGGAGCCGGTGTAGGTGAGGCCGGTGGGGCGTTCGCCGCGTACCGACACGATCGGGCCGTCGACGGCCCGGATCACGTCGGCGACGGTGATGGCGGCGGCCTCGCGCGCCAGCCGGTACCCGCCGCTGCCGCCCCGCCTGCTGGTGACCAGGCCGCCTCGCCGCAGATCGCCGAGGATGCCCTCCAGGAACTTGTGCGGAATCTCCTGGACGGTCGCGATGACTTCCGCCTTCACCGGGCCGCTGTCCTGCCGTACGGCGACTTCCAGTACCGCGCGTACGGCGTAGTCCGCCCGTGCCGAGATCCTCATGGCCACCATTGTCGGCCACGCGGACGGCACTGCGGTCCCGCGCTCCGCAGGGGGCGCGGGAGCGGGCACGGCGGCTCAGCCCAGCCGGATCACGTTCCACGACAGCGGCTCCAGGACCGCGCTCAGTACGCCGTCCCGCAACGTGGACCCCGCACCCGCGTGCGGAGCGACCCGCTCGGGGTCCGTGAGCGTGTTGCGTGCGTCCGGGTCCGCGTCGGCCAGCACGCCGTGCTCGACGATCCTGGTCAACTCCAGTCCGTTCAAGGCGACTTCGAGCGGCAGCGCGTCCGTACGACCCCGGTTGACCGCGAACACGGTCACCGAACCGTCCTCGGCCCGCACCGCGGTCGCGTGCAGCAGGTCCGCCTCGCCGTACTTCTTCGTCCCGTACGTCGGCGAGTCCACGCGTACGTCGAGCACCTCGCCCCGGCCGTACTTCGCGGCCTGCGCGAACGGGAAGAACGTCGTCTGCCGCCAGGCGGGGCCGCCCGGCTCGGTCATGATCGGGGCGATGACGTTGACGAGCTGGGCGAGGCAGGCGACGGTGACGCGGTCGGCGTGCCGGAGCAGCGCGATGAGCAGGGAGCCGAAGACGACCGCGTCCATGACGCTGTAGTTGTCCTCCAGCAGGCGGGGGGCCTGTGCCCAGTCCCGCTCGCCGGAGTTCTCGATCTCGTGCCACTTGGAGATGTACCAGACGTTCCACTCGTCGAAGGAGAGGTTGATCTTCTTCTTGGACTTGAGTTTCGCGCCCACGTGGTCGGCGGTGGCGACCACGTTCTCGATGAAGGACTCCATGTCGACGGCGGAGGCGAGGAAGGAGTCGACGTCGCCGTCCTCGGGCTGGTAGTAGGCGTGCAGGGAGATGTGGTCGACGAGGTCGTACGTCTCCGTCAGGACCGTCGCCTCCCACTCGGCGAACGTCGGCATGGACTGGCTGGAGGAGCCGCAGGCGACGAGTTCGACGCCCGGGTCGATCTGGCGCATCGCGCGCGCGGTCTCGGCGGCGATACGGCCGTACTCGGTCGCCGTCTTGTGGCCGGTCTGCCAGGGGCCGTCCATCTCGTTGCCCAGGCACCAGAGCTTGATGCCGAAGGGGTCCTTGTCGCCGTGGGCGGCACGGAGGTCGGAGAGGGCGGTGCCGGTGGGATGGTTGGCGTACTCCTGGAGTTCGAGGGCCTCGGCGACGCCTCGGGTGCCGAGGTTGAGGGCCATCATGGGCTCGGCCTGCGGGCCGATCTTCTTCAGGAAGCCGATGTACTCGGAGAGGCCGAAGCGGTTGGTCTCGGTGGAGCGCCAGGCGAGGTCGAGGCGGCGGGGGCGGTCCTCGACGGGGCCGACGGAGTCCTCCCACTTGTAGCCGGAGACGAAGTTGCCGCCGGGGTAGCGGATCGTGGTGACGCCCAGCTCACGGATCAGGTCCAGCACGTCGGTGCGCAGGCCCGCCTCGTCCGCCGCGGGGTGGCCCGGCTCGAAGATGCCCGTGTAGACGCAGCGGCCGAGGTGCTCGACGAAGGAGCCGAAGAGTCGGGGGTTGACCTGGCCGACCTTGAACGCGGGGTCGAGGGTGAAGCGGGCGGTGCGGGTCATGGAGGGGCCCCTTCGGTGTGCGGTGTGCGGTGTTCGGTGTGCGACGGCCGGCGTGCGACGTTCGGTATTGCGGATGCTGATCGTTGAGCCGAACGGGACGCTAGGGTCGAAGTCGGGACCAGTCAATGGGGCGAGGGGCCGACAGCCCGTTGAGGGTCTATTGAGGGCCTGTCGGGGCTTGTCGGGGCTTGTGGAGGGCTTGTCGGGGGCCTGCTGAGGGCAGATGCGGGCTGTGCCGGGTTGATACGGGCTGCCGAGGGGCCGGTGCGGGCCCGGCGCCACCCGCGCCCTGGAGGGGCCGCGGCCGTGGCGCCCGCCGGGTGGCTCAACCATCGTTCGTCAGAATTCAACGATCGTTGGAATCTCATGGTGCCGGGGTCCCCCGGGCACGTAGGGTCGGCGCGTGCCCGTGCTGCCCGACACCCTTGCCGAGACCCTGAGACGACTCGACGCCCGTATCGCGGAGGCCGGTGCCGACCGTGGTCTCCTGCTCGACGTACGGGCGTTGGCGGACCGCACCGCCCTCGCCGAGGACGTGGTGCGGGCGCTGCTCGACGGGCACGGGCCCGCCGCCGACCGGGTCGACGACCGGGTGCGGGGGCGGGTGCGCGCACTGCACGAGGCGTATGCCGCGCGGAGCGGCAAGCGGGCCGGTGAGGTCGGCCGGGAGGTGGCGCAGCGGCTCGCCATCAGTCCCGAGTGGGCCCGGCAGCTGCTGCTCGGCAAGAAGATGCCGAACGTGCCCGACCTGACCGCGCTCGCGGAGTTCTTCGGCATCGAGGAGGGCGTCCGGTTCTTCACCGACCCGGCCGCGGCCGTCCTGAACCGGGAACTCGGGCGCCTGCTCGCAGGACTTGAGGGCGACACGGACGGCGACGGGCCGCTGGTGGAGTTCGCCACCCGGCACGGGGTCGTCACGCTCGCGCTGCGCGGCCATCGGCTGACCCCCCGCAAACAGGAGGCACTCGCCGTCATGCTCGAAGGGCTGCTCGGTGTCGACGACGAGGAGGCCCGCCGATGAGTCACGGCGCCGACCCGGGCCGCGACGCGGAGCGGCGCGGCCGGGCCGGGCGCGTCGCCCGGGGCACGGGCGGGCTGGGACTGCGCGGCGTCGTCGGCCGGGTCCGGGCCGCGTTGGCGCCCTCGCGGTCCGCCGCCGAGATGCGGAAACTGACCGCCGGGCTCAGCAAGGCGGTGCGGGGAAGGCTCGACGGGCCCGTCGGCGTACGGGAGTTGAGTGCGGCGCTGTGTGCGGAGATGAGCGCGCGGCGGGGCGGGCGGCCGGTGAAGCTGCGGTTCGAGCGGTTCCCGGACGGGATAGGGGTGACCGGACTGTGGATGGAGTTCCCCGACTTCGACCTGGTGATCGTCGAGGAGCGGGCGGAGACCGTGCAGCAACTGGTCATCCTGGGCCACGAGTTGTGGCACATGCACGCCGGGCACTGCCATCACCCGCTGCCGGGCCCGGACGCCGCCGCGCTCGCGCTGTCGGACGGGGTGGCCGAGCGGGATGAGCCCGGTGCGCCGGACGCGTCGCACGCTTCGGGCGGGACGACGTCCGCGCTGCCGCCGCTCTCCCCCGAGCTGTCCGCCGCGCTCGGGCAGGGCGGCACAGCCATCGCCGCGCGCAACGGTTCCCACGAGTCGGACGAGCAGGAGGCCGAGGACTTCGGGCACCGGCTCGCGACCGCCTTCCGGCCCTGGGTGGACGCCGGGCCGGGCGGGTCGGCCGACGCGGCGGATCCGGGCGACCCGGCCGACCCCGTCGGGCAGGCCATCCAGGCGTCCCTCGGCTATCGCCGGCCCCGCGGATGAGGGGGACGGCCGTGCCCGCGACGACGACCGGGGCCCTCAGCCCCGCGGACTTCTTCGGCGAGCTGTACATCTCGTTCTGGATCCCCACGGCCGTACTGACCGCCGCCCTGGTGATCAAGCTGCCCAGCATCGTGAAGCTGTGGCGGGACTCGCTGCTGCGGGCGGTCGGCGGGCTGCTGCTCCTCGCCTGCGCCGTCTTCGTGTTCGCGGTGCCGTCGGTCATCGCGTGGACCAACCGGACCGTGGGCGTCGCGAACGTCGCTGCGCCCTGGGTGTACTCCCTGATCACCGCGTTCTGCGCGTGCTGTCTGCTGCTGATCGTCGCCTGGCGCAACGGCCCGGCCGACCGGTCCCCGGCGACCCGCCGTCTCATGCGGTGGGTCGTCGCCGTGTACGCGGCGGTGATCGTCGTGCTCTGGGTGCTGTTCGCGCTCGCGGACGTCCCCCGCGAACGGCTGCGCGACCTCGACACGTACTACGCGACCACGCCCTTCATGCGCGAGGAGATCCTGCTCTACCTCGGCGCGCACACGGCGGCCTGTGTGGTCACCTACCGGCTGATCCGCAACTGGGTCCGCGCGGACGGCCTGGACCGGTGGCTGCGCGGCGGCCTGCGGGCGCTGGGCCTGGGCTGCGCGCTCAATCTGGCGTTCGACGCCGCGAAGCTCACGGCCGTGGTCGCCCGCTGGACGGGGCACGACCTGGACTGGCTGAGCACGCATGTGGCGCCGCCGGTCGCCGCCCTGGCGGCCATCTGCATCGCGGTGGGCTTCATCCTTCCGCACGGCGGCCAGTATCTGCGGGACCGCTGGAGGGTGCGGGCACGCCACATACGGCTGCGGCCCCTGTATCTGCTGACCCGGACCGTCGACGACTCCCGCGTCCCCTTCGCCCTGCGCGCCACCCCGGAGCTGCGCCTCACCCGCCGGGAGACGTTCATCCGGGACGCCCTGCTCCGGCTGACCCGCCACCTCGACGAGGACCTGCGGCACCGCGCCTACGACACCGCACTGGGCCTCGGGCACGAACCCGGCCGGGCCAAGGCCCTGGCCGCCGCCGTCACGATCCAGAACGCCGTGGCCGCGCGGAGGCGGTCGCCCGACAGCGGTACGACGGCCACGCTGATCTCGGGCCCGCTCGTCTTTCCGGGGCTCGCCGCGGGTGCGCACGGCCTGTCGGTGACGGGGGACGCCGAGGGCGCGCCCGGTCGGGCGGCCTTCCCCGCGTTCGCGGTCGCGACGGACTTCACCGATCTGCTCCAGGACATCGAGGCCGTGTCCCTGGTCCTGCGTGAGCCCGCCGAGATCGAGGCGGTACGGGCGCTCGCCGCCGCGTCCGCCGCCGGCGCGCGGGGCGGTGTGCCCGTACGCGAGTGAACGGGTCGTACCCCGCAGCCCGCCCGGCACGACCGTGGCCGCCCACCGAATCGGGGGGCGGCCACGTGGCGTTGGGAGTGCCGGGCTCCGGGATCAGCCCGCGAACGCCGGCTGGGCCAGGCCCTTGCCCGCGCCCGGTACGACCAGCAGGGAGCCGGACAGAGGGTGCGGGGTGTCCGTGCCCGTGCGGGCCGTCGTGATGTACAGGTCGGTGAGGTCGGGGCCGCCGAAGGCGCAGGCCGTGGGACGGGGGGTGGGCAGGGGGACGACGCGGTCCAGGGTGCCGTCCGGGGTGTAGCGGCGGACGGCGCTCCCCTCCCAGAGGGCGACCCAGACACAGCCCTCGGCGTCGACGGTGAGGCCGTCGGGGAAGCCGCCGCCGTCCTCGATGGTCACGAAGGGGCGCCGGTTCACGGGCAGACGGCCGTCCGCCGCGCCCCCGTCGGCACCCGTGTCCGTGTAGTCGAAGACGTCGATCCGGCGGGTCGGCGAGTCGATGTAGTACATCAGCCGTCCGTCCGGGCTCCAGCCGGTGCCGTTGCTGACGGCGACGTCGTCGAGGACGGTCGTGGTGAGCCCGTCGGCGGTGAAACGGGCCAGGGTGCCGCCGCCCGGGGCCTCGTCGTAGCGCATGGTGCCGGCGAAGAGGGAGCCGTCGGGTGCGACGGCGGCGTCGTTGGCGCGGCGGCCCGGGACGGGCTCGTGGTGCAGCCACCGGAAGCCGCCGTCGGGGTCGGTCAGGCCGACGCCGTCGCGGAGGTTCAGCACGAGGCCGCCGCCGGCGCGGGGCTTGACCGCGCCGACGTGCTGCTCGGTGACGAACACCGTGCGGCGGCCCGAGGCGGGGTCGTAGGTGTGGACGCGCGACCCGAGGATGTCGATCCAGATCAGGCGCTGGGCATCGGCGTCCCAGGTGGGACCCTCGCCGAGGGCCGCGTACTCCCGGACCGCGACCTCGTAGCCCGGGTGACTCGTGTGGGCGCTCATGCCACGCTCCGGTGGCCGAGGCGCTCGGACAGTTCCGCGGCGCCCTTGGCGGCGAGCTGCTCCAGCTCGATCCGGCGCTCGTCGCTCCAGCGGATCATGGGGACGGAGATGGAGATCGCGGCGACGACCCGGCCGGTGCGGTCGCGGACCGGCGCGGCGACGCAGGAGACGTCCGGGTTGGACTCGCGGTTCTCCACGGCGAGACCCCGCTCACGGATCCGGGCCAGGGTCTCGCGCAGGGCGGCCGGGTCGGTGATGCTGTTGGGGGTCATGGCGAGCAGGTCGGCGTCGTCCGGGATGCGGGCGTTCAGCTCGGCCTCGGAAAGGGAGGCGAGGAGCATCTTGCCGACGGAGGTGCAGTGCGCCGGGAGGCGGCGGCCCGCGGCGGAGACCATGCGCACGGCGTGCGTGGAGTCGACCTTGGCGATGTAGATGACGTCCGTGTACTCCAGGATCGCCACGTGCACCGTCTCGTCGCAGGTCTCGGCGACGGACCTGGCCACCTGCTGGCCCTCGGCGGCGAGGTCCAGCTGCTCGGCGTAACGGCTGCCGAGCTGGTACGGGCGGACTCCGAGGCGGTAACGTCCCGGCTGTCCCTGTACCTGGACGATGTATCCCCTGGCGGCGAGCGTGGTGACCAGCTCGTGCACGGTGGTGCGGGGCAGTTGGAGTCTGCGCACGATGTCGGGGGCGGACAGCGTGCCGTCCCCGTCCAGGAAGAGCTCCAATATGTCGAGCGCCCGGGTCACGGCAGGTACTAGGCGTCCCACGGTCGGCCCCCTCCCTTGAGTTTGTCTGCGGCGAGTGTTCGAGATTTCAACTGTCGATCGGCATAACGAACACAGGCTAGTCATAGTGCCCATGGCCGGGCAATGGCCGGGGGCAACCGGGGTTTGCGTGGGGGCGGCCGGATCCGGGGGTCGGTGGGTGGGTGCGGGCCCGGTGGGGCTTGTCGCGCAGTTCCCCGCGCCCCTGAAAAACAGGGGCTGCGCCCCATGCCTTTCACCCCACGGGCCACAGAAGCGCCGCCCCACAGAACCGCCATGCCCCAGACGCACAAGACTCTCGCCATACAGGGCGGGCCCAGGGAGCCTGAGCCTTCCAGGCCGCCGGGCCGCGATCTCTCAGCGGCACGGGAGCCAGGGCGCACCTCGCAAACCGCCGAGTCCGGGGCCTTTCAGGGGCGCGGGGAACTGCGCGAGAACCCCCACCGACCCCGCACCCGCCCCCTCGCGCACCCAGACTCACCCGGCTCGCGCACCCCCACTCACCCGGCACGCGCACCCCCACCCTCGGCACGCACACCCCCCGCCCGGCGCCACTCACCGTCGGGGGCGTGGGTCCCCCAGTTCCCCCCGCAGCCGCTGCGCCCTCAGCACCAGCTCCAGCTCGAAGCGGCGGTCGGGGTCGTCGATCTCGTCGCCCCAGAGTTCGCGGATCTGCCGGAGGCGATAGCGAACGGTTTGCGGGTGCACACCAAGGCGGGTGGCGATCTCGGGCGCGCCGCCGCGAGTCTCCAGCCAGGCGAGGAGGGTCTCGGCGAGGCGGCGCCCATGGGTGGGGCCGCAGTGGGCCAGGGGCGCGAGGCAGCGCAGGGCGAGGTCGTCGATCAGCTCCTCGGGCTGGAGGAGGACGAGGGCCTCGGTGTGCTCGGTGCAGTGCAGGACCTCGCCGCCGGGCAGCAGCCGGCGCTCCATGAGACGGACGGCGGCCTCCGCCCAGCGCAGCGACTTCGCCGCGTCGGCCAGCGGCACCGGCGGGCCGATCGCGCCCGACCAGCCGGTCAGGGCCCGGTGGAGCAGTTCGGGGCGGCCGGCCGCGTCCGGTTCGGGGACGACCATGCGGGGCTGCTCGTACTCCATGTCCAGCAGGACGCCCTGGCCGACGGCGGGGGCCATGGCCTCACGGGCGGGCCGTAACAGGACCCCGACCGCGACCTTCTCCGGGAGGGTCCAGCCGATCCGGGCCGCGCGTTCGGTGAGCGCGTCCGCCGGGTCGCCCCGATGGTGCTCGGCGAGGAGGAGTTCCATCAACCGGCGTTGCAGTCGCAGCCGTTCGCCGGCCTGCCGGGCCGCCGCCTCCGCGTAGCCGCGCACCGACTGGTCCACCAGACCGTCCAGGTATTCGTATCCGGCGTCGACCAGCTCGTACATGGCGGGCGGCGGGATCTCCACACGCTGGCCGATCTCCGCGAAGCGGCGCCAGGCCAGGCGTACGCCGAGCCGGTAGATCGCCTGCAGTGAGTCGAGGCTGCGGCCGTTCAGTCCCTCGCCGCGGCCGAACTCCTGGAAGACGCCGGGAGGAACGCGCGGCCGGCCCTCGGCGGTCTCCAGGTGCTGGACGAAGACCTCGATCGCGCGGCGGATGCCGATGAGGGCCATCGGCTCGCCGGAGTCGTCGAGCACGACGGGAAGGTGGGGGTACTCGCGGCGGATCTCGCGCAGGATCTCCTCGGCGAGGGCGGGGGCCTCGGCCATGGCGATCGCGGCGAACTCGCGCACCTGCAGGCGCGGCACGTCGTGCCAGGCGGAGCGGACGGTGACGGTTCCCGGGCCTCCGGTCGTCACCCCTCAGCGCTCCTGACCGGCGTTCTCGTAGGTGATGAGCGGGGTGTTCGGCTGGTCCGGGGTGGCGTCGAGCAGGGCGACGGCGCCGAACGCGGCCCCCACGGCGAGAGCCGCGGCGACCGCCATGGTCAGCGCGGCGGCGAGCAGTCTGGACATCGCAGGGGCAGCCTCTCGGTCGACAGGTCGTCCCCACCCAGGGCACCCCGCGGACTCAGTGTCAGCAATGCATTGACACTGCGTCAAGACTCCGCCTACGGTTCCCGGCCCATACACAGCCCCCACACCCAGCCCCCGTCCGCACGCGCACATTCCACCAGGCGTCGCACTTTCCGCACGCCTACCCGAGTCGCACCTCCCAACGCCCCCTGGAGTGCCCGGATGCGCCGTACAGCTTCACCACTCTCGCTGGTCCTGCTGGGCCTCGGCACGTTTCTGCTGGTCCTCGCGCCCTTGCTCGCCTGGTACGTGGAGCCGAGAGCCGCCGTGAATCCGATCGACATCGACACGACCGCCGTCTACTCCGGCACCGGCAGCGTCTTCGACGTCGAGCAGGTGAAGACCGTGCCGGACCAGGAGATCACCGTGACCCAGCGGGTACGCGGCGATGTGGCCGAAAGTGAGCGCAGCGGGGCCGCGGTGTGGGACGTGATCACCTCGGTCGACACCGACAAGTCGCTGCCGGCGGCCGATCCGCACGACGCGCTGGACTTCTCCCCGCACCGCTGGGTCAGCGACCGGAAGACCAACCGGCCCGTGCACTGCTGCGACGAGAAGCCGTACATCGAGGGCGAGGCGTACCTGAAGTTCCCCTTCGACGTGCAGAAACGCTCCTACCGCTGGTGGGACAACACGCTCGGCGCGACGGTGACGCTCCACTACGAGGGCCGGAAGAAGATCCGGGGCTACGAGGGACTGCGCTTCACGGCGAAGGTTCCGGCCACGAAGACCGGCACCCGGCTGGTCCCCGGCGCCCTCGTCGACGAGCCGGGCCGGCCGCAGGTGCTCGCCGAGGAGTGGTACGCCAACCACGGTCTCGAACTGGTCGTCGACCAGAGCACGGGACGCGTGCTCTACGCGCAGACCGGCCCGCGCCGGACGCTGCGGGCGCCGGGCGGTACCGAGGACGCGGCGGTGCTGCTCGACAGCCAGAAGCTCGCCTTCACCCCGGCGACGCAGAAGTTCGCGGTGGACCAGGCGGAGAAGGACAGCGGACTGCTGCGCCTGGTGGGGCGGACGGTGCCGATCGGTGCCACTGCGGTCGGTTTCGTCCTCGCCGTGGCCGGTGCCGTTCTGGTCGCACGTGGCAGGCGGCGCCCCGATACGCCCGAGTCGTCCCAGGAAGAGATCACGATGTGACAGGGCGTCAGTTGAATAAACCCCGGAAATTGTCACGCCGGTGAGTAGCAGCTTCGTACCGCTGGGCGAAAACTGTCCACCCCACCTGAGCACAACCCACCCACACCTCGCCCACAGCGACTCCCGGCAACCCCCCGCAACTCCGAGCGACTCCGAGCACCTTCGAGGAACGAGAGACCAGAACGACCCCACCCGGACTCCCGCCCACCGGAACATCCCCCACGGCGGACGTCCTTCTCCCCGCTGAGTTCCGCACCCCGAGACGAGTTGGAGCACCCATGCCCCAGCACGTGCCGTTCTCGCTGGTCGAGGTGTTTCCGCGCCTTGATCAGCACCGGTCCGCAGGCCCCCCGCAGCCCCGCCGGATCGTCTTTCTCGCCCGCCGTGACCTCGGTAATCCGGCGGCGGGGGGCTCCGAGCTCCTCGTCGACCGGCTCGCCGACGGCCTGACCCGGCTCGGCCACCAGGTCACCCTGCTGTGCGGCGGCCCCGCCGCCTACCGCGACTACCGGGTCGTGTCGGCGGGCGGCGACCTGAGCCACCATCTGCGCGCCAGATCCGCCTTCGCCCGTCAGGTCGGCGACTGCGACCTGCTGGTCGAGGTGTGCAACGGCATGCCCTACCTCGCCCCGCTCTGGCACCAGGGCCCGACGATGTGCCTGGTCAACCATGTGCACACGGATGTGTGGCAGTTGCGGTTCGGCGGCCCCCTGGCCCCGGCCGCACGCCTCGGGAGACGGCTCGAACACTGGTCGCTGACCGCCGCGCAACGCCGGAACCTGCTGGTCGCCGTGTCCTCCTCGACGGCCACCGCGCTCCGCTCGATCGGTGTGGAACGGGACCGGATCCGGGTCGTGCACAACGGGGTCGAGGAGCCGGGGCCGCGTGCCGAGCGGTCGGCCGAGCCGCTGTTCGTGGCCGTGGGCCGACTGGTCGAGTACAAGCGGATCGATCTGCTGCTGCGGCTGTGGGAACGGGTGCGGCCGGTGACGGGCGGGCGGCTCGTGATCGTCGGGGACGGGCCCGAACGGGCGCGGCTGCAGGCGATGGCCGGGCCCGGGGTCGAGTTCACCGGCCATGTGTCCGAGGAGGAGAAGCACCGGTTGCTGTGCGCGGCCTGGCTGCTGCTCCATCCCTCCGCCGTGGAGGGCTGGGGGCTCGTCGTCACGGAGGCCGCCGTGCGGGAGACGCCCTCGATCGCCTTCGACGTGCCCGGCCTGCGGGACTCCGTCGTGGACGGGGAGACCGGGGTGCTGGCCCGGGGCGAGTCCTCCTTCGCCGCCGCGTGGTGTGCGCTGGCCCTGTCGACCGATCGGCGGGTGCTGATGGGGAAGGCCGCGCGGGAGCGCGCCGCGCATTTCCGGTGGGATCGCACGGTGCGGCAGTTTCGGGCGGTGGCGGCGGAGGCGGTGCGGGGTTGGTCTCGTTGAGCGCCAAATGGGTTGCCACGAGGGTGCGTTGGCGGCTGCGAGTGCGTCGTGGCTCGTCGCGCCCCCGCGGCAAAGCCGCACATGTCACAGCCCCGCGCCCCTATCAGGGCGAGGCAGCCGGCGCAGGCTTCAAGGATCCCTCTTTTCGCCGGTCCGTCACCCTCTTCCGGGCGTTCATGCGGGAGCAGGACGACCCGGAGCACTGCTACACGCTGCTCGCGCGTGACGCCGTCGACCAGGTCGAGGCGTACGGCGGCCGGCCCGTGGACGGGCTGACCGTCGTCGATGTCGGCGGTGGCAGCGGGTACTTCACCGAGGAGTTCCGGCGGCGGGGTGCCCAGGCGTACCTCTTCGAGCCGGATTCGGGGGAGTTGGGGACCAAGCCGCCGGACGGGTCCGTCGTCGCCGACGGGTATCTCCTCCCCCTGGCCGACGGGGTCGCGGACGTCACCTTCACCTCCAACGTGCTGGAGCACGTCGCCGATCCGCCGACCTTCCTCAGCGAACTCGCGCGGGTCACCCGGCCCGGCGGGCTGATCTACGTGTCGTTCACGAACTGGCTGTCCCCCTGGGGCGGGCACGAGTGGGCG
Source organism: Streptomyces sp. NPDC002324 (assembly GCF_053593335.1). Taxonomy (NCBI): domain Bacteria; kingdom Bacillati; phylum Actinomycetota; class Actinomycetes; order Kitasatosporales; family Streptomycetaceae; genus Streptomyces; species Streptomyces sp. NPDC002324. Next base: position 128,600 of record NZ_JBSFCF010000017.1, read on the forward strand.
CCCTGGCACTACCTGGGGGCCGACCGGGCGCGGGCCCGCTATCGGCGCCGTACGGGCAAGGACGCCAAGCACACCCTCGGCGAGAACCTCTTCGCCGTACACATCGGACGCACTCTGCGGCAGGTGCGCGGCCGGGACGACGTGACGGTCGTGTCGGCGCGCTCCCGCTACTGGCCGTTTCTCGCGGAGACCGTCGTGAAGGCGCCGGGACTGCGTGAGTTCGCCACCTGGAACCTCCTCCTCATCCTCCGGCGGTGTCCACCATGACGAGCACGGTCCAGGCTCCACCCCCCGCGCCGGTACGGCCCGCGGGCACGACCGAGGGACCCCCCGAGGGCCCTCGGTCGCGGCGCTGGCTGCTGGGATTCTGGGCCGTGGTGTTCGTCCTGCTGGTCGCCGCCCAACCGGGCCGGCAGACCTTCGACACCAAGCTCGGCGTCACCACCGACCCCTGGCAGTTCGTCTCCGACCTCGGTCAGCTGTGGCACGACCGGGGCGGGTTCGGCGGCATCCAGGACCAGTACGTCGGATACCTGTGGCCGATGCTGCCGTACTACGGGCTGACCGATCTGGTCGGGCTGCCGGTGTGGCTGGCGGAGCGGCTGTGGCTGTCGCTGATCGTGTCGGTGGCCTTCTGGGGCGCGCTGCGGCTGGCGGAGCGGCTGGGCGTGGGAAGTCCGGCGTCGAGGCTGCTCGCCGCCTCGGCCTACGCGCTGTGGCCCGTGTTCACCACCGTCGTCGGGTCGACCTCGGCCGCCGCGCTGCCGGGGGCGTTCCTGCCGTGGGTGCTGCTGCCGCTGACGAACGAGCGGTACAGCGCGCGGGTGGCCGCCCTGCGGTCGGCGCTCGTCATCCCGTTCATGGGCGGGGTCAACGCGACCGCGACCCTGGCCTCGCTGCTGCCCGTCGGGCTGTATCTGCTCACGCGGAGGCCGGGACCCCGGCAGCGCGGGCTGATCGCCTGGTGGGTGCCGGGGGTGATCCTGGCGACCGCGTGGTGGGTGGTCCCGCTGCTGCTGCTCGGTTTCTACGGCGAGAACTTCCTTCCCTATGTGGAGAGTTCGCAGACGACGACGGCCACGATGTCCGCCACCGAGGCGCTGCGCGGTGCCGGGAACTGGGTGGGCTATCTGAACTTCGGTGAGCCCTGGCTGCCGGCCGGCTGGTCCGTCGCGGCGTCCGTGGTCGTCATCCTGGCGTCGGCGGTGGCCGCGGGGCTGGGTCTGGCCGGGCTGGCCCGGCGGGACATCCCCGAGCGCCGGTGGCTGGTGCTGACCGTGCTGGTGGTCGCGCTGTTCACCCTGGCCGGGTACGGCGGCGCGTTCGGGGCGCCCTTCCACGGGGTGGTCCAGGACTGGCTGAACGGGGGCCTCGTGCCCTTCCGGAACATCTACAAGTTCCAGACGGGGCTGGCGCTCGCGCTCGTCCTCGGGCTCGCGCACCTGGTGGGCGTGGCCGCGCGGGCGGAGGGGGCCCGGCGGGTGCGGGGGCGGCGGTTCGCGCCACTGGTCGCGGCCGTCCTGGTCGTACCGGGGCTGCTGTGGCCGTACCTCAACGGGTCGGTGCTGCAGCCGGGTTCGTTCCAGGAGCTGCCCAAGTACTGGCAGGCGACGGCGAACTGGCTGGAGAAGTACTCCCCGGACTCCCGCGCGCTGGTCGTACCGGCCACCGCGCACGGCATCTACACCTGGGGCACCACCGTCGACCAGCCCCTCGACGTCCTCGCCGACTCCCGCTGGGCTCAGCGCGACTACGTCCCCTTCGGCACCCCCGGCAACCGGCGCGCGATGGACGCCGTCGAGCAGGCACTGCTGACCGGGGGCGAAGTCCCCGGTCTGGGCGACTATTTGAGTCGCGCGGGCCTGTACTACGTCGTCGTACGCAACGACCTGGACCCCGACCAGATCGGCGCGGTGCCGACGGCGACCGTGAAGCGGACCCTGGAGCAGTCCGGGTACGAGCGGGTGACGGGGCTCGGGCCGGTGATGACCGGCGGACGGATCGCCGAGGGCACCCCGATGCAGGTCGAGGGCCTGTACGCGCGGCAGCGGGCCGTGGAGATCTACCGCCCGGCCGAGGACGTGCCGCGCCCCGGGCAGGCCGGGCTGAAGGCGATCGCCGACACGGCCGTCGTCTCCGGCGGCCCCGAGTCGCTGCTGCCGCTGGCCGCCGACCCGGAGCTGCGCGACCGCGCCACCGTGCTGACCGGCGACAACCACCCCGGGCTCGGTACGCCGGCCGTGCAGGTGGTCGGTGACGGGCTTCGCCGCGCGGACACCCGTTTCGGCCTGGTCAACGCCAACACCTCGTACACGTACACGGCGAACGAGCGGAACCCGAGCGGAAGCGTGCAGGACCCCGGTGCGCGGCCGAAGCAGATCCTGCCGGTGTCGGGCCTCGACCACCAGACAGTGGCCGAGCTGCGGGGCGCCAAGTCGGTGACCGCGTCGACCAGCGGCAACTGGCTGTTCCATCTGCCGCAGTACGACCCGGTGAACGCCTTCGACGGCGACCGGGGCACCGCCTGGGCGGAGGGCGCGGCCGGTTCGGCGGACGGGCAGTGGCTGCGGATCGACTTCGACGGCAGCCAGGACGTTCCGGCGACCTTCGAGGTCACGCCGCTGCCGCAGGACGGGGTGCGGTCGGCGCCGACCCGGATCAAGGTGGAGACCGAGCGGGGCTCACGCTCCACGAACCTCCAGGCCGACGGCTCGACCCAGAACGTCAACGCCGCTCCCGGCGACACGAACTGGCTGAAGATCACGATTCTCGACTCGGCGGAGCGGCACACCGGGCTCGTCGGCGCCGGCTTCTCCGAGATCGACCTGCCCGGCGTCAAGGTCACCCGGATGCTGCGGCTGCCGACGGACGCCCAGGACCCCGACGGCACGGCCGCCTCCGCCGAGGTGGTCTCGCTGCGGCGGGCCGCCGACCCGACCGGCCTCTCCCCCACGGGCACGGAACCGGGGCTGCACCGCACCTTCGGCACCACCACGGCGGGGACGTACGAGGTGAAGGCCACGGCCGTACCCGTGCCGGGCGACGAACTCGACAAGCTGCTCTACAAGGCCGCCCCCGAGCAGCAGAGCCAGATCAAGGCGAGCGCCGAGTCCACGGCCTCCCTCGGGGCCGGGCTCTCGCCGCGCAACCTGACCGACGGTGACCTGACCACGGCGTGGATCGCGGGCGACGACCCCACGATCCACCTCGCCTGGGGCGACAAGTGGCCGGTCGGCTCGCTCGTCCTGGCCCCGGCGGGCGGTCTGTCGGCCCGGCCGACCCAGGTCGAGATCAGCTCCCCGGACGGCGCCGCCATCGCCGGTGTCGACGAGAACGGCTGGGTCCGCTTCGACCCGATCACCACCGACCGGCTCGACATCACCGTCACCGAGACGGCCCCGCTGACCGTCCACAACCCCGTCGCCGACGACGACCTGCAGCTCCCGGTCGGTCTCACGGAGGCGTACATTCCGGCCCTGGACCAGTTCCGCACCCCGCGGCCCGCCCCGACCCGGGAGTTCGAGCTGAGTTGCGGCGAGGGCCCGGCGGTCGAGGTCGACGGGACGCTGTACGAGACGAGCGCCCGGGGGACGGTACGGGACCTGACGGAGCGGCGGCCGGTCGACCTGACGCTCTGCCGGGACGGAAAGGCCGGGGGCGGGCTGGAGCTCGGCGCGGACGACCGGCACACCTTCGAGTCCGAGGACACGGGCGCCCTGGCCGTCACCACCGTGACCCTCACCCGCGGCACGGTCGCCGAACCGGCCGCCGGCGGACGCGAGTTGGGCATACGGGACTGGCTCGGTGACCGCCGCGAGGTCACCGTCGGCGACGGCGCGGCCTCCTACCTGACGACGTACGAGAACTTCAACGACGGCTGGAAGGCCACGCTCGGCGGCCGTGAGCTGACCCCCGTGCGGCTCGACGGCTGGCAGCAGGGCTGGCGCGTCCCCGGCGGCGCGGGCGGCACGGTCAAGCTGTCGTTCGAGCCGTCCGTGACGTACGAGGCCGGGCTGATCGGCGCCGGTGTGGGCCTCGCGGCCCTGATCGGGCTGGCCCTGTGGCGCCGCCAGGAGCCCAACCCGGACGCGCCCCAGCCGGCGCCGCCGGGGCCCGGCCTCTGGCTCGGCACGGTCGCCCTCACCCTCGTCGGCATCGTCGTCGCGGGCTTCCTCGGCCTCCTCGTCCCGCTTCTGGCCCTCCTGGCCTGGAAGCGGCACACCCTGCTCGTCCCGATCGCCTTCCTCGCTCTGGCCGGCGCCGGTGTCGCCGCCGCGTCCGGAGCGGGTGAGCCGGTCGCGGCGGGTGAGGGCGCGTTCGGTCACCTCGCCCAACTCCTCGCGCTGACCGGCCTGTTCGCAGCGCTGGTGAGTGTGGGTGTCGGGGTGGAGGCCGGCCCCGGACGGCCCGGCACGACACGGCGGTTCGCGGTACCGCCGGGGGCACAGGCGCCGACGGAGCCGTTGCCGCGGCGCAGGCGGGTGGACCGGACGCTGAACGGCGGGCCGGGAGGCGCGGGCGACGGGTCCGTGGCCGGTCCGACGGTCTCGGCGCGCGGGCCGGGCTCCCCGCAGGGCGACCCGGACACCCCGACCCGGCGGATCGCGTTCACCAAGCCGAAGCCCCAGGCCCCGCCGGAGGACGGCGGCCCCGCGGGAACCGGCGGTACCGGCAAGGGGGAGCCCGGATGACGACGCTGGACCACCCCGCGCGGGACGACGCCGCCCCCGGCCCCGTCCGCATCCCCTTCCCGGTGGTCGACGAGGTGTCCCGGCACTGCGCCCAGGAGGAGGAACCCGAGACCGTCCACATCGAGGTCCACCTTCCCGGCCGGCTCGACCCCGACCGGCTGCGCACGGCCTTCGTCACCGCCCTGCGGGCCCACCCCCGCATCCTCATGCGGGAGGCACCGGGGCGCTGGTACAGGCGCCGCTACGAGTGGGAGCTGACCGAGGGGCCGGACGTCGAGGTGGTGGCCTTCCCGCCCGCCGGCCCGCACGCGCTGCGGGACGCGCGGACCAGGGCCCTGGTCGAGGCGCCCCCGCTGACGCTGTCGCCGCCGATCCGGCTGGAGGTGGTGGAGGGAGCGGGGCCCGCGGTGGGAAGCGAGGCGACCGACGCGGTCGGCCTCACCGCGGGCGGTCGGGCCGCCGAGCGGCGGAACCCACGCCCGGCCGCCCCCGCCCCCGGCCCCGGACGCCCGAACGGCACGGTGCTCTTCCTCACCATCAACCACACCGCCCTCGACGGCCCGGCCTGCCTCCGCATCCTCGCCACCGCGGCCCAGCTCTACGGCGGCGAGGACAACGCCCCCACGGCCCCGCCCGTCCGGCCCACCCCCGCCCCCGACGAACCGGCCCCGCCCGAGGCGGACACCCCCTCCCCCTGGGCCCGGCCCGCCCGCGTCGCCGCCGGCACCCCCGAACCCTCACCCGGCAACGGCCTGCTCGTCACCGAACTGCCCGTGCCCCGCCGCCCCAAGGGCGCCCCCTACACCGTGAACGACCAGCTCATGGTCACCACCGCCCTGACGCTCGCCCACTGGAACCGGGAACACGGCGCCCACCCCCGCCCCCTGCGCATCACCATGCCCGTGGACGACCGGCCGAGGGACACGGACATGGCGATCGGCAACGGCACCCGTCTGGTCGAAGTCCCCTTCCATCCGGCGGAGTTGCGCACCGATCACACCCCGCTCCCCGTGCTCCTGCGCCGCACGGCCGAACGCACCCGCGCCCTGAAGTCGCTCCCCCGGCCCCAACTCGGCCACGCCGCCTCCCTGTTGACGGCCCCGGTGGTCCCCGTCTCCTGGCGGGCGGCCGTCACCCGGGGCCTGCGCAGAGCCGCGGCCCCCTGGACGTCGACCACCCTGCTCAGCAACATCGGCCGTATCCCCTACGCGCTGGACTTCGGCGAGGAGGCCGGACGCGCCCACGCCGTGTGGTTCTCGGCCCCCGCCCGCATGCCGCGCGGCCTCACCGTCACGACCGCCTCCACGGCGGGCCGTCTGCACGTGGCCCTGCGCTGGTCCCGCGCCCTGCTCAGCCACGGCGACGGAGCCCACCTCCGGGACCTCTTCGAGCACCATCTGCACACGACGGAAGAGGAGACCCGTTGACGCCGGCCACCTCGCCCACCTCCACGTCGACCGAGCCGCCCGCGCGGGGACTGCGGGACTTCTACGAGGACCCCTCCGTCCCCGTCGCCTCCGGCACCCCCCGCAGCCTCGCCCAGGCCCGCATGCTGGCCGCCGCCCTCGGCCCGGCGGCCACAGCGGGCCCCCGTACCGTCCTCGACATCGGCTGCGGCGACGGCACCGCCGCCGCCACCGCCGCGCCGCTCCTCGCCGGACACCGCGTCATCGGCGTCGACTGGTCCCAGGACGCCCTCAGACGGGCTCGCACCCGCATCCCGTACGCGGTCCGCGGCGAACTCACCGACGGCGGGCTGCCGTTGCGGGCGGAGTCCGCCGACGCCGTCCTGTTCAGCGAGGTCATCGAGCACCTGGTCGACCCGGACGCGGCCCTCGACGAGATCCGCCGCGTCCTGCGCCCCGGCGGCCATCTGATGCTGTCGACACCCAATCTCGCCGCCTGGTACAACCGCGCCCTGCTGCTGGCGGGCGTCCAGCCGGTGTTCTCGGAGGTGAGCCTGCGCGGCATCCACGGCCGCCCGGGGAAGGAGGTCGTGGGCCATCTGCGGCTCTACACCGCACGCGCGCTGCGGGAGTTCGTGGCCGCGTCCGGCTTCGAGGTCGTCCGGCTGCGCGGGGCGCCCTTCCACGGCGTCCCGCGCCCGCTGCGGCCGCTGGACCGCCTGGCCTGCGCCGCCCCCTCGGTGGCGTCGATCCTGCTGCTGCACGCGCGAAGGACGTAGGCGATGTGGTGGGGGGTGGCCGCGGCCCTGCTGGCGAACGCGCTGTACAGCACCGGGTTCGTCCTGGAGAAACGGGCGCTCACCGCCATGCCGCAGGTGTCGGTCCGCGCACCGGTGAAGCTGCTGCGGCAGGTCGTCGGCAGCCCGCTGTGGATCGCGGGCTCGCTGTCGCTGGCCGCCGGGTTCGCCGCCCAGCTCGCCGTGTACCGGACCCTGCCGATCGCCGCCGCCCAGGGCATCTTCGTGTCGGGGCTGGTCCTGCTGGTCCTGCTCTCGGCGCGGCTGCTCGGCGAGCGGACCACGGGCCGGGAGCGGTACGCCCTCGGAGCCATCCTGGCCGCGCTGCTGATGGTGGTGCTGTCGCTCGACGAGGACTCCGACACGGTCGGCCGCGGGGCGCCGTACGCGCTGGTCCTGACGATCTGCCTGCCCGCCCTCGCGGCCGGGGTGGGGCTGTACCGGTCCGCCGAGCGGCGCGCCCGGCACCGGCACCGGCTGCCGACCACGGGCGTCGAGTACGGCGTGGCCGTGGGCCTGCTGTACGGCGTCAGCTCGCTCGCGATCAAGGGCGTGTCGAGCCGTCTGGCCACCGGCGGGGCCGGGGACGCGGTGGTCGGCCTGCTGGGCTCCCCGTACCCGTATCTCCTGCTCGTCACCGGCGCGTTCGGTCTGGTGATGTCGCAGGCGGCGCTGCAGCGCTGCCGGGCCTCGCTGATCGTGCCGGTCTGCACGACGGTGACCTCGCTGTTCACGGCGGTGCTCGGCACGCTGTCGTTCGGCGAGTCGCTGCCCGACGATCCACTGCGGCTGACCCTGCGCCTGTCCGGCACGGTGCTCGCGGTCGCCGTACTGCTGAGCATGCCCAAGCACGACACCCCGGCGCCCCCCGCGCCCCAACCCCCGGTACCGGCCAAGGAGCTGACTCCCCATGAACCCCGACGACCCGTTGCTCCGGATCCTGGCGTGCCCGCTGGACAAGGGGCCGCTGCACCTGGTGGTCCACGAGGAGGAGAAGGAGAAGCGGCCCGGGACCACGACCGCCGAGGCCCGGGGGTCTGAGTCGCTGTACAACCCCCGGCTGCACCGCCGTTACCCGATCGTCGACGGTATTCCGCAGCTGCTTCCGTCGTCGGGCGAGCAGGTGACCGAGGACGAGCACGAGAGGCTCTCCGCACTGCTGAGGAGGACGGGTTCATGACCACACTCGCCGCACGGCTGGCGCCGCTCCTGCCGGACCGGCTGGTCGCCGCGACCGCCCGGTCCGTCTACCCGCGCTTCGAACCGGAGCTGTCCCGGCTCGACGAGCTGTGCCCGCCGGACTGCGGGACGGCGGTGGACGTCGGCGGCTGGTACGGCCCCTGGACCCACCGGCTGGCGGGACGGGCCGCGCGCGTGGTGACCGTGGAGCCCGCGCCCCGGCTGGCCCGGCTGCTCGCCGCGTCGGCCCCCGACAACGTCCGCGTCGTCCAGGCCGCCGCCTCGGACGCCCCGGGCACGGCCCGCCTGTGGCTGCCGTCCGGCGACGACGGCGGCCGCGGGGTGTCCTCCCTGGTCCGCCGGGACATCCACGCCCGCGCACTGGACGTCGACTGCGTCACCCTGGACGGACTCGGGCTGACGGACGTCGGCTTCGTCAAGATCGACGTCGACGGCAACGAACTGGCCGTGCTGCGCGGCGCGTCGGACCTCTTGGTCCGGGACCGCCCGGCCCTCTTCGTCGAGCTGGAAGCCCGTATCCAGCCGATCACCCCGGTCGTCGACCTCCTGGCCGGCCTCGGCTACGCCGGCTGGGTCCTGCCCGCCGGGACCTGGCTCCCCCTCGTCCCGGCCACCCTGGAGGCGCACCAGGCGCGCACGTCGCACCGGGCGTCCCAGGGGCTGCTCCGGCGGGTCCTGCCGTTCGCCGGGCGGTACGTCAACTCGGTGCTGTTCCTGCCGGACGGGCGCCGCCCGGGTGAGCGGGCCGGTGGCCGCCGGGCCGCCTCCGCCGCCGTACGCGACGATGGACCCCATGCCCTCCGCGAAGCGCCCCGGCCCCGATAGGCCCTCCGGTCCGTTCACCCCCCTGGACTTCCAGCTCGTGATGCTGCGCCGGATGGCCGACCACAATCCGGGACTCGTCGAGGACGCCCGCCGCGCGCTGGGCGTCTCCGTCGCGGACATGCGGGAGGCCAACCGGCGGTGGCAGGCGATGGTGCGCTCGCCCCGGTCGCGGGGCTCGGCGTCGCGGTACCGGTCGGTGCTGGGGGCGCCGGAGTCCGTCACGGTCCAGAAGATCGGCGACCTGGACTGCGAGGCCTGGTTGTGGCCGGTGCCGCTGTGGGCCGACCTCCGCTTCGAGGTGCTGCTCGCGCCGAACGGGGCGGTGTGGAACGAGTGGCTGGTGCGGGCCCCGGGTGTGGCCGGGCCGGAGTTGCGCGCGCTGGAGGATCTGGCGCCGTGGTCCTGCACGGTGGACGAGGTGGCGCGGGCGTTCGCGCCGGCGCGGCCGTCGGAGGGGACGGCGCCGACGCGGTGGGGGCTCAGGTTCTCCGCGCCCGACGGGGAGGGCGTGCGGCGGGAGTGTGTCGCGGAGTTCACATGGGGGCTGTTGCAGCGGATCGCCACGGTGGACGCGCGGCCATGACAGCGCCGGATCGCACCTGATCGCACCTCGTCAGTTCACGCACACCGTCGGTCGCCTTCTTCCCCAACCGCTCGCAAGAGCAGCTCAAGCGGAAGATTGACGATCATCGAGCCGTTGCGGGTCACCGCTGGGCCTACTGTCCGTGAGGAGTTCCGATCCCACGTTCCGATCCCACGGAGAGGCAGCCCCATGACGACCCGGCACCCCGCGGAGCGAACCGTGCCCGTCGAGCGGCTGCGACTGGGGGATCACGCGTGCATGGGGCCGGGGGACCTGGAGGATGCCGGGGAATCCCCGTGGAAGGTGTTCACCGCCTACACCCGGACCAGCCTGGCGCGCGGGGAGAAGGTCCTGCTGGTCATGGACCCGGACGACCTGAGCGACGACGAGGTGGTCGCCCTGCTGGACCGGGGCAGCGGGCAGGTCGTGGCGGCGCGGGCCGGCGGTCAGCTGTCGCTCAAGCGCAACACCGAGATCTACGCCCCCGACGGCCGCTTCCGGGAGCGGCGCACGATCGACACCTACGCCTGCGAGGTCGACCGCGCCCGCGACGAGGGCTGGACGGGGCTGCGGGTCACCGCCGACATGAGCTGGGCACCCCGGATGAACCTCGGCCACGACCGGCTGCTCGACTACGAGGCGTCCGTGGCGCCACTGTTCGCGGATCCGCTGTTCACCGCGATCTGCTGGTACGACCGCCGGCGCTTCGACGACGACCTGACGGCCCGCGTCGGCAAGGTCCACCCGCTGCGGGTCATGGACCGCCTCGACGCCCTGGAGGTCACCGAGACCCCCGACGGCGGGCGGATCGCCGGTACCGCCGAACTGAGCACCCGCACGGAGTTCGTCGAGGCCCTGCGCGAGGCACTGGAACGCCGTGACGAGGCCGGCCCCAGCCACCTCGTCCTCGACCTGCGTGACCTGTGCTTCATGGAGGCCCACTGCGCCTGGCAGCTGATCAGCCTCGCCGCGTCGCTCCCGGCCGGCAGCGAGGTCACCGTGCGCTGCGGCGAGCTGCTGGGGCTGGTGCTGGAGCAGCTGGGCTCCGACGAGGTGCCCCAGCTGCTGGTCAGCGTGGAGGCGGACGGGGACGGGGGAGACGCCGGGTGAGCGGGATCGCGCCGCTGCGGACGGAGTTCGACGCGGCCGGTCTGCCCCTGCTGCGCTCGCTCGTCGAGGAGGCCGGCCTGCGGGTCGGTCTCGACGCCGCCGTCCGAGGCGCCTTCGTCCAGGCCGCGGTGGAGTGCGCGACGGACGCCGTGGAGCACGGAAGCGGCGCCGGTCTCGTCGAACTCCGAGCGGAGGAGGGCGAGTTGCGCTGTGAGGTGACGGGGTACGGGCCCGGTCCCGCGGCGGGGCGGCCGGCGGGACCCGGGGCGCGGCTCGCCGGGGCGCTGCTCGCGGGCGCGGTGCCGGGCGCCGGTGTCCTCCGGGTGCGCGGTACCGGCCGGGGCACCCTCGTCACCCTGTCGGTGCCCCTGCCGGGCTCCGCTACAGCCCCGCCCGCGCGCTGAACCAGGCCGCGACCTGACTGCGGTTGTGGAAGCCGAGCTTCACGAGGATGCGTTCGACATGGCCCTCGGCGGTGCGGCGGGCGATGACCAGGTGATCGGCGATCTGTCGGTTGGTACGGCCCTGGGCGACGAGGGCGGCGACCTGGAGTTCACGGCGGGTGAGGGGGACCGGGTCGGCGCTCGCGTGATCGGCGCCCGGTTCCGGGGCCGCGCCCGCGGGTCTCCCTGCCGGGTCGGCCCCCGCGCACCCGACGGAGGCGGCCCGCGTCCGGGGAGCCGGGGCGGGACCCTCCGCCGCGCGCACGCCGGGCGCCTGCCGCCGGGCCGGCTCGCCGAGCGCGTACGCCACCGCCTGCTCCGGGGTCAGGCGGCCGCCCCGGCGGTGGGCCAGGGTGTAGGCGTGGTCGCCGAGGACGCGGCGGGCGTGCTGTTCGGCGGCGCGGGGGCGGCCGGCCCTCAGGGCGTCCATGGGGTTGCCGCCGATGTCGTGCCAGATGCGGTCGACGGCGCCGCGCAGGACGCCCGCCCGCTCGGCGTCGCCCGCCAGGGCCTCGGCGGCGGCGAGCAGGTCGAGGGTGCGGGCGAGGCTCTGGTGCTGGCGCACGGTGTACGGCAGCCGCAGACAGGCGCGGGCCTGCTCGGCGGCCCGGTCGTACTGCCCGGCCGACCAGTGCGCGAGGGCGAGGGTGCGCAGCGCCCAGGAGCGGGCCCACTGTTCGCCGTGCGCCTCGCAGAGGGCGACGGCCTCGGCGCACAGCGGGATGGCCTGCGCGGCGCGGCCCCGGCTGACGAGGGTGCAGGCCAGTTCGACGCGGGTGAGGACGACGAAGGCGGTGCAGGCGCGGGCCCGGCCCGGGGCGAGGGCACCGGCGGGCACGGGCGGGGGCGCGGGCACCGGGAGTTCCCCGTCGTCGGCGGCGGCCGCCGCCCGCACCGGGTCGAGGCCGGCCAGGACGGCGGCGGAGCGGCTGTGCACCAGCGAGGTCAGGGCGCCCGCCCACATGGCGCGGGTCAGTGCCACGTCCGGCCGGGCCCCGGCCCGCAGGGCGCCGTCCATCCAGTGCCGGCCCTCGCCCCAGATGCCGCCCGCGACCCAGTGGAACCACAGGCGGGCGGCGAGCCGCAGGCCGTGCTGGGCCTCGCCCGGGGTGGTGAGGCAGAAGTCGAGGGCGGCCCGGAAGTTGTCCTGGTCGATGCGGAGGCGTTCGGTGATCTCCGCCTGGTCGGGGCCGAACCAGGCCTGCTCGTACTCGGCGCCGAGACGGGCGAAGTGGTCGCGGTGGCGCCGCCGGGTGCCGGTCGCCTCACCCAGGTCGCGCAGCTTCTCCAGTCCGTAGTCGCGCAGGGAGACCAGCAGCCGGTAGCGGACCTGTCCGGCGTGGTCCTCCCGGACGAGCACCGACTTGTCGACGAGCCCGGCGACGGCGTCCAGGACGGCGCACGCGGCCATCTCCTCCCCGGCGCGGGTGGCCTCGGCGGCGCAGACCGCCTCGGCGGCGGCGAGGTCGAAGCCGCCGACGAACACCGACAGCCGCGCCCACACCAACTGCTCCTGCGGGGTGCACAGTTCATGGCTCCAGTCGACGGCGGAGCGCAGGGTGCGGTGGCGGGGCGCGGAGGTCGGGCTGCCGCCGGTGAGGAGCTGGTAGCGGTCGTCGAGGCGTTCGACGAGCTGGTCCACGCCGAGGGCGCGCACCCGGACCGCCGCCAGTTCGATGGCGAGCGGCAGTCCGTCGAGGCGACGGCAGAGGCGGGCCACCGCCCGCTGGTTCGCCTCGCCGACGGTGAAGCCGGGGACCACGGCCGCGGCCCGGTCGGCGAACAGCCTGAGCGCGGGGAAGGAGTCGACCGCGGACGGGGTCAGCTCCTCCGGCGCGGGCGCGGGCAGCGGCGGCACCTCGAAGAGCTGTTCCCCGGCCGGACCGAGCCGGTGTCTGCTGGTGGCGAGGATCCGTACGCCCTCGGTGGCCGCCAGTACGGCCTGGGCGAGGACCGCGCAACTGCGCAGCAGGTGCTCGCAGTTGTCGAGCACGATGAGGAGGCGCCGCTCGCGCAGGTGGTCGACGAGGATCTCCAGCGGGGGCCGTACGGTCTCGTTGCGTACGCCGAGCGCGTCGTTCACGGCGTGCGGGACGAACGCCTCGTCGCTCAGGGCGGCCAGGGGCACGAGCCAGACACCGTCCGGGAAGGCCCGGGAGACCTGGCCCGCCACATGTCCGGCGAGCCGGGTCTTGCCCACCCCGCCGGGTCCGGTCAGGGTCAGCAGTCTGCCCGCCGCCAACAGCCTTCTGACATCGGCGGCCTCGTCCCGTCGCCCCACGAAGCTCGTCAGCTCCGCCGGGAAACCGGACGGGCGCCGCGACTCCGATCCGCCCACGATGCCGGTCACGCCCTCAGTTGTGGTTCCCGTACGCGCTGTTGTAACCGCGAAGGGTGGGCGGCGGGCACGGGCGGGGCGCGCGCTTCGTGGATTTCCCGCCTCTTCGGGTGAGGAGGGCTCGCGGGGCCGGGAGCGGGTGCCGCGGGTCAGCCGGTGGTCGCCGCCGCCAGGATCGCCTCGACGACGCGGGGCAGCGAGTCGGGGTGCAGCCACAGGAAGAGGTTGGGCTCGACCAGCTCCAGCTCCATCACGCACGGCCGCCCGTCCTGCCCGGTGACGAGGTCGACGCGCGCGTACAGCAGCTCGGGCTCTCCGGGTACGGCCGCCAACGCCCGCTCGGCGACGGCGAGTTCGGCCCCGGTCGGGGTCCAGGGCGCCAGGTCCGGGTGGGCGATCTTGTCGGCGTCGTAGGCGGTGCCCGGCGCGAGCACCGCCCCCTTGCGGCTGGCGTGCAGCAGCCGGCCGCCGAAGAACTGCAGGGCCCGCTCCCCCTCGGTGTCGATGCTGGTCACGAACGGCTGCACCATCGCGGTGAGCCCCTCGGCGTGCATCCGCTCGACATGCCCCGCGGCGGTGTCCCGCTGGTCGGGCGTGTAGCGGGCGGCGAAGCGGGCGCCCGCGCCGGAGGTGGGCTTCACGACGTACTCGTGGGTCTCCGGAAGCTCCACGGGCTCGCCCGGCGCGAGATAGGCCGTCGGCACGACGGGTACCCCGGCGGCGGCGAGGTCACCGAGGTACCGCTTGTCGGTGTTCCAGCGCACGACCCCGGCCGGGTTGGCGAGCCGGGTGGCCGCGCCCGCCTTCTCCGCCCAGGCCACGAACTCGGCCGCGCGCCAGCTGTAGTCCCAGGTGGACCGGATGACGACGAGGTCGTACCCGGCCCAGTCGGCCGCCGGGTCGTCCCAGTGCACGGCCGCCGCCTCGGCCCCGGCCTCCCCCAGCGCCCGTACCAGCACCGGCAGGTCCCGGTCGTGGCTCGCCTGCGGACCGGGGTCGTAGGTGGCGACGGCGATACGGGGGGCGGCTGTGCGGGCCACGGGGGCTCCATTCTCGGACGGCTGCGGGTGACCCCCGGGCGGATGTCCAGGGGGTCATGGGCGCAGGCTAACAACCGCGTGTGCCGGGGAGGGAGGGGGTTTCCCGCGAGCACGCTCCCGCTCACGGCACGGCGGGGCCCGTGAGGAAGCGGCCGTCGCCGTCGTACGGCCAGACGTTGGGGACGCAGCCGTTCATGCCCTTGATCTGCTGCATCATCGCCGGGGCGGGCTCGCCGTCGCCGGGGCAGCCGACATGGCCCTGGCCGAGGAAGTGGCCGACCTCGTGGTTGATGATCAGGGCGCGGTAGGCCTCGACGTCCTTGGCGTAGACGGGGGTCGCCAGCTCCCAGCGTTCGAGGTTGACCATGACCTTGTCGTTCACGTTGCAGTTGAACTCGCCGCCGGTGTCCAGCCCGCCCGTGCCGCAGACGTCGTCGACGGTGCCGGGGGTCGCCACCTTGACGACGAAGTCGAAGGTGCCGCCGGAGACCCGCTGGAAGGCGTGGTCACCGCCGGCCGTCCAGCCGCGCGGGTCGGCCAGGACCCGTTCCACCTCGTCGGCGACGTCGGCGGGGGAGAGCGACAGCCCCTTCTCGACCTCGACCCGGTAGCGCAGGGGCGTGCCCCTGCCCACCTTGCCGCTGCCGCCGGACGCCGTGCCGAACGTCCCCGGCCCGGTTCTCGGGATGGTCACCGGCTCGCGGCTGGGAGACGGGGCCTTCGACTCGTCCGGAGACGTATCGGGCGAGTCGGCCGCGGAGGAGGAAGGGGAGGAGGGGCTGCGGGGGGCGTCGACGCCGGAACTCCTGCCGCCCGTGGAACCCTTGCCGCCCCCGGGGCGGGGGTCGGCCGAGCGCCGGGACCGCTCGGACGAGGGCTCCGCGGACGCGGTGGGCTCCGCCTCGGCGGCCACCTCCCGCGTGCCGCCGTTCATCCAGCTCACCGCCGCGAACCCGGCGACGCCGAGGACCGTCACGACCCCGAGACCACCCCACAGGGGCCCTTTCCCGCGCCGCTCGGGGGCTCTGCGTCTGCGCCCCGGCCCCTTCCTGCTGCCCGTGGCCGTCGCCTGGGCCGAATCCTGCGCGGTGACACGCGGCGGGCCGCCGCGGCGGGTGCGCCTGCCGGAAGGTGTTGCGTGGTGGGCGGTCATGTTCCTTCAGAGTGTGATCGATATGTGATCGGATGTGGCCGAGTCAGTCACGAAAAGATAACGGATGATCGGCGCGGCTCCGCACCACCGCTTGACCTTCACCTTCGGTGAAGCCCCAGCATCGATCGCGGAACGAGGAACGGTCAGGGCCGAATGAGCCGGGCAGAGCCGGCCGGGGAGAGCCAGGGGGAGTCATGGAGATGCTGACCATCGGGGCCTTCGCGAAGGCGTGCCGGCTGTCACCGAAGGCGCTGCGGCTCTATGACGAGCTGGAGCTTCTCCGGCCCGCCCACGTCGACCCCGACACCGGCTACCGCTACTACGCCACCGCGCAGTTGGAACAGGCGCGAATGGTGGCCTGGCTGCGCCGGCTCGGCATGCCGCTGGCCCGTATCCGTACGGTGTGCGCGCTGGAGCCGGGCCCGGCGGCCCGGGAGATCCGCGCGTACTGGGCCGGGGTCGAGGCCGAGACGGCGACCCGGCGCGATCTGGCGGCCTTCCTCGTGCACCACCTCACCCACCCGTCCGAGGAGGACACCACGATGCTGGAACTCCGTTACGCCGCCCTCTCCGACACCGGCCTGGTCCGCGCCGCCAACCAGGACACCGCCTACGCCGGGTCCCGCGTCCTAGCCGTCGCCGACGGCTTCGGCCCGGCGGGCGCCCCCGCGAGCACGGCCGCCGTGGAGGCGCTGAAGACCCTGGACCGCGACACCCTGCCGGCGGGCGGCGTGCTGAACCTGCTGGAGGACGCGGTGCGGGGCGCGAGCACCGCCGTCCAGGACATCGCGGGGACCGGGGACGACGGGACGACCCTGACCGCGATGCTCTGGACCGGCTCGCAGCTCGCCCTCGTCCACATCGGCGACTCCCGCGCCTATCTGCTGCGCGAGGGCGAGCTGTTCCGGATCACCCACGACCACACCGTCGTCCAGTCGATGATCGACGAGGGCCGACTGACCCCGGAGGAGGCGACCGCCCACCCCCAACCCGCCCTGCTCCTCAAGGCGTTGACCAACAGCGAGACCGTCACCACCCCCGACCTGCGCCTGCACGACGCCCACCTCGGCGACCGCTATCTGCTGTGCTCCGACGGTCTGTCGACGGTCGTGCCCGACCCGGAGATCCGACGCGTCCTGTCCACCGCCCCGGACCCGGAGGCCGCCGCGCACGCCCTCGTCTCCGAGGCGAACGGGGCGGGCGGCCCGGACAACGTGAGCTGCGTGGTGGCGGACGTGGTGCGGGAGGGGGCCGGGACGCGCCGGGGGTGACAAGGACCGCTGGAGCTCCTACGGTCCGGCACGCCGTGTCATCGCCTCCAGCGCCCTGTTCAGGCGTTCGAGCCACTCCTCCGCCGTGCCCCGCACCCGTGGATGGGCGGCGCGGAAGTCCGTCCAGTCGGCGGGGTCTGGTGCGACCGCGTCCAGGCGCAGGGCGTCCGCGACGACCGGGTCCCCGGGGCCGGGGCGGAAGACCTCGCGCAGCAGCCGCGGGGACAGTTCGGTGACGTCCGCCTCCGCGAGGAGGACGGCGTCGTGGAGGTCCTTGGCCCGGGCACGGCCCTCGGTGGCGCAGTCGGTGTGCAGCCACAGGAGTTTCCAGGCGAGGGACAGGCCGGGGCCGGGGGTGCGGACGACGGTGCGGCCGGAGCCGTCGCCGCGGGGCACCGCCGTCCACACGGGCAGCTCGGGGAGCCTCTCGTCGCGGGCGAAGTCCAGCCGCGCCTCGCCGGGCGGGAGGCCGTCCGCCGCCCAGGGGATGGTCAGGCGGGTGCCGGGGGTCTCGTACTCCGTGTAGGTCCAGGTGCCGTCGGGGCGGGCGGCGGACGCGTCGAGCACCACCCCCGGCGCGGCCACGGGACGCTCCCGCACCAGGTCGAGCACCGCGAGGTGCGGCGGGTGTTCCTCCGGCTCCGCCTCGACCACCCAGTGCAGCCCCTCGGGCGGGACCGCCGGCCGCAGGCCCCCGGTGTCGAACTCCTCGAACGTCCACATCTCGTACCGCCCGGCGCCGTCGGCCGCCTCCGGCCACTGCTGTACGGCCTCCAGCCCCTCCACGTACGGATAGGGGTGTGCGGCGTCCACCGGGACCAGCAGCGGCCGGGGGACGATCCAGTCGAGGTCGGCGGGCTCCCGTGCCCCGGCCCCCACCCACGCCGGCATCACCATGCTCCCGCGCAGCACCAGGTCGTCCCCCAGGGGCGAGTCGGCGACGAGCCGGACCAGGTGGTCGAGCACGGCCCGGTGGGCGGCCCGCCACCGCTCGGACGAGGTCATGCGGTCTCCGCCCGCACGCCTGCCCGCAGGTCCCCCCACGCCGCCGGCCGCACATCCGCCCGCCCTGCCGCCCCCTCGTCGATCCACTCGCTGTCCAGGTCCGGTCGGTCGTCGTGCACGACGAACTCCTCCTCCACCTCCACGGCCTTGAACCCCGCCTCCGCGAGCGCGTCGAGGAGGGCGTCCAGACGGCGGCGGGCCTCGGGGCGGCCCACGTCACGGCAGCGCTGGGTGACGAACCGCTCATGACCGCGTCCGCCGCAACCGCCCACCGTACGGCGGGCGTTGCGCGACACATGGGCCGCGTGCCGCTCGGCGAGGGCGCGCACCGGCCCGACCTCGGAGTCGTCGGCGAGGGCGAGCTTGACATGGTGTTCGAAGTAGCAGCCGGGAGGCAGGGCGCGGGCCTCGGCGGCCGTCAGCGGCACGTCCTCGTTCCAGGGTGCCGCCTCGATCTTCACCCGGGCCACCTTGAACCCCTCGGTGCGCAGCCGCTCGACCCACTCGGACGCGGCCGCGCGCTGCGCCGACAGGGAGCCCTCGCCGCGCACCGTCAGCATCGGCTGGTCGGGCGTCGCGCCACGGTCGAGCACGATCCGTGTGTACTTGACCCGGTGGCGCTGTGCCCACAGACGTACGCGCCCCTCGCCCCCGTCCCGGGGCTCGTCCCCGGTCACCATCGTCAGGTGGGTCTCGAACTCCCCCGCGAACTCCCGCACCCCGGCCCCGCATTCCCCGTGTACTTCCGCCTGCCCGCTTCCCGGCGGCCGACTGTACCGACCACCACCGACAGGGGCGCGGGGGCCGGGCTCAGGGCGCCGGGTCCCCCGGGTCCCAGTCCAGCAGGCGGACCTTGGCGACCGTCCGCACATGGCGACGCATCGCCGCGGCCGCCTGTGCGGGCTGCTCGGCGGCGATGGCGTCGAGGATGGCGCGGTGCTGGGCGAGGGAACGGTCGGGGCGGCCCGGCTGGCGCAGGGACTCGGTGCGGCTCTCGGCGATCTGGTCGGCGATGGACCGCATGAACTCGGCGAGCAGACTGCTGTGCGCGGCCGCCGTGACCGCCGCGTGGAACAGCCGGTCGCCCTCGATGCCGTGCCCGTCCCGCTCGATCTCCCCGGCCATGTGCGTGAGCGCGTCCCGCATCGCGGCCAGGTCGTCCTCCGTACGGCGCTCGGCGGCCAGTTCGGCGAGCTTCGTCTCCAGCGCCTCGCGGGCCTCCAGCACATCGGGCAGCCGGCGGCGCCGTTCGACCATGTCCTCCACGGGCTCGACGTCGAGGCTGTCCCGGACGAGATAGGTGCCCCCGCCGTGCCGCGCCTCCACCAGGCCCTGGACCTCCAGCACCACGATGGCCTGCTTGACCGAGGCCCGGCTCACCCCCAGCCGCTGGGCCAGGTCCCGCTCGGGCGGCAGCCGGTCCCCCGCCCTCAGACCGCCCTCGGCGACGTACTGACGCAACCGGTCCAGGACCTGCTCGTAGAGCCGCTGTCTGGCCATGGGCCGCAGGGCGTCGCTCACGGTTCCCCCTCTGGTCCGGCATCGCTCGCCGGGAGCGTAACACCGGCGGGTGTCAGTGGCCCGGTGGCCGAGTGGCTGAGCCAATTCCCGCGCGACCTCTTGACGGCACCGCCGTACGCCTCCACGCTGGCCCCACCGCGAGTGGCTCAGCCACTCGTCCACTCTCCCACTCGCCCCGCTTGCTCAGCCCCTGTGTTCCGGGACCCAACGACGGGAGCCCGCATGTCCCCCCAACTCATCTCGATCCTCGTTCTCGCCGTGGTGTTCGTCATCGCCACGACCCGTTCCGTGAACATGGGCGCGCTCGCCTTCGCCGCCGCCTTCGGGGTGGGCGAACTGGTGGCCGACCTCGACGCGGACGGCATCTTCGCGGGCTTCCCCGGAGACCTGTTCGTCGTCCTCGTCGGTGTCACCTACCTCTTCGCGATCGCGCGCTCCAACGGCACCACCGACTGGCTCGTGCACGCCTCGATCCGGCTCGTGCGGGGCCGGGTGGCGCTGATCCCCTGGGTGATGTTCTTCATCACCGGCGCGCTCACCGCGATCGGCGCGGTCAGCCCGGCGGCGGTCGCGATCGTCGCCCCCATCGCGCTCAGCTTCGCCTCGCGGTACGGCATCAGCCCCCTGCTGATGGGCGCGATGGTCGTCCACGGGGCCCAGGGCGGCGGCTTCTCCCCGATCAGCATCTACGGCACGATCGTCAACGGCATCGTCGAACGCGAGAACCTCCCGGGCAACGCGACAGCCCTCTTCCTGATCTCCCTGATCGCCAACCTCGTCATCGCGGGCGTGGTGTTCGTGCTGTTCGGCGGCCTGAAGCTGGGGAAGCGGCCCGCGACCGATCCCGACCCCGAGCGCCCCGAGGCCACCCCCACGACGGACACACAGGCCGCCCCCGCGACCGGCCCGGCGGCGGGCACACAGCCCGGTCCCGCGACCGGCCTCACCGTGGGCACGCGGCCCGGTCCCGCGGCGGGCACCCGGCCCGCCTCCACGGTGGGTACCGGAACAGCCCCCACGGTGGGTACCGAGGCGGTCCTCACCCCCGCCCGCATCGCCACGCTCGTCTCCCTCGCCGTCCTGGTCGTCGCGGTCCTCGCCCTCGACCTGGACGCGGGCCTCACCGCGGTGACCCTCGCCGCCGTCCTCAGCGCGGTCTGGCCGGACGACAGCCGCGAGGCGGTGGGCCAGATCGCCTGGTCCACGGTCCTCCTCATCTGCGGCGTCCTGACCTATGTGGGCGTCCTCGACGAGATGGGCACCATCACCTGGGCCGGCGAGGGCGTCGGCGGCATCGGCGTCCCTCTCCTCGCCGCCGTGCTGCTCTGCTACATCGGCGCGATCGTGTCCGCCTTCGCCTCCTCCGTGGGCATCATGGGCGCCCTGATCCCCCTGGCCGTACCGTTCCTGGCGCAGGGCGAGATCGGCGCGGTCGGCATGATCGCGGCGCTCGCCGTGTCCGCGACGGTCGTGGACGTGAGCCCCTTCTCCACGAACGGCGCGCTGGTCCTGGCCGCGGCACCGGACGTGGACCGCGAGCGTTTCTTCCGCCGGCTGATGGTCTACGGGGGGATCGTGGTGGCGGTCGTACCCGCGGTGGTGTGGCTGGTGCTGGTGGTCCCGGGGTTCGGGTAGCCACCTGTGCGGTAGCGGTACCCGGACGACGACAACCAAGGAGTACGAGACGTGTCCCCTCTCTTCCCGGCCCTCACCGGCGAAGCCCGGACCCCCGGACGCCCCGCCCTGCGCTTCGGCGACCGGTCCCTGACGTACGCG
Organism: Streptomyces sp. NPDC002324; assembly: GCF_053593335.1. Lineage (NCBI taxonomy): Bacteria > Bacillati > Actinomycetota > Actinomycetes > Kitasatosporales > Streptomycetaceae > Streptomyces > Streptomyces sp. NPDC002324. The sequence continues at coordinate 149,759 of NZ_JBSFCF010000017.1, forward strand.
GAACTCGCGGCCGTCACCGACACCCTGGCCGAGCGCCTCCGGGGCGCCGGCCGGGTCGCCGTCTGGGCGACCCCCACGCTGGAGACCGCCGTGGCCGTGGTGGCGGCGCTGCGGGCCGGCGTACCCGCCGTACCCCTGAACCCGAAGTCCGGGGAGAAGGAACTGGGCCATATCCTCGGCGACAGCGCACCGTCCCTCGTCCTCGCCGCACCGAACGACGAACTCCCGTCCCCGCTCGGCGAGTTGTCACGCATCGATGTCGCGGTCGAGACCGAGGCGTACGCTGCAGGAGTCCGGCCCGCCCCGGCCGGGGAGCCGGTCGCCGGGGAGACGGCCGCCGAGGAGGACGCGGCCCTCGTCGTCTACACCTCCGGCACCACCGGCCCGCCCAAGGGCGCCGTCATCCCCCGCCGGGCGGTCACGACCACCCTGGACGCGCTGGCCGACGCCTGGCAGTGGACCGCCGACGACGTGCTGGTCCACGCCCTCCCCCTCTTCCACGTCCACGGCCTGATCCTGGGTGTCCTGGGCCCGCTGCGGCGCGGCGGCGCGGTCCGCCACCTCGGCAGGTTCGACACGGCCGCGGTGGCCCGGGAGCTGTCGGCCGGCGCGACGATGCTGTTCGGCGTCCCCACGATGTACCACCGCATCGCGGAGACCCTGCCAGCCGACCCGGAGCTGGCCAAGGCGCTCGGCGGCGCCCGCCTCCTCGTCTCCGGCTCGGCCGCGCTGCCGGTGCACGACCACGAACGGATCGCGGCGGCCACCGGACGCCGGGTGATCGAGCGGTACGGCATGACGGAGACCCTCATGAACACGAGCGTCCGCGCGGACGGCGAGGCCCGCGCGGGCACGGTCGGACTCCCGCTGCCGGGCGTGGAGTTGCGGCTGGTCGAGGAGGACGGCACCCCGCTCACCGCGTACGACGGCGAGTCGGTCGGCGAGATCCAGGTGCGCGGCCCCAACCTCTTCACCGAGTACCTCAACCGCCCCGACGCGACCGCCGCCGCGTTCGCCCCCGACGGCTGGTTCCGCACCGGGGACATGGCCGTCCGCGACCCCGACGGTTATGTGCGCATCGTCGGCCGCAAGGCCACCGACCTCATCAAGAGCGGCGGTTACAAGATCGGCGCGGGCGAGATCGAGAATGCCCTCCTGGAACACCCCGGGGTACGCGAAGCCGCCGTCACCGGCGAACCGGACCCCGACCTCGGCGAACGCGTCGTCGCCTGGATCGTCCCGGCCGACCCCCAGTCCCCGCCCCCGGCAGGCGAGTTGGCGACCCATGTGGCCGCCCACCTGTCCCCCCACAAGCGCCCCCGAAGGGTCCACTACCTCTCCGCCCTGCCCCGCAACGACATGGGCAAGATCATGAAGCGAGCGCTGAAGACGGATGAAGACGGATGAGTGACCGGCGCCGCTCGGCCCGCGAGGCCATCGCCTTCCTGACCGACGACTTCACCGAACTCCCCACGCCCGAACGGGACTACGCCCCCGACGGCCCGCTCGCCTGGCACGGCTACGACACCTCCCGCGCCCGCGCCGCCGAGCGCACCGGCGAGGAGGAGTCGGTGGTGTGGGGGCGGGCGGTGGTCGGCGGTACGGCGGCCGTGCTGATCTCCTTCGAGTTCGGCTTCCTCGGCGGCTCGCTCGGCGAACGGACCGGCGACCGTCTGGAGGCGGCGCACGACTACGCCCGCGCGCACCGCCTCCCGGTCGTCTCCCTGGTCGCCACCGGCGGCAGCCGTATGCAGGAGGGCATGCGCGCCCTCGCCCAACTCCAGCGCGTGGCGCGCGAGTCGGCGCTGACGGCGGCGGCCGGGTTGCCCCGGATCGCGGTGCTCCGCGACCCCACGACGGGCGGCGGCTGGGCCACGCTCGGTGCGGGCGCCGACATCGTCCTCGCCCTCCCCGACGCCCAGGTGGGTTTCGCGGGCTCCCGGGTACGCCCGCCCGACGCGGACCCGGCGGCGTACACGGCCGAGGCCCAGGTGGCGGCGGGCTCGGCGGACGCGGTCGTGCGTCCGGACGACCTCCGCGCCACGCTCACCCGCTGGCTGGCCCTCCTGACCAGCCCCTCCACGACCCCCGCGCCCCCGCCGCACGCCCTGCCGACCCCCCCGCCCCCGCCGGACACCCTCCCGGCACCGGCGCCCGGCGCCCGCACGACCGGCCACGACACACCCCGGGCCGTGCCCGCCCCGCAGCCCCCCGCACTCCACGAGGCCCCCCTCCCCGCCACCGGCTGGGAAGCCGTACGACGCGCCCGGTGCCCCCGACGCCCGCGCGCCGAGGCCTACTTGGACACCTACTTCACCCACCGCACGGCCGTCTCCGGGGACCGCGCCGGCGGCACCGACCCGGGCATGCTGTGCGGCTTCGGTGCCCACGAGGGCCGTACCGTCGCCTACGCGGCCCAGTGCGGCACCGCGACGCGCCCGGCGGGCTATCGCACCGCCGCCCGTCTGATCCGTCTCGCCGACCGCCTCGGCATCCCCGTCCTGACCCTCGTCGACACTCCCGGCGCGGCGAACGACGCCGCGGCGGAACGCGAGGGCGCGGGCCCCGCCATCGCCGACCTCTTCACCGCCGTCGCCACCGCCCGCACCCCCCTCACCACCCTCCTGATCGGCGAGGGCGGCTCCGGCGGCGCCCTGGCCCTGGCCGCCCCCGGCAACACCTGGGTCACCCCCGACAGCTACTTCTCGGTGATCGCCCCGGAACTGGCGGCCGCCATCCTCAAGCGGCCGCAGGAGCTGGTGCGGGCGACGGCGGACGAACTGCGCGTGCGCCCCCAGGACCTGGTGGAGCTGGGGGTGGTGCGAGGGGTCGTAGCACGGGAGGGAGCCGAACCCGCGACGACGCGCCCACCCGACTGACGGGCCGCCCCGGCCCACCCCCACCCGCTCACGCCCCTTCCCGGCCCGTCCTCCCGCTCCTGCCGGGCCGCGGCCGCCCGCCTGCCGTCACCCGAACCACCCGTCCAGCGGCACCCCACCCGGCCCACCCCAGCGGGCACCGCGGCGTCGGCCCGCGCACGATGCAAGGGAACCAGGGAACCGCCGACCGGCGGCGGCCCGCTCGGTCCGTGCTCTCGGGAGGATCCGCCATGACCGCGATGACCGCCAGTCTGGAGCAGCTGCGCCGCTGCCACTTCGGCGTCGACCTGGGAGCCGCGCGGACCCGCGTGTACGTGAAGGGCGCGGGCCTGGTGGTGGACCAGCCGAGCGTGGCCGCCGTGAACACCCGGACGGGCGCGCTGATCGCGGTCGGGGAGTTCGCCGAGAAGATGAGGGGCCGTACGCCCGACTACATCCGGGTGGTCCGGCCCGTCTCCGGCGGCACGGTGGTCGACATCGAGATGGCCCAGCGGATGCTGCGTCAGCTGCTGGGCGACCAGGTCCGCCGCACCCTGCGCCGCAAGCCCGTCCTGCGCGCGGCGGCCTGCACCCCGCACGACGCGGACCCGCTCGCCCAGCGCGCCACGATCGAGACCCTGGTGGGCCTCGGGGCCCGGCGCGTGGAGCTGGTCGACACGCTCATCGCGGCAGCCGTGGGCTGCGGACTGCCCGTGGAGCAGCCCGAGGCCACGATGATCATGGTCTGCGGTGCGGGGGCCACCGAGCTGGCCGTCCTCTCCCTCGGCTCGGTCGTCAGCGCCGTACGCATCCCCGTCGGCGGTGAGGCCATCGACCACGCGATCGTGCAGCACCTGCGGCTGCGTCACGAACTGACGCTGCCCAGTCAGTCCGTACGGCCGCTCCAGCTCGCCCTCTCCGGCAACGGCCTCACCCCGCACGGCCCCGCCTCCACCGAGATCCACGGCCTCGACGTGGCGACCGGGCTCGCGCGCTCCGTCCAGGTCGACACCGCGGCCGTGCGCGACGCCATCCAGACCCCGCTCACCGCCGTGGTCGACGGCATCGGCAAGGTGCTGCGCGACTGCCCGCCCGACCTGGTGGCCGACCTCGCCGACCGCGGCATCATGATGGTCGGCGGCAGTGCCCTCCTCCCCGGCTTCGACCAGATGCTCCGGCACGCCACCGGTATGCCGGTCCACATCGCCGAACGCCCCGACGTCTGCGCCGCCCTCGGCATCGGCGCCATGCTGGACGGCCGTCTCGCCCCCATCAGCCTCGACCCGGTGAGCGACTGACGGCAGGCACGCGCGACCACCGCACGGCCGCCCCGCCGCGCCACCGTGCCACCGCCACCCGGCACCCGGCACCCGGCACCCGGCACCCGGCGAACACTTCTACGGCATCCCGCCGGCATTCCTACGAGCCGCAGCACGCGGAGCGCGCGAGGGCGGTCGGTGCCACGGCGGTCGCCCGGCGGTCGCCCCCGTGAGCCCGTGACGCCCCACCGAACGCCCGTACGCGTCGTTCTCGCGGACGTCGTCCGACGCTAGGGTTACTCGGAGGAACGCGGCCACGGAGGTGAGCGCTCGGATGCCAGGCCACGTGACCCGGATCGGTATCACCGGACACCGCGAGATCCCGGAGGCCGCCCTCCCCGCCGTCCGCTCGGGCCTCCGGGCGGAGTTGGGGGGCCGCCCGGCCACCACCCGGGCGCTCAGCAGCCTCGCCGCCGGCGCCGACCAGCTCTTCGCGGAGATCGCCCTGGAGAGCGGCCTGCAGCTGACCGCCGTGATCCCCGGCATGGACTACGAGGCCCACCTCGGCGACGACGAGGTCAGGGCCGCCTACCGCCGGCTCCTGAAGTGCTGCGGCGAACGCGTGGAACTGCCGCGCGAACGCACCCACGAGGAGGCGTACCACGCGGCCGGCCGCTACATCGTCGACCACGCCGACCGCCTGATCGCCGTCTGGGACGGCGACCCGCCCCGCGGCCTCGGCGGGACGGCCGACATCGTCGACTACGCCCGCCTCACGTGCGTCCCGGTGACGGTGCTGTGGAGCCCGGGCGTACGCCGCGCCTGACGTCCCGTCTCCCGTCCCGCCTCGCCACCCGTACGCCGTCTCGCCGTCTCGCCGTGGCGGTCAGGACCCGAACCGCACCAGCCAGTCCGTGTGCTGGGGCGAGACGACCCGCTCCGCCTCCGCGACCGCGTCGGCCCAGCCGTCCTCACCGACCGTGGTGCTCATGGCGACGCGCAGGGTGTCCAGGTCCTGTTCGACGAGCTTGTGCGCGTACGTCAGCGGCCGGTGCCGCCGGACCTCCTGCCAGGCGACTCCCGCCGCGGCCGCGGCGCTCAGCACCCCGGTGGGGTCCCAGCGGCCGTCGATCGCCCCCATGGCCCGCAACACGGCGGTGACCAGCGCCAGCAGCGTCAGAAAGGTCGTCATGCCCGACCAGCGCACGGACGAGCGATGCGCCTCCCCTGCGCTGTTGCCGTACCAGGAGAGCTGTTCCAGGACGCGGTCGCGGAGATAGATGTCGCGCCGGGCCGCGAACGGCTTGGCGCGGACCGCGCGCATCATCGGCGTGATCTGCCCGAGTCCGAGTTCGGTGACGGCCTCCCGGGGGTCGTCCCACCCGACCTTGCGCAGCTCGCTGAGCCGTTCCTCCAGCCGCTCCGCGAACAGCGCCTCGGGGTTGACGAGCCGTGAGTGGAACGGGCCGCCATGCACCATGAACTGCCAGGCCAGCGACTTGACCACCTCGGCCGCCGCCCGATGCGCCTGCCACTGCACCCGGGCACGCCGACGGGACGCGTAGACCCCGATCCCCATCGTCAGGGCGTACAGCACGGCCGCGACGGCCGACGGCACCCGGCTGCCCACCCGCTCGGCCAGGGAAGCGGTCGCGGTGGCGAGCAGCAGCACGACCAGCTGCGTACGGACGACCTTGAAGGACTCCCCCTGATGGGTCACCGCCTTCTCATCGCACACGTGGAACAACGGGGACAGATCTCGATCACTCACCGTGGTGCTGGGGCCGGGCGTCGCAGCCATGCACACCTCGTACGGATGCCGAAGTCGACGGAACGGTCATGCTCTCGTCAATTTTGAATTCGCGCCAGGCCGCCTCCCTCTCATATCGCGCAGCGAACACCTGGCGGCGCATGATAGAAACGCGCACGTCTGTAGTCTGTCGTCCCCCCTCATGTCCGAGCCTCGACCAAAAGGATCTCGTCAGCAAGGGACCGATGACAGCGTCCCTTTTTCGAACTGGAGCGACGAGATGAACCTTTCCCTCACGAAGACGACACGTGGATCGGACACCACCCGGTCGGCCCACAGGAGGCTCGCCCCGCTCGCGACGGTCGCCGCACACGAGCCCCGCACCCAGCGTTCCACCGGACGGGTGACGGACGCTCGCGACCTGGGCCTCGCCAGGCAGGGCTTCACCTCCAGCATCTGACACGGGTCGGCCGGGGCCTCAACCTCCTTGTTGATCAAGGAAGTTGGGCCCCGTCGTCATGTCTTCCCCGGATGGCGTGAGGGCTTACACTGCCGAAGTGAGGGACCCCGCGATCCAGCAACTGGTACTCAAGATCCACAGTCGGTGCGACCTGGCGTGCGACCACTGTTACGTGTATGAGGCCTCCGACCAGTCGTGGCGCTCGCGGCCGACCGTCATCTCCGAGGAAACCGTCGCCCAAGTGGCCCGACGCCTCACCGAGTACGTGCTGGCGAGAAATCTGGATTCCGTCACCGTCATTCTGCACGGCGGTGAACCGCTCCTTGCCGGCCCGGCCCGGCTCCGCCGAATCTGCGCGGAACTCACCCGCGCCCTCGCCCCGGTCACCGCCCTCGATCTGCGTATTCACACCAACGCCGTGCGGTTGAACAGAGATCACTTGCAGATCTTCGACGAATTCCGGGTAAAGGTGGGGGTCTCGCTCGACGGCGACCGTGTCGCCAACGACCGCCACCGGCTCGACCGCCGGGGCCGCAGCAGCTACGACCGGGTCCTGCGAGCGATCGAACTCCTCCGCCTCCCCGAACACCGGCATCTGTACCAGGGCCTTCTGTGCACGGTGGACGTGGCCAACGACCCGGTCGCCGTGCACGACGCGCTGACCTCGCTCGATCCGCCCCGGATCGACTACCTGCTCCCCCACTCCACCTGGGACTTCCCGCCCCCCGGCCAGGAACCCGGCGGACCGCCGACGCCCTACGCCGACTGGCTCCTGAGGGTCTTCGACCGGTGGGAGGAACAGGGGCGCCCCATGCCGGTACGCACCTTCGAGTCGGTGCTCAGCACGCTGCGCGGCGGCCCCAGCCTCACCGAGGCACTGGGGCTCGCGCCGTCCGACCTGGCGGTGATCGAGACCGACGGCACCTTCGAGCAGGCGGACTCGCTCAAGACGGCGTACGAGGGTGCGCCCGCGACCGGCTACGACGTCTTCCGGCACGGTTTCGCGGAGTTCGCCGAGCATCCCGGCGTCCGGGCCCGCCAGCTGGGCATCGCGGGCATCAGCGACACCTGCCGCCGCTGCCCGGTCGTGGAGTCCTGCGGCGGCGGCCTCTACGCCCACCGCTACAGCGAGGAGAAAGGCTTCGACAACCCGTCGGTGTTCTGCGCCGACCTGCGGGGCCTGGTGGAGGGCATCGCGGAGCGGATCACCGACCACGCGCTCCACCCGGCGGTCACCGACGCCGAGGAACTGCGGCTGGCGCAACTGCGGTTGGACCGGGACCTGCTGGCCCGGGTCAACGCGCGGCTGGCGGGCGACCCCGACTGGGACGCGGCCTGGCGGGTGCTGGTCCGGCTGGACGCCGACGGCGCCACCGCCGCGCACCTCAACACCGTCCTCGCCCACCCGTATCTGCGCACCGTGCTGCGCCGCTCCCTGGACGGCCCCGCGGACCTCCCCCGACTGCTGGCGGCGGTCATGGCGGCCGCCGTGTCGGCGGGAGCGGAGGCCACCCTCGCCTGGCGGCAGCCCGGCCCGGACCTCCACCTGCCGACCCTCGGGACCGTGCGGCTGTCGGGCCCCGGGCGGGTCGAGTGCGTGAGCACGGCGAACGGTCTCCAGGTGCACGGCACGGGGGACGACGGAAGCGAACTCACCGCCGAATGGCGGCCGTCGGAGACGGTGGGACTCCTCGACGGACCGGCGCTGCTCCTCGACGACGCCGATCCCTCCCGCGACCGCTTCGAGGCGCCGGTCGCGGATCCCCTGACCCCGAGCGACCTGGCCCTCTTCGTGAAGCGGCTGCAGGCGGCCCATGAGGCGCTGGACTCGCGGGAGCCCGGCTGGCGCAAGGCCGCCGACGCGCTCGTCGTGACCACGATCACCCCGCTGGTCCCGGGCTCCGGACTACGGCTCGGCGCCCACGCGTTCGGCGCGCTCGGTGTGGCCGTCGACTTCGAGGCGGACGCGTTCGTGACGGAACTGCCGCTCCTGGGGCGCAGATCCAGGCTCGCGGCCCTGCGGGAGGTCACGGATCTGTGCGTGCCGGGCAGTGAGGCCGGGCGGTTGCTCGACGAGGCGAGTGAGTGCGTGGGAGGGCTCGCCTCGGCCCCTCACGACACCGCCGCGTCGCTGCGCCGACGGGCGGAGGACGCCCTGGACAGGCTCGTCTCCACCTCCTCGGGCCGTCGCCTCACGGCGAGTGGGCTTCACCTGGTCGACGAGTTGCGTGCGGAACTGGCGGTGGTGCATGGCTGACGCGACTCGGCCGCGCGACGCGCTCGCCGGCATCGGGGTCCGGCCCGGTGGTGTCCTCATGGTCCACTCCTCGTTGCGCGGCACCGGATGGAGCCCCACCGAGGTACGCAACGCCCTGCTGGACACACTCGGCCCCGACGGGACACTCGTCGTACCCGCCTTCACCCCGGAGAACTCCGACACCTCCCCCGCCCATCACCGCCGTACCGAGGGGATGACCGACCGGGAGAAGGCCGAGTTCCGCGCGTCGATGCCCCCGTTCGAACCGAACGCCACCCCCTGTCCCACCATGGGCGCGCTCGCCGAGTGTGTGCGGACCACTCCCGGGGCGGTGCGCAGCGCGCATCCACAGACCTCGTTCGCCGCGATCGGACGCCGCGCCGAGGAGCTTCTCGCCGGCCACGACCCGTACTGTCACCTCGGTGAGCGGTCCCCGTTGGCGGCGCTGTACGAGGCCGGCGCGCAGGTGCTGCTGCTGCGGGTCGGGTTCGAGGTGTGCACCGCCTTCCATCTCGCCGAGTACCGGATGACCCCGCCACCGCCCACCCGCACATATCGCTGTGTGGTGGAGGACAAGGGCAATTGGATCGAGTACCCGGATCTCTCCTTGTTCGACGGCGACTTCGCGGCGATCGGCGCTCGGCTACCGCACGCTTTGTTCACGGAAAGGGAGTTCGCGGGAAAACCGACGTTTCTGTTCGAGATACGCGATGCTGTCGACACGGCACGGCATCTGATGTCCGGATATCGCTCTGAAATGACGTGAAACGAGCCATGTGCCCGGGGGTTGATCGGGCACATTGTTGGTTCCGGCTGGAGGGCGCCTGGGCGGGGGCACGAGGCATCGAAAGGCGGGGGCGTGTGGACACATCTGCGCGGGGGCGGGCTCCGGACAATCGGCCGTACTTCTTTCTCAGTTACGCGCACACACCGCCTTCGGGGCCCGACAGCGGCGATCCCGACCACTGGGTGCACCTGCTCTACAAGGATCTGTGCGCGGACGTCCTGGCCCTCACCGCTCATCCGCGGGGGACGCCCGCGGGATTCCTGGACCGGGAGATGCGGTCCGGGGAGGGCTGGCCCGACCGGCTCAGTGAGAACCTCGCGCACTGCCGGGTGTTCGTCCCGCTGTACTCACCCCGCTATTTCTCCAGCGACAACTGCGGCCGCGAGTGGTTCGCCTTCGACGAGCGCATACGCGAGGCCCGCAACGCGGGACTCGGTGACATCCCGGCCATCGTCCCGGCCCTGTGGACGAGCATGGATCTCGAAAACCTCCCCGAGTCCGTGCGACAGATCCAGGTCGAGCGCTCCCAGTACGGGGAGCGCTACTCGTCGTACGGGATCTACGGGCTGATCAAACTCAAACGGCTGCGGGACGAGTACGAGGAGATCGTGTTCGGTCTCGCCCAGCGGATCGTGCAGGTCGCCGAGAACACCCCGCTGCCGTCGAGCCGGCCCCGGCCCTACGAGTCCACGCACAGCGCGTTCCGGCCGCACGGCGAGGGGCCACGCCGTATCCACCTCACCGTGGCCGCGCCCAGCCGGAGTTCGGTCCCGGAAGGCCGTGACGCCATCCCCTACGGCGAGGACGCCACGGAGTGGAACCCGTACCACAGCGAGTCGCGGCGACCGCTGTCGGCGCTCGCCGAGGAACTGATCCGGTCCCTCGACTACCGGATCACCGTGTCGGACTTCGATCTCCCGGACCCCGGCACCGACGGTCTCACCCCGGCCGACATCGAGGCCGACGGCACCGGGCAGCCGCTCGAACCCCATCCGGGCATCCTGCTGCTCGACCGCTGGGCTCTGCTCGACCGGGACCGGCGCCACCGGCTCAAGACGTTCGACTCGGCCGCGCACCCGTGGGTCGGTGTGATCGTCCCCTGGAACCGCCTCGACCTCCAGTGCCGCGGTGAACAGGGCGAGCGGCTGAAGGAGGAGCTGGAGGACACCCTGCCGGTGATCCTGGAGCGGGGGCGCCGCGCCAAGTGCTGGGCGGCGGTCAACGGCGTACCGACGCTGAAGCAGTTCACCGAGATTCTGCCGGTGGTCGTGGCCCAGGCGACCCGGCAGTTCCTCAAACACGCGAAGGCCCACCCGCCCCCCGGCCCGGTCACCCCGAGGCCCCGGCTGAGTCTCGCCGATCCGACCTACCCCGATGCGGATTCCGACCACGGAGGAGAAGCATGACGGCCCGTAAGGACGGACGCATCATCACCTTCTACTCGTACAAGGGCGGTACGGGCCGCACGATGGCCCTGGCCAACGCGGCCTGGATCCTGGCCGCCAACGGCAAGCGGGTCCTGGCCGTCGACTGGGACCTGGAGGCACCGGGCCTGGACCGCTTCTTCCAGCCGTTCCTCGATCCGAGCGTCCTCGCGTCCACCACCGGCGTCCTCGACATGATCACCGAGTACTGCTGGGCCGCGACCACCGGAGGCCCGCGCAGCGGACCCTGGCACCGGGACTACGCCCGGGTCGAGCAGCACGCCGTGTCCCTCGGCCCCGAGCGGCTCGGACTGTCCTTCCCCGAGGGCGGCTCGCTCGACTTCCTCTCGGCCGGCCGGCGGAACCGGGAGTACTCGGCGACCGTGTCGTCGTTCGAGTGGGACAACTTCTACGAGCGGCTGGGCGGCGGTCAGTTCCTGGACGCGCTGCGCGAGGACATGAAGGGGTCCTACGACTACGTCCTCATCGACAGCCGCACCGGTCTGTCGGACAGCGCGGACATCTGCACCATCCAGATGCCCGACGTGCTCGTCGACTGCTTCACGCTCAGCGGTCAGTCCCTGGACGGGGCCGCCGCCGTGGCCCGCAGCGTCGAGGGCGGCCAGCACAAACGGCGGATCAGGGTGCTGCCGGTGCTGATGCGCATCGACGAGGGCGAGAAGCGGAAGGTCGACGCGGGCCGGGCCCTGGCACGGCTGCGGTTCGAGGGGCTGCCCAGGGGCCTCGACGGCGAGGAGCTCGGCGCCGAGCAACAGGACGCCTACTGGGGCGCGATGGAGATTCCGTACGTCCCGTTCTACGCCTACGAGGAGACGCTCGCGACCGTCGGCGACAAGAGCAACATCGCCAACTCCCTGCTGTCCGCCTTCGAAAGGCTGACGAAGGTGATCTCCGACGGCGAGGTCACCGCGCTGCCGCCGATCCCCGAACCGGTGCGGCAGCGCTGTCTGGAGGCGTTCACCCGACGGCAGCCGATGACGGACATCCTCATCGTGTACGCGGCGGAGAACCGGATGTGGGCGGACTGGGTGGAGGCCGTCCTCCGGCAGGCCGGGTGCAACGTCACCCTGCACGACGTGTCCACCGGCCCCCCGGAGCGCCTGGACACCGCCACGCGCGCCCTGCTGCTGGTGTCCCACGCCTTCCAGAAGTCCCGGCACGCCCAGTCGGTCTGGCGCTCGCTGGCCGACACCGCCCTGGCGATGCCCCGCGCCGCCACGGTGCCGCTGCGCGTGGACGAGGTCCGATTCCCCGACGCCTACGTCGACCACGAGCCGGTGGACCTCTACCGGTTCGACGCCGGCCAGTGCGTCTCCGCCCTGCTCGGCGCGCTGAAGCTGCCGGAGCGGCCCGACGACCTCGTGGTCGTGGAACCCCGCTTCCCGGGCAGCGCGCCGACCGTGTGGAACGCGCCGCAGCGCAACACCACCTTCACCGGCCGCAGCCGCATCCTGGACGAGCTGCGTGAACAGCTGCGGGGCGGGGTGTCGGCCGTGGGGAGCCAGCCCAAGACCCTGTTCGGTCTCGGTGGCGTCGGCAAGACCCAGGTCGCGCTGGAGTACGTGCACCGGTTCATGGCCGACTACGACCTCGTGTGGTGGATCTCCGCCGAGCACGGTGACGGCGTCACCTCCGCCCTCGCCGAACTCGGCGCGCGGATCCACGCGCCCGGCGGCGACGACATGACACTGGTCAGCCAGGAGACCGTACGGATGCTCTCCGAGGGGGTGCCGACCAAGCGCTGGATCCTGGTCTTCGACAACGCCGACAACCCCGAGGAGCTGACCAGGTTCTTTCCGCAGGGCGGCGGCGGTCACCTCCTCGTCACCTCCCGCAACCAGACCTGGGAGCAACGGGGCACCTCGCTGCCCGTCGACGTCTTCCCCCGGCACGAGAGCGTCGAGCACCTGTCGCGGCGCGCCCCCGGACTGAGCGCCGACGAGGCGGACCGGGTGGCGGAGGCGGTCGGCGATCTGCCGCTGGCGGTGGAGCAGGCCGCCGCCTGGCTCGCCGAGACGGCCACTCCCATCGAGGAGTACCTGCGCCAGCTGAACGAGCAGACCACCGGTGTCCTCGACCTCAACCAGCCCGCCGACTACCCGCAGACGGTGGCGGCGACCTGGAACATCTCCATCACCCGGCTGCGGGAACGCTCGCCCGCCTCGGTGCGGCTGCTGCAGCTGTGCGCCTTCATGGCCCCCGAACCGATCTCCTCGCACCTGCTGTACAGCCGGGAGATGCTCGACGAGCTGAAGAAGGTCGACCCGAGTCTGCAGGAGAGCCTGATGCTGGGCCGGGTCATCCGGGAGATCGGCCGCTTCGCCCTCGCCAAGGTCGACCAGGCCAGCACCAGCATCCAGGTCCACCGTCTGGTGCAGGCCGTGATCCGCTCCCGGCTCACCGAGGAGGAGCAGCGGCAGGCCCGGCACGTGGTCCACACGATGCTCGTCGGTGCCCGTCCGCCCGGGGACGAACCCATCGACGATGCCGAGACCTGGCCCCGCTTCGCCATCATCTGGCCGCATCTGAACGCCTCCGAGCTGCGCGACTGCCACGAGGTCGAACCCCGTCGGCTGCTCATCGACCGGGTCCGCTACCTGTGGAAGCGCGGCGACTTCCCCGGGGCGCGCAGACTCGCCGAGGACCTGCTGGCGTACTGGAAGGAGACGCTCGGCGAGGACGACATGCAGTACATGTACCTGCACGGCCAGCTCGCCAACGTGCTGCGCACACAGGGGCGCTTCGTGGAGGCACGCGACATCGACGAGGAGGTGCGCGAGCGGCAGCTGAGGGTGCTGGGCCCCACCCATCCCCACACCTACGTCACCACCTCCAGCCTCGCCAGCGACCTCGCCGCCCTCGGCGAATACACCAAGGCGGTGAAGCTGGCCCGCGAGGCCCACCAGGGGTTCAGCCAGATCTTCCACGAGTCGCACGGCCGGACGCTCAACGCCGCGAACAACCTCGCGCTCGCGCTGCGCATGGTCGGTCACTACGACGAGGCCCGCGACGTCGACCAGGACACCTACACCCGTCGCCGGGAGGTTCTCGGGCCCGACCATCCCTACACGCTGATCTCGGCGCAGGGGCTCGGCCGCGATCTGCGCGAGGTCGGCCGCTACACCGACTCGGTGGCGGTCCTGTCCGAGGCGTACGAGATCCACAAGCGGATCCTCGGCAAGGACTTCCCCGGCACGCTCAGCTGCGCCAAGTCGCTCGCGGTGTCGCTGAGGCGGGCGGGCCAGTTCGTGGACGCGCATCGGCTGACCCGGGCGACACTCACCCAGTACCGGACCCAGTACACGAGGGACAAGTACCCGGAGCCGATCCCCGACTCGCTCGCCTGCGAGCTGAACCTGGCGGCCGACCTGTACGCCGCCGACGAGCCGGACCGGGCGCGCGAGACGGTCCGCAGCGTGCTGGAGCACTATGTGCAGGTGCCGGGCAGGGAACACCCCTACACGCAGGCCGCGCTCAACAACCTCGGCATCTATCTGTGGGCCTGCGGGGACGCCGAGGAGGCCGAGGAGGTGTTCCAGCAGGTCACGGAGCGCATGGCGGCGGGACTCGGCGAGGAGCACCCCCACACCCTCTTCGCCCGCGCGAACCACGCCAACGTACTGGCGGAGAAGGGCCGTCCGGAGGAGGCCTGGGCCCTGGAGGAGCCGGCCCGCAACGTCCTGAAATCCCTCCTCGGCCCCCAGCACCCCGAGACCCTCGCCGTCGTCAGCAACTCCGCGTTGACACTGCGTGCCCTGGGCCGTGAGGAGGAGGCCCAGCGCCTGCGCGAGGCGACCCTCGCGGAGCTGCGCCGGCTCGGCCAGAAGCTGGGCGAGGGCAACGGGATCACGCGTCTGGTGGGTCAGCGGCGGCGGGTGTACCGGGACCTGGAGCCGCTGGCCGTGTGAGGGGGCGCGCCTCTTCGCGTCACGGCGGACCGCGCGAGCGGCCCGTTCACGCCGCCGCCGGCTCCGTGGCGGTGAGGAGCCAGCTCAGGACGCCCGGCAGGGCCCGGATCGCGGCGAAGTGGGCGGCGGCGGGTTCGTAGACGGTGACCGCGCCGGGGATGCGGTCGGCGAGCCAGGAGGAGTGGGCGGAGGGGGTGAAGACGTCCTTTCCGGCGTGCCAGAGCAGGACGGGGACCCGGATCCCCGCCGGGTCGAAACCCCAGGGGCCGGTCAGCGCGAGCGCGTCGTCGATCCAGCCGTAGGGCGAGGTCCGCAGCGCCTCGTGGTAGTTGCGCAGCAGCATCGACCGGATGCCGTTGTCCGAGACGATGGCCCGGTCCTCGTCGGTGAGGTCGCCGCGCAGTTCGTCGAGCAGCCGGGCGGGGTCGGACCGGATGGCGGCCGACCGGGGAATGAGCTGGGCGACGAAGCCCCGGGGGTCGGTGAGCACCGAGCGGAACTCACGGACGTTGTGCGGGGCCATGCCGGCGAACCAGTCGAGTCCCTCCGCGTCCTGCGGCGCGAGCGTCACGAGTGCGGCGGCCCTGGTCACCCGGTGGGGCAGCAGAGCGGCACAGGCCAGCGCGTGCGGTGCCCCGCCGGACCGGCCCACGACGGCGAAGCGGTCCAGCCCCAGCGCGTCGGCGACCACTTCGACGTCCCCCACGACATCCGCGACCCGTCGTCCCGGTCGCCGGTCCGAACCTCCGTACCCGGGGCGGTCGTAGCTGATCAGTCGGGCGCCGCGGTGGTAGAGGAAGATGGACCGTGGTCTCGGTCCCACCCTGCTCCCGGGCATGCCGTGCAACAGGAACACCGGCCGTCCGCCCGGATCCCCCGCGCACTCGACCCGCAACCGACGCCCGTCGGCCGTCCGGACGTGGTCCGGCGTCCGTACGAGGTCATGCACAGCGTCCCCCTCCCTCGGTCCGCAGACCGGGACCACGCTGCCCGAACATTTCCCGCGCGCCTACCCCGCGAAACGAATACGCAGGTCAAATGGGGCCTGAGCAGGGCCCAAGCAGGGCCTGAGCAGCAGAATCTGATGAAGCGTCAGTACACGTCTTGACTTCACCACCCCTGCCCGTCAGATTCGAGGCTCCGCACACCGCCCGGCGCGAACGGGACCGTCGCCGCCGGGGCGGCAGCACGGCCACCGTCCCTTCGTGAGGCTGGAGCGTCCGGCATGTCCAAGAGCGCGGATCCTGAGAGACGTACGGGGGCGGAGGCCGGCCCCAGTCGGCGGCGGGTGCTCGGTACGGCCGCGGGGGCGGGAGCCGCCGTGGCGGCCGGTGGGGTCGTGGGGAGTCCGGCCGCGGCCGCCGCCCCGCCGGTCCTCGGCACCTACGACGTGGTCGTCGTCGGCTCCGGCGCGGCCGGGATGACCGCCGCGCTCACGGCGGCGAAGCAGGGGCTGAGTTGTGTCGTCGTGGAGAAGGCGCCGACGTTCGGGGGGTCGGCGGCGCGGTCGGGGGCAGGGATCTGGCTGCCCAACAACAGCGTGATCAAGGCGGCGGGGGTGCCGGACACACCCGCCAAGGCGGCGCAGTACCTCGCGGCCGTGGTCGGTGACGAGGTGCCCGCCGACCGGCAGAAGGCCTTCCTCGACCACGGGCCCGCCATGCTGTCGTTCGTCATGGCCAACAGCCCGCTGAGGTTCCGGTGGATGGAGGGGTACAGCGACTACTACCCGGAGCTGCCGGGCGGGCTGCCGAACGGGCGGTCCGTCGAACCGGACCAGTTCGACGGGAACCTGCTGGGCGAGGAGCTGGCCCGGCTCAACCCCGCCTATCTGGCGACGCCGGCCGGGATGGTGGTGTTCAGCGCCGACTACAAGTGGCTCGCGCTGACCACCGTGAGCGCGAAGGGGCTGGCCGTCGCGACCGAGTGCCTGGCCCGGGGGACGAAGGCCGCGCTGCTCGGGCAGAAGCCGCTCACCATGGGCCAGGCGCTCGCGGGCGGGCTGCGGGCCGGACTGCTCGGCGCCGGTGTGCCGGTGTGGCTGAACACCCCGCTGACGGACCTGTACATG
The DNA here is from genome assembly GCF_053593335.1 of Streptomyces sp. NPDC002324. Classification (NCBI taxonomy): domain Bacteria; kingdom Bacillati; phylum Actinomycetota; class Actinomycetes; order Kitasatosporales; family Streptomycetaceae; genus Streptomyces; species Streptomyces sp. NPDC002324. The sequence goes on from NZ_JBSFCF010000017.1 coordinate 166,554, forward strand.
GAGAACGGGGCCGTGGCGGGGGCGGTCGTGACCAGGAACGGCTCCACCGGCCTGGTCCGCGCCCGCAAGGGTGTCGTCGTCGGCTCCGGCGGCTTCGAGCACAACGCGGCCATGCGGGCGCAGTACCAGGAGCAGCCGGTCGGGACGCGGTGGACGGTGGGGGCGAAGGAGAACACCGGGGACGGGATCCGGGCGGGTCAGCGGGCCGGTGCCGATCTCGCGCTGATGGACGACGCCTGGTGGGGGCCCGCGATCGACACCCCGGGGCAGGCCTGGTTCTGTCTCGCCGAACGCACCCTGCCCGGTGGGCTGTTGGTCAACGGGGCCGGTGCGCGGTTCGTCAACGAGGCGGGGCCGTACAGCGACGTCGTCCACACGATGTACGAGAAGGACACGTCGTCCGCCTCGCACATCCCGGCCTGGCTGATCGTCGACCAGAACTACCGCAACCGGTACCTGTTCAAGGACATCGTGCCGACCTTCCCGTTCCCGGACGAGTGGTACGACGCCGGGGCCGCCCACAAGGCGTGGACGATCGACGCGCTGGCCGGTGCGATCGGTGTCCCCGCCGCCGCCCTGCGTTCCACCGTCGACCGCTTCAACTCCCTTGCCCGGCAGGGGGACGACACGGACTTCGGGCGGGGCGACAGCGCGTACGACCACTACTACACGGACCCGTCCGTGCACCCCAACTCCTGCCTGGCGCCCTTGTGGCTGCCGCCCTACTACGCCCTGCGCATCGTCCCGGGCGACCTCGGCACCAAGGGCGGCCTCCTCACCGACGCCCGCGCCCGCGTCCTGCGCCCGGACGGCACGGTGATCGCCGGTCTGTACGCGGCGGGCAACGCCAGCGCCGCCGTGATGGGCCGCAGTTACGCGGGCGCCGGGTCGACGATCGGGCCCGCGATGACGTTCGGCTACGTGGCCGCAATGGACATCGCGGGGAAGCTCTAGGGGCGCGCTAGGGGGTGTCGTCCGCCACCGTCTCCCGGAGCCGGAGGTCGATGTACGGGATCGTGTCCCCGTCCAGCAGGTAGCGCTCGGTCTCGACGAAACCGTGGCCGAGCGCGAACCGCAGGCCGTCCTCGTTGGACGCGAGGACACAGGTCTCGATCACCCGGGCGTCCAGCTCCCGCGCCCGCCGCACCGCCCGCTCGTACAAGCGCTCGCCGAATCCGCGCCCGCGGTGTTCGGCGAGCACGCGCGCGATGACCATGGCCGTCGCCGTGTCCGGGCCGGGAGGGCGGACCGTGGAGTTGCCCACGACAACGCCGTCGGCGTACGCGAGTTCCAGGTCGTTGCGCGCGGCCCGCTGCCGGACGTCGTCGAGCGAGAGCTGATGCGGGGGGATGATCGTGTTGTGGACGTACCGCCAGGCTTCGAGGTCCTCGTCGCTCGCGGTGGCGTCCAGGCGCCTGATGTCGAGATCGGTCATGGGGGCAGCCTAGGCAGGGTCCGCGCCGGGCCCGTCGTCGAGGAGGGCGTACGCCCGTACCGGGAACGTGCCCATGCCCTCGACGGCCGGGGGCGCGGCGTGGAACCGGAAGCCCCGCGGGGGCAGTCGGTCCAGGCCCCGCAGGTGTTCCACCACGGGGATGCCGGCGGCGAGCAGGCCGGTGTGGGCGGGGCGGGTGCCGTCGTCGGTGTCGTCGATGTTGAGGGAGTCGATGCCGACGAGGGCGGCGCCCCGCTCGACGAGCAGTGCGACGGCGCCGGCGGTGAGGTAGGGGTGGCCGTGCCCGTACCGGTCCGTGCCCCAGTGCCGGTCCCAGCCGGTGTGGATCAGCACGGCCCGCCCCGAGACGTCGTACGGCAGCAGCGCCTCCCGGTCCACGGCCCGGCTCCCGGTGTCCTGGACGCGTACGACGACGCCGTCGAGGTCGGTGAAGCTGTCGATCGGCAGCGCGGCGAGGTCGTGTCCGGCGCCGAAGCGGTGGAAGGGGCTGTCGAGGTAGGTGCCGGTGTTGGACACCATCGAGATACGGCCGATGGCGAACTCGGTGCCGGGCGCGTAGACCTCCCGTGAGGCGTGCCGGGTGAGGTGCTCGCCGATCTCGGGGCCGGGGAGCCCGGGGTAGGTGGTCATGCCGTGCCGGATGGTGTGGCTCAGGTCGACGATCCGGCGGGCGCCCTCCCCCCGTACGGGCTCGCGCGGCACGCCGGCGGTGTCCGTCACGCCCCGCGACCCCTTGTGCGGCTCCCGCACCGCTTCCCGGCTCCTGATGTGCACCTTGTCGACCATGAGCAGTCCGAGGTGGCGGACGAACAGCTCGGCCAGTTCGCCGTCACCGATCTCCGCGTCCGCCACGTCCAGCAGGAAACCCCGGGTCTCCAGCCCGCCGCCGTTGCCGAAGACCACCTCGGCGTCGAACCGGATCCGCCACTGCCCGCCGGCCCCGCTCCGGTCACCGTCGCCGTGCCGTACGGCGCTTCCGCCCTGGTCATCGCTGTGCTCGCTCATGCCCTGATCCTCCCTGCAGTACCACTTCACCACAAGCAAGATTTACTGAAGCGGCACTACAGTGCGGCTTATGGAACTGGATCCTCGCCGGCTGCGCGTCCTGCGTGCGGTGGCGTTGCGCGGTGGGGTGGTGGACGCGGCGAAGGTGCTGCATCTGACGCCCTCGGCCGTGTCGCAGCATCTGGCGCGGCTGGAGCGGGAGGTGGGGCAGCCGCTGGTGGACCGTTCGCGGCGCCGGGCGGGGCTGACCCCGGCGGGGCGGTTGCTGGCGGCGCGGGCCGAGCGCATCGAGCGGGAACTGGCCGAGGCCCGCCGGGAGCTGGCCGAGCTGACCGGCCGTTCGACGGGGCCGGTGACGGTCGCCGCGTTCTCCTCCGCGGTGTGCCATCTGCTCGTCCCCGCCCTCGGCGCCCTCGCCCGCACCCATCCGGGGCTGGAACCGCGGGTGGTGGAGGCGGAGGGCGCCGAGGCCCTGCGCGATCTGCGCACCGGAGGGCTGGACCTGCTGGTCGTCGAGTACGACGGCGACGATCCCGACCCGGACGAGCAGTGGCGCGACCTGGCGTCCGCGCCGGTCGCCGACGACGCGTACCGGGTGATCACTCCCGCCGACTGGTCGCCGCCGCCCCGTTCGGTCAGTGATCTGGCCGGGCGCCCCTGGGTCACCGCCCCGCCCGGAACCGCCTGCGGTCGCGCCCTGGCCCGTATCTCCGCCCAGTACGCCTTCACCCCGCGCCGCGCGCACACCGCCCTGGAGTTCCCGACGGCCCTCGCCTTGGTCCGGGCGGGCCTCGGCGCGGCCGTCGTCCCCACGCTCGCCCTGACCGACGCCCCGCCGCAGACCGTGGCCCTCCCGACGGTCCCGGTCGCCGGTCATCGCCGCATCGCGGCGGTCTGGCCGGCCTCGCCGTCCGGCCCGCAGCCCCGGACGTCGGCCCTGGTCGAGGCGCTCCGGCTCGCCGCGGTGCGACTGGGGCTGCCGGCCGCGCCCTGACCGGGCGCGGCCGGCAGGCAGGCCGCTCTACCGCACGGCTTCGGCGTGCTCCGGCGCGCGCTTCTCGCCCGTCGCCGCCTCGGCCTCCTGCTCGGCCTTCCCGCCGAACGCGCGGCGGCCCGGCAGGACCGCGAGGACGATCACCGTGCCGACGGCCATGATGATCCCGCCGACGAGGCTGGTCTGGGCGACGCCGTGGGCGAAGGCCTGGTGGACGGCGTCCACGATCGCCTGGGCCTGCCGGGGACCGGCGGAGGGGTCCTGGGCGACGCGCTCGGCGACGGCCAGTCCGCCGCCCACCGAGTCCTGCGCGGTCTCCATCGCGGCCACCGGCAGCCGGTTGCCGACCAGGTCGGTCAGCTCGTCCCGGTAGGCCGTGCCGAGCAGCGAGCCCAGCACCGCGATGCCCAGCGCGCCGCCCAGCTCCAGCGCGGTGTCGTTGGCGCCGCCGCCGACACCCAGCTCGGACTCGGGGAAGGAGTCCATGATCGTGTCGGTGGCCGGCGAGACGCTCAGCCCGATCGCGAAGCCGAGCATCATCATCGGCGCCAGGAAGTCGACGTACGTCGAGCCCTCGTCGATCCGGGTGAGCAGGAACACGCCCGCCGTGCCGACGACCATGCCGGTCACGACCATGGCCTTCACGCCCAGCTTCGGTGTGAGCTTCCCGGTCACCACGGCGCCGAGGAAGACCGCGCCGGCCAGGGGCAGCAGCCGTACACCCGTGTCCAGGGCGTCGTAGCCGAGGACGAACTGCAGGAACTGGGTGGAGTAGTAGATCGCGCCGAACGTGCCGAAGAAGAAGAACAGCACCGCGAGCATCGAGCCGCTGAAGGGCCGCAGCGCGAACCTGCGGACGTCCAGCATCGGGTGCGGGTGGCGCAGCTCCCAGGCGACGAAGGCGACCAGACCGGCACCGGCGACCACGGCCGCGGTGACGGGGCCGGCGCCCCAGCCGAAGTGCGGGCCCTCGATGGCCGCGTACACCAGGGAGCCGACGGAGACGATCGACAGCAGACCGCCGACGTAGTCGATCCGGCCCATGCCCTCCGCCTTCGACGGCGGCACCAGGGCGAGCGCGCCGACGACGGCGGCCACGGCGATGGGCACGTTGATCAGGAAGGTCGAGCCCCAGGCGTGGTCCTCCAGCAGCCAGCCGGCGACCAGCGGGCCGACGGCGATCGCCAGGCCGGAGGTGGCGGTCCAGGCGGTGATGGCCTTGACCCGCTCGCTCCGGGGGAAGGTCGCGACCAGCAGCGACAGGGTGGCCGGCATCACGACCGCGGCCCCGACGCCCATGATCGCGCGGGCCGCGACGACCAGCGCGGTCTCATCGACCAGGCTGCCCATCACCGAACCGCCCGCGAAGATCACCAGACCGGTGACCAGCGCCCCGCGACGGCTGTACTTGTCGCCGATCGAGCCCAGGACCAGCATCAGGGCCGCGTACGGGACGGTGTAGCCGTCCACGACCCACTGCAGGTCACTGCTGCTCAGGCCCAGGTCGGTGGTCATGTCGGGGGCGGCCACGATCAGTGACGTGTTCGCCATCACCACGATCAGCAGGCTCAGGCACAGCACGAGCAGCGCCCACCAGCGCCGTGCGTACGGCCCGGTCGTCTTCTCCACGGGGGTGGTCGCGAGGAAGGGCATCGAAAGCTCCTAGGGGGACGGGGAGGACGGGCGGCATCACTTAATTGCCCATCGATGTGCAGGTTAGTTTATTGCCCACCAGTGTGCAACTATCGAGGTGCCCCCCTCCCCGTCCCCTCCGAGGTGCCGTGTGACCGCCCGGCCCGCCCAGCCATCGCGCCCGACGCCCCTCCCGGCACGGCGCCGTGACGCACGCGCCACCCGCGCCCGGATCCTGGAGGCGGCCCGGCGGGAGCTGACCCGGGACCCCGGCAGCCGTCTCGAAGACATCGCCCGGGCCGCCGGTGTCGCCCGGCGCACCGTCCACGCCCACTTCCCGGGCCGCGCCGCGCTGGTCGAGGGGCTGGCGGCGGAGGCCGCGGAGGCGCTCCGGCTCGCGGTCCTGGGCATCCCGGCCACGACCGGGGACGCAGCGGCCGACCTGGCACGGCTCGTCCTCGCCGTGTGGCCGATCGGCGACCGGTTCCGCTCTCTCGTCCGGCCGGTCCGCCAGGGGCTCGGCGCCGACCGCGTCGACGAACTGCTGGCCCCGTTGCGTGACTCGGTCACCCGTGTCCTCGCCGAGGGTCAGCGGCAGGGCACCTTCCCGACCACTCTCCCGCCCGGTCCGCTCGGCCGGGCCGTCGAGGCCCAGCTGCTCACCCTGCTCGACTGCGTCGACCGCGGCGTGTGGTCCGACGACGGCACGGGCGCCGCCGTCGCCGCCCTGGTCGCCGTCGGGGTCGCGCCCGACACCGCCGCCGCGAAGGCCGGCGGTCCGACGGCATGCGGGTGACCGGGGCGCCGCGGACGAAACCCGGTCGCCCCTGCCGAAAACTCCTGACGGGCACTCACATCCGGGCGAACGGCGGCCGCGTCAGGCCTCCTGGGACGAGATGGGGCAGGGCAGGGCTCGCGGCCTCAGGCGTCCTCGACCGGGACCGGGCCGACGAACGTCTGTGCCGCGACCTCCTCGACCACCGCGCTCGCCCGCTTCTCGGGGACGCCGGCCGCGATGAGGGTGGCGGTGGCGATCAGGCGCCCGTCGTCCTCCAGCGCGCCGGTGTTGACGGCCTCCAGGAGGGCGACGTGCATCGCCTCCAGGCCGGCGCTCTGCACGGCGGGTGGCAGGTGGGAGTGGAAGACCCCGTCCCGTTGCCCCCGCTCCAGAATGGTCGCGGCGGCCGCACGGGCCGGTGCCAGCACCTCGGCGACGCGCTCGGAGCCGAGGTCCCGCCGGGCCAGCGCCAGCAGCATGCGGTAGCGGTCCCCCACCGGCCACAGGGAGAACACGAACTGCGCGAGCGCCCGCTCCGCCGGTTCCGTCGGATCCGGTCCGGCCGCCACCGTGGTCCGCAGTGTCTCGGCGGCCTCCTCGGCGAGGGCCTCCAGCAACGCCGCCCGCCCCGGGAAGTGACCGAAGAGGGTGCGCCGCACGACCCCGGCGGCCCGCGCCAGTTCCTCCAGCGTGATGTCGGGGTCGCGGCCCAGCTCCTCACGGGCCGTGGCCAGGATGCGCGCCCGGTTGGACCGCGAATTACGGCGCAGCGGCTCGCGGGCCACGGGCTTGGTCACGGGACAACCTCGGAGGATCGGATCGGATCGGTTCGGGGCGGGGCGGGGACGTCGTACGGCCACCCAGTTTGTCACGAGGGGTCCGGGTGGGGCCCCGCACCGGCCGTCAGGGCGTCTTGATGAGCGTGTGGATCGCCCGGCCGAACTCGTCGGGGTCGGCGTCGTCGCCCATGGCCAGGCGCAGGGTGTATCCGGTGAGGAGGGCCAGGAGCACGTTCGCCGCGCCGGTGGCGTGCGGGTCGTCGGAGAGTCCGTGCCCGGTGCGTTCGTCGCGGATGAGGTCGGCGGCCTTCGCGTGGGCGGTGGCCAGATGGCGGCGGACCTGTTCCGCCAGGCCCGGGGAGACCGCCGCCTCGCCCCAGATCTGCGCCATGAGCCGCGCGTGCTCCCGCCCGTCGCCGGTGGCGTGGACGCGCTCCGGCGACGCGGACAGGTCCGGCGAGGTGACGTGGTCCAGCGCCCGGTGGATGGTGTCCTCACACACCGCCCGCACGAGATGGTCCTTGCTCGGGAAGTAGCTGTAGATCGCCCCGCTGGACAGCCGGGACCGCGCGACGATGTCGCCGGTGGAGGCCCGCACGAACCCCTTCTCGGCGAACACGGAGCGGGCGGCGTCCAGGATCTGCCGGCGACGGGCGTTTCGATGGGCCTCGGTGACCTTCGGCATGGGGCGGGCGGCCTTTCGTCGTCGTGGACGCGTGGGTTCTTCGCTGATCACGAGGCGCTCGGGTCCGGGGCCTCCTACGGCCCCGGACCCGAGTCGCGCCGCCCGGCCGCTAACCGTCAGGCGACGGGTGCGGAGGTCTTGTCCGGAGCCTCCGGAGCCGGAGCGGGGGCGGGGGCGGAATCGGGGGCGGGGGCGGGGGAGTGTTCCATCCGGTCGAGGCGGAGAGCGCGGTGCAGGGCGCGCAGGGGGGACGGGGCCCACCAGTTGGCGGCGCCGAGGAGGGCCATGAGGGAGGGGACGAGGAAGGCGCGGACCACGGTCGCGTCGATGAGGACGGCGAACGCCGCGCCCAGGCCCAGTTCCTGGATGAACACCAGCCGGGACATCGCCAGCGCGCCCACCGGCACACAGAACAGGACGGCCGCCGAGGTCACGATCCCGCCGGTGCGGGACAGCCCCTGGGCCACCGCCTCACGGTTGTCCAGGCCCTGCGCCCGGGCCTCCTTGATCCGGCTCAGCAGGAAGACGTTGTAGTCCGTGGAGAGTCCGAAGGCGAGCGCGAAGACCAGGACGGGCGTGGTGGCCTCCAGCCCGGTCTGCGCGGAGAATCCGAGATTGCCGTCCTGGAACACCCACACCAGGAAGCCGAACGCGGCGCCGGTGGACAGCAGGTTCATCAGCAGGGCCTTCAGCGGCAGCACCACCGAGCCGGAGAAGGCGAAGAGCAGCAGCAGGGTGACTCCGACCAGGATGCCGCCGGCCAGGGGCAGGCTGTCGGCGATGCTCTGACGCTGCGCCAGGAAGTCCGCCGTCCGGCCGGTGTGGCGGGCGGGGTACGGGGCGGCCAGGTCCTGGACGGCGTCGACGGCGTCCAGGGACGTGTCGGACAGGGGGTCCTCGGCGAGGACGGCGTCGATCTCCCAGTGGCGGTCGTCCAGTTCGACGGGGGTGCCCACCGCTTCGACGCCGGGTACGGCGCCGATCCGCTCCGTGTAGTCGCCGAGCCGGGAGGTGTCCGGGGCGCCGCCGGTCTCCAGGACGATCTGCAGGGGTGAGGTGGCCCGGGAGTCGTACTCCTCGTCGAGCACCGCGGCCACCTTGCCCGCGCTGGTCTCCTCGGGCAGGAGCGTGGGGTCCACGCCGGTGAAGCGGACGCCCAGCAGCGGCGAGGCGATCACCAGCAGCACCGCCGTGGCCAGCAGCGCGAACACCGCCGGGCGGCGCATCACGGTCTGCGCCAGGCGGTACCAGCGTCCTTCGGTGGCCCGCGCGGCACCGGCCGTACGCTGCCAGCCGCGCGGGGCGAGGGAGTTGACCCGCCTGCCCAGGACGGCCAGCAGCGGGGGCAGCCCGAGAAGGGCGAACAGCGCGGCGGACACCACGGTGATGACGCCGGCCAGGCCCATGGACCGCAGATAGGGCTGCGGGAACGCGGTCAGCGCGGCGAGTGCCGCGGCCACCGTGAGGGCGCTGAACAGTACGGTGCGGCCCGCGGTGGCGACGGTGCGCAGCACCGCCTCCGCGCCCGGTCCCCGCTCCGCCAGTTCCTCGCGGTAGCGGGAGACGAGCAGCAGGCCGAAGTCGATGGACAGGCCGAGCCCCAGGGCGAAGGCGAGGCTCATGGCGCCGGTGGAGACGTTCGTGAACTCGGTGGCGACGCGCAGGCCCGCCATGGTGAGCAGCAGCGAGACGATGCCGCCCAGCAGGGGGATCAGGGCGGCGACCAGACCCCGGAAGACCACGAAGAGGACCACCACGATCACCGGGGTGGCGAGGAGTTCGGCCTGGGTCAGATCGGTGTCCGAGACCTCGGCGACCTGGACGTGGCCGGGAGTGGCGCCGCCGAGCCAGGTGCGGCCGCGCAGGGCGGGATCGTCCTCGACGGCCTTCTGCAGCTCCGCCTCGGCCCGTACGCTCTCGGCGTCCGTCAGGGACCCCACGGAGCCCACGACCACGGTGCTGTGCCCGTCACGGGCGATGAGCGCGGCGCCGTCGGGGGAGGTGTAGTCCACGACCGACTCGACCTCGGGGCGGGAGCGCAGCAGCGCCACGGCGGCGGTGACCGCCTTCGGCGGGGCGGTGGTCGCCTCGACCCGCTCGTCGGTGCGTACCAGCAGGACGTGGCCCTGCTGGGGGTCGCTGCCCGTGGCCCGTTCGATGATCTCGCGGGCCGCGACGTTGGCGCCGCCCGGGTCGTCGTAGTCCGAGAGGCCGTTGGAGAGTTTCTCCGCCACGGTGCCGCCGTAGACCGTGGCCAGGGCGGTGACCAGGAGGGACAGGAGGAGTACGGCGATCCTTCGCCGGTGAAGGGCCGAGCCCAGAGCGGAGAACATGTTTCCTTCCTTCTTCCTCCCGCCTGCGGGCCGTGATCCGCAGGGCCGTGGAGGATGCGCTGGCTGCCCGGGACGGGCTGGTGGGGGGCACGCGGGCGGGCGCGGTGTCCGCATCGGCCGGGACGCTCCCGCCGACCGTCACGCGCGACGGCCAGCATCGGGCACGGCGCTGTATTCCCACTGAAGCCCGGGCGCCGGCCTCGTGGGCCACGTGCGGCGGCCCTGTGGCCAGGTGCGGCGGCCCTGTGGGCCAGGTGCGGCAGCCCCGTGGGCCAGGTGCGGCAGCCCCGTGGGCCAGGTGCGGCAGCCCCGTGGGCCAGGTGCGGCAGCCCCGTGGGCCAGGTGCGGCAGCCCCGTGGGCCCG